>DNYS01000255.1:16836-17071 GCA_003506735.1 Nitrospinota bacterium
AAAAAAAGATGGCGAACCATCAATATATTGATAATAAATAAGTTATATTACTTTTCTTTCTCCATCGCATGAACCTAGATAAATACCTGGAAATCGGGGATCTTCACCTCACCTCTCTCAGTACCTAGGACGGTGCATATCTCTTCAAGGGTCGTCTCCGTCAGCGTCCGATCAATTGTGGCCTCGAGTTTACGCCACAGTTGCCGACTTCCGTATACGGCGGGATTCGGAGGAG
>DNYS01000255.1:17134-25802 GCA_003506735.1 Nitrospinota bacterium
CGGAGGAGAGGATATCCTTAATGGTGAGCTGCGAGGGAGGACGCGCAAGCACATAGCCTCCTCTCGGTCCACGTGTGCTCTTCACGAGTTTGGCCCACCGCATTTTGACGAAAAGCTTTTGGAGGTAGTGCTGGCTGATGTTTTGTCGGCCCGCGATTTGTGGCAAAGAGATCGGGTGTATTTGCGAGTGCCCCGCCAGATCGATCATGGCGATAATGGCATACCGGCCTGTGGTGGAAATTTTCATCGATTTTTTCTCTATCCATGTCGAATTACTAATTCTAGCAAGAGGACAGGTATTTGGATATCCTTGCTCCGAATTTCAACCCTCCGTACGCTTGTACTCTGTGTCCTGGACCAGTGATATTTATGTTGGGTCCGGCCGACCGGAATCTCTTGAATATCCACTATTTATGATAGCCTCCAAGGTCCAATAGCAGGGACTCTTTCGGAGACCATTATGCCCGTCATAGGAGCTCGTCCACGGAATTCCCTCCTCAAGAACTGGCACAATCATTTGAAATCTGCCGTCATCCACGTGATCTCTCTGGCCCATTTCTCCATCCTCCATGCGCGCGGAATGGTTGCTGGCCACATCCGCCGCCGCGTGCGCCTAGCGGCATAGAATGAGCGGCGGCGGCCGGGCTCAGCAAGCTGACCCAGACCCCAACGGCTATCGTCAGAGACAAGAGAGAGTTCCCCATGGATGGTACTCCTTTTCACTGGCAGAGTTCAGTGCTTAATCCCATTCTACCTGAAAGGTCTTTCGCTTTCGTTGCTAAATTCTTTCGTCTAAATTCAATAACCGGAGTTGCCCATAAGTGCGGCCGGCCATTTCTTCGCAGTAGGCTTAGCCACAACCACAACCACGAGGTTGCGCACCATGCACACCTTTTCAGCCAATCAGATCCGAAGCTGAATTGCATGGATAAGCACCCCTATGCCCTCCGAGAGGAAATCGCCCGAGAAGTGCCCCACATATAACTCCAGCTGGCAGGATGCCACCTGGGAAGTTGCGGCGAAAAAGATGACCGCAGAAAGGAGAATAATCAGGTGAACGTCACGCTACTACCGGGATCGCCCTTTGACGCCGTAGTCTGTGGCACGATCTGCCATAAGGCATTTACGGAGCTTTCTGATCGGCACGGCTTTCAACCCTTTTTTTCCGGGCCCGAGGCCGCTATCGGGCTCGTGTCAGAGCAGCTTTCGCACCCGGCCTATTACTCCGTCATCGCCGAGCTTGATGGCCGCGTCGTCGGTAGCAACTTCCTTGACGAGCGTTCGACCATTGCCGCCATTGGTCCGATCAGTATTGATCCGGCCGTGCAAAAAGGCGAGATTGGCCGCCTTCTAATGCGGGATGTGCTTGAGCGGGCAGAAAAGCAGCACTTTCCGGGCGTCCGCTTGGTCCAAGAGGCCTATAACAGCGAATCGCTATCTCTTTACGCCGAGCTTGGGTTCGAAGTGCGCGAGCCATTGGCCCTTATCCAAGGGCATCCCCTTGCGGTGCGGATTCCCGGATACGCTGTGCGCCCGGCCACGGAAAATGAGTTGGAGGCCTGCGATCAGATGTCCATCAAAGTCCACGGACACCACCGCAGCGGGGAACTGCTCGATGCGATCAAGGCTGGTACCGCCACCCTTGTTGAACGCGACGACCGTATTACGGGATATGCCACCGTGTTCTCGTTCTTCGGCCATGCCCTGGGCGAGACCAACGAGGACTTAAAGGCACTCATCGCGGCAACACCGGAATACGCCGGTCCCGGTTTTCTCTTGCCGACTCGCAACGGCGAGCTTTTCCGCTGGTGCTTGGAAAGTGGGTTTCGCGTGATCTCACCATTTACTCTCATGAGCTTGGGCTTGTACAGCAATCCGAAAGGCGCCTTCCTGCCCTCGGCCCATTAGAGAGGCGGGACCATCGCCGCTGAAAAGGGAAATTTCGCTGGATTACCCAACAATTTGCATGACTAGCTTCACCCAAAGGCGGTAAAATGGCGAACGAATTGACGCGAAGACTAAAGAGATGGGTGATTGCCTTACCATGATGGTTCACCGCTCAAATTCAACAAGGGACGAGAATACCCTGGATAGGATGACCGACCTCTGGTTTTGGCAGAAATAATTTGGCTGTGATTTCATGATCGCCTTTACATAGCGTCTATTTCCGATAATGTGTACCAGATTGAGGGGGATTTGGTAGCGTCAGCATTGGACAGTGGAGTGCCAGATAATGCCAATTAAGTGGGAACAGTACCAGCAGTGAATCTTCATCAACTTCAAATATTTTATGCGGTGGTTCAGCGGCTAAGCTTCACCGTCGCTGCCTCTGATCTCCACCTCACGCAGCCGGCTGTCAGCCTGCAAGTGAAGGCTCTGGAGAAGAGTCTGGGCCTTCCCCTGCTGGAACGAGGTGGTCCCAAGCTCCGTCTGACTCAGGCTGGCGAAGCCCTCTATCGCTGTGCCGTCTCCATTCTCCATGCCAAGGATGAAGCCGAACGGGCCATCGATGAGCTGCGTCAGGTAACCAAAGGGAAACTCATCCTTGGAGCCAACACTACAGGGGGGATGTACGTCCTGCCTCGAATCGTGAGGGCATTCATGGAACTCTACCCTGAAACGGAAGTCATATTTCATATCGAGTCCACGGAGTGGCTCTATAAAAAAATTCTTGAAAACGTCGTTGACATGGCCCTGGTGGGTGGTCCCACCGAGGATGGTCGGTTTGGGATAGAACCGGTCTGTCTCGACCATTTGGTGCTTATAGTCTCGCCCTCCCACCATTTCGCCCGTCTTGCCAAAGTTTCCCTCAAGGATTTAGAGGACCAGCCCTGCGTTCTTCCCCAACCGACCTCCCGGACCAGGCAGTTTGTAGAGCGCAGGCTTCGCGAGATGGGAATTAAGCTGCAAGTGGTTATGCAATTATTCGGCACGGAGGCGGTGAAGAAGGCCGTAGAGGCCAACCTGGGGTTCGGGGTCGTTTCCAGTTATGCTGTCGAGCAGGAATCCGTTTCGGAGACCCTCCGGATAATTCCCATCAAAAAGCTCGAACTCACGCGGCACATGGAACTCATCTACCGTAAGCAGAAGTACTTCTCCCCCGTAGCCCAGCAGTTTCGGGAGTTTGTTCACACCTATGCCCAGCAGCACCTGAGTCAGCCCCGGCGCGCTGGAAAACGAGCGGCGAAACCCTCCAATGGGTCATAAAGAATCCTTTATATATAAGCGGGCAACTATTTATTTGACGCCTACCCACCTGTTGACCACAATAGCTCGATCTAAATTTCCAGCATGCCTTGGTTCTAGTTAGTTCGAAAAATGTGCGATCAAAGAGAAACCGAAATGGCCTTAGTCAACCCCCACGGAAAAGTGAAAAAGCTAAAGCCTCTCTTGCTCGTCGGGGAGGAACTCAACGAGCAGAGGCAAAAAGCAAAATCTCTGCCCCAGGTCACGATGACTTCTCGAGAGACCTCTGACCTCATCATGATGGGTATAGGAGCCTTTACCCCCCTTGAGGGGTTCATGGGCGAGGAGGACTGGAAGGGCGTCTGCGATTACTACGCGAGGAACGATGGTGTTTTTTGGCCCATACCCATCACCCTATCCGCTTCGAAGGAGCAGGCGGATGAACTGAAAGAAGGGGAAGAGGTTGGCTTGATTGACAATGAGACGGGCGACCTCATGGGGAGCATGACCGTCCAGGAAAAATACACGATTGACAAGGCGTACGAGTGCAAGCAGGTCTTTAAGACCGCTGATGCGGAACATCCCGGCGTGGCCAAGGTGATGGCCCAAGGCGACGTCAATCTGGGCGGTCCGTTGAAAGTGTTCAGCGAGAGCTTTTATCCTGAGATGTTCAAGGACATCTATTTGCGTCCGGCAGAGACAAGAGAGATTTTTCGGGAAAAAGGGTGGAGCGCCGTTGCCGCGCTGCAGCTTCGGAATCCCATGCACCGGTCTCATGAATATTTGGCGAAGATCGCCATCGAAACCTGCGATGGCGTATTAATTCACCAATTGGTGGGAAAGCTCAAGCCCGGGGATATCCCTGCCGAAGTAAGGGTGAGAGCTGTCAGCGCATTGGTGGAGAACTATTTCGTCAAAGATACTTGTATCCAGGCTGGATATCCCGCGGAGATGCGTTACGGTGGGCCCCGCGAGGCACTGCTGCACGCCGTGTTCCGACAGAACTACGGTTGCAGCCATCTCATCGTAGGACGGGACCATGCGGGGGTTGGAGAGTACTACGGTCCTTTTGATGCCCATTGCATATTCGATGAGATTCCCAAAGGTTCCCTGGAACTACAGCCCCTCAAAATCGACTGGACCTTCTACTGCTTCATATGTGATGGAGTCGCCTCAATGAGAACTTGCCCCCACGGCAAGGAAAACCGTGTCCTATTGAGCGGAACCATGTTGAGGAAGATGTTGTCCGGCGGTGAGGAGGTTCCCGATCATTTCAGCCGGCCTGAAGTGCTCTCCATTTTGAAAGAGTATTACTCGACATTAGAGGAAAAAGCGGAGGTCAAACTTCACAGGTACGCAGAAGAAAAAAGTTAAGGTTATTATTTAGGAGCTAGATATGCCGACCTATGTAAACCCGGACAAGTGCGATGGTTGCAAGGCGTTGGACAAACCCGCCTGCATGTACATCTGCCCCTCGGACATCATGCACCTGGATCAATCCATGGGGAAGGCCTACAACATCGAGCCCGACCTCTGCTGGGAGTGCTATGCCTGCGTAAAGACATGTCCCCAGACAGCTATCGATATGCGGGGATACGGGGACGTGATGCCGATGGGAGCGAGCCTCACGCCGCTCCGCGGGACCGATTCGATCTTGTGGACCGTGAAGTTCCGGAACGGAGAGATGAAGCGCTTCAAGTACCCCATCCGCACGACGCCGTGGGGATCGATCGAGCCATTCCAGGATCTACCGGATCCTAGCGCCGAGGAAGCGAATAAGGCCGGCCTCTGCGGCGAGGCGAAGTACCTCGGCGTGGACAAGCTCCCCGTCTTGTCGAACGACTAATCCACTGTTCAATCAACGGCATACCCTGGAGGCAAGTGATGGTCGAATTTGAAACCGAAGTCGTCGAGTGTGACGTCCTGATCTGTGGGGGGGGAATGGCGGGATGCGGTGCCGCTTATGAGGCTGCTTACTGGGCCAAGTCCAAGGGCCTGCGGGTTGTTCTCGTGGAAAAGGGTGCGATCGAGCGGAGCGGAGCGGTCGCTATGGGCTTGTCGGCCATCAACTGTTACATGGGAATGAAGTGGGGGGAAAACCAGCCCGAGGACTTCGTTCGCTACGTCCGCCAGGACTTGATGGGGCTATCACGGGAAGATCTCGTCTACGACATCGCCCGAAACGTCGATTCGTCGGTTCACATGTTCGAGGAGTGGGGGTTGCCTTTTTGGAAAACCCCGGAAGGGCGCTACGTGCGGGAAGGCCGTTGGCAGGTCATGATCAACGGCGAATCCTACAAGCCCATCGTCGCCGAGGCGGCCAAGAAGGCAATTGGAGAGGGAAACATATACGAGCGGGTTTTCGTATCCGACCTGTTGATCGATGCCAAGGATCCGAAGCGAATCGCCGGAGCCGTTGGCTTCAGCGTGCGCGAAAACAAAATTTACGTCTTCAAGGCAAAGGCGGTGATCTCCTCCGCTGGCGGAGCCACGGGAGTCTTTCGCCCCCATTCCGTTGGTGAGGGGCTCGGGCGCATCTGGTATGCCCCCTGGAACACCGGATCGGTTTATAAGCTGATGATAGAGGCCGGCGCCGAGATGAGTCAGTTCGAGCATCGGTTGGTGGTGGCGCGCTTCAAAGACGGCTACGGCCCTGTGGGGATGTGGTTCCTGCTCATGAAGGCGACTCTGAAGAACGCCTACGGGGATGTGGTGGAAGAAAAAATGGCCGATTTGCTCAAAGATTTTCCGCCCTACAGCACCGGGCAACCGATCCCGACCCCGATCCGGAATCACCAGATGATCCAGGACTATCTGGCGGGCCGGGGGCCCCACTACATAAGAACGGACGAGGCGATGCAAAAGATGTATGCCGACGTTCAGCACGATCCGAAGAAGATCCGGCAGATCGAGAGTGAGGCTTGGGAAGACTTCCTGGACATGACCATGTCCCAGGCCCTGCTCTGGGCGTCGGAGAACATCGACCCGGCCAAGACCCCGTCGGAGGTCGTGCTGACGGAACCGTATTTAATGGGATCCCACGCCTCGGCGACCGGAGCGTGGGTGAGCGGGCCGGAGGACCTCGCTCCCAAGGAGTACTTCTGGGGGTACAACCGAATGACAACCATCAATGGCCTCTTCTCGGCCGGAGACGGCGTGAGCGGATCCGCGCACAAATTCTCCAGCGGTTCCTAC
Source organism: Nitrospinota bacterium (assembly GCA_003506735.1). GTDB lineage: Bacteria > UBA8248 > UBA8248 > UBA8248 > UBA8248 > UBA8248. Next base: position 23,516 of record DNYS01000255.1, read on the forward strand.
ACCGAGGGGCGATTGGCGGGAAAGGCGGCGGTCGCCTATGCCCAAGACAACCCCGATGAGCCGAACGTGGAGCAGGACCGGGTTGAGATAATCAAGAAAAAGCTGCTCCAGCCCCTCGAAGTCTTCGAGAAGAACCAATCGAAATCGACCAAGCCGGATATTAATCCCAACTACGTGTTACCCAAACAAGCCCTTCTCCGCCTCCAGAAGATCATGGACGAATACTGCGCCGGGCAGGGTGCCTACTACCTCACCAACGAGCCGACCCTTAATCGGGGCCTTGAACTGCTCGGTCTCATGAAGGAAGACATGGAGCATCTGGCCGCCCGGGATCTCCACGATTTGCTGCGGTGCTGGGAGGTATGGGACCGGGTCTGGTGCGCCGAGACGCACATGCGCCATATTCTGTTCCGGGAGGAGACACGTTGGCCCGGCTACTATTACCGCGGCGACTTCCCCAAAATTGATGAAGAGAACTGGAAATGCTTCGTCAACTCTCGCTACGACCCGGCGGCGGGCGAGTGGGAGATTTTCAAAAAAGATTTCATATCGATTGTTTCGTGACGAAGCCGGTGCACGAAGCACCGTAAGTCGCCCAGAGTTGAATGAGGAGTCTTAGGTGGAGACCACGCCTTCGGTATATCGGACCATACTCGTCGTCGGCGGCGGGATCGCCGGGATCACCGCCGCCCTGGAGGCGGCGGAGGCCGGGTATGAGGTTTTTCTTGTCGAGAAAGAACCCTATCTGGGCGGAAGGGTAGCCCAGCTCAACAAGTACTTTCCCAAGCTCTGCCCCCCCTACTGCGGCCTTGAAATCAACTTCCAAAGAATGAAAAAGAACCCTCAAATCCGGTTTGCCACCTTGGCGGAGGTGGAGAGCATATCGGGCGGCCCTGGGAATTTTGACGTTACGATCAAGCAACATCCCCGCTACATCAACGACCGGTGCACTGCGTGCAATGCCTGTGTTCCCGTCTGTCCGGTTGACCGACCCAATGCCTTTAACTTCGGAATGGACACGACGAAGGCCGTTTACCTTCCTCATGAGATGGCGTTTCCCATGAAATACGTCATCGACGATTCGGTTTGTACGCTCACCGAATGCGCCAAGTGCGTCGAGGCGTGCGAGTACGACGCTATCGATTTGAACATGGTGTCAAAAACCTTTGACCTCAAAGTGGGCGCGATCATCATGGCCACGGGCTGGATGCCGTACGATGCCACCAGGATCGATAACCTTGGGTTCGGCAGGTATTCCGATGTCATCACCAATGTGATGATGGAGAGGTTGGCGGCCCCGAACGGACCAACGAAAGGGAAGATCGTTCGCCCGTCCGACGGAAAACCGGTCAACAGCGTGGCCTTCATTCAATGCGCCGGTCAGCGGGATGAAACCCACCTCGGGTACTGCTCCGGAATTTGCTGCCTCGCTTCTTTGAAGCAAGCCACGTACGTCAGGGAGCGGAACCCGGAGTCCAGATCCTACATTTTCTATATCGACTTGCGCACACCTGGAACCTATAAATTCTTCTCCAAGAAAATCCTAAGTGACCCGAACATTTCGACATTGAAAGGAAAGGTGGCCAGGATTATCGAGGACCCGGCGACCAAAGAGTTGATCGTCGAGGCCGAAGACATACTCTTGGCTGAGATACTCAGGGTCAAAGTGGATCTCGTCGTCCTTGCGACGGGGATGGTCTCGAGCGCAGAGGAGAAAAAGACCGCGGCTGATTTGCAATACGATAAGGATCATTTTCTTCTCACGGAACAACCGGCACCCGGAATTTTTGCGGCGGGCTGTGCGAGGGGGCCCGTGGACGTCGCCACTGCGGTTCAGGATGCCACCGCAGCAGCCCTGAAATCGATGCGGACGATTCAGACCGCGGCGCGGAGGTAAGTCCCGGATGGAGAAAAAAATCGGCGTCTACATCTGCAGTGGATGCGACATCGGAACCTGCCTCGATAGCGGAAAGCTCATCGATGTCGCCACGACGGAGAACAACATCCCCATCGTTAGGACCTCTCCCGCCTTCTGCCTGGAAGACGCCCAGCTAATCAAGGACGACATCGAGCGCGAGGGGGTCGATACCGTCGTCATCGCCGCTTGCTCTCCGCGCGTCAATACCGACGTCTTCGGTTTCAAGGGCACGTTCGTAGAGCGGGTCAACATCCGGGAGCAGGTTGTGTGGAGCCATCCCGCCAACCATCCCGAAACCCAAAGCATGGCCGAAGACTACTTGCGGATGGGGATTGTCCGGGCACAAAAAGCGACCCCTCCGACCCCGTT
>DNYS01000255.1:25917-31372 GCA_003506735.1 Nitrospinota bacterium
GACCGGTTTCGATGTAGTCCTCGTCGAGAAGAGCGCTAAGCTGGGAGGATACGCCGCTCGGCTCCATATGCAGTTTCCCAAGCGCTCCCCCTACGATGGCCTGGAACCCGTTGACATCCACTCCAAGATTCATGAGGTCGAATCCCTCTCCAACGTCCGTGTGTTCACGGAAGCGGAGGTCGCGGGGATCTCGGGCCAGCCGGGCCACTTCGAGGTGACGATCAGGCACGGGGGCGCCGAGGAGCGGATGGCGGTGGGAGCTATCGTGATGGCCACCGGATGGACGGAAGCTGATCCCGCGATTTTCTCGTCGTACGGGCTCGGCAGCTACCCCAACGTGGTGACCAGTATCACGCTGGAGGAGATGGCCTCACGGGGTGAGATCGTACGCCCTTCCGACGGACAGCCAGTAAGGAGTGCCGCCTTCGTTCTATGCGACGGCCCTGGAGACGACTCCCACTTCCCGTACGGCGGGAACGTGTCGAGCCTGGTGGCGCTCAAGCAGGCCATGTATATCCGCGAGCGGCTCCCGGATTCAATCGTGTACATCCTCTACAAGGATATGCAGACGCCGGGGCAGTACGAGTACTTCTATAAGCGGGTGCAGAAAGACGAGGGGGTGCTGTTCTCCCAGGGGGAGATTCGGAGCGTCGCCGAAGGCCCCGAGCATAAGGTTCTCCTTGAGGTAGACAACACCCTCATGGGGGGCGCCATCCGGATGGAGGTGGACATACTTGTCCTCTCCGCGGGAATGGTCCCGGCCACCCTGGATCCAGAAGCCTCGGGATCCCTCAACCTTCAATTCCTGCAAGGGAAGGACCTGCCCACTACAAAGTTCGGGTTCGCCGACTCTCACTTCATCTGTTTCCCCTACGAAACACGCCGTACCGGCATCTACTCGGCCGGGGCGGTGAGGCAGGCCATGGATCTCGCCGCCAGCGCCCAGGACGGAACGGCGGCCGCGCTCAAGGCCATCCAGTGCATCGAGAAATCCTCCGCCGGCGTGGCGGTGCATCCGAGGGTGGGGGATCTCTCCTACCCGTCATTCTTCATGCAGCGATGCACCTCCTGCGGGAGGTGCTCCCAGGAGTGCCCGTTCGGCGCTCTCGAGGTGGATGACAACCAGCATCCTTCTCTCGACCCCAACCGGTGCCGGCGCTGCGGGATCTGCATGGGAGCCTGCCCCGTCCAGATTATCTCATTCGACGACTACTCCGTGGATATGATTTCCTCGATGATCAAGGCCGTGGAGATACCCGAGGATGACGAGGAGAAACCCAGGATCCTGGTCTTTGCCTGCGAGAACGATGCCTACCCCGCCTTGGACATGGCGGGGATAAGCCGTCTCAACTACCCCGCCTCGGTGAGGGTCATCCCGGTGAGGTGCCTTGGATCGGTCAACAGCATCCTGATCGCCGATGCGATGTCTCGGGGCTTCGACGGGGTGGCTCTGATGGGGTGCAAGCCCGGCGAAGATTACCAGTGCCACTTCATCAGAGGGAGCGAATTGCTGGAGAACCGGATGGAAAACATTAAGGAAACCCTCGACCGGCTTGCCCTCGAGGCCGAGCGCGTCAAAGTGATGGAGGTTGAGATATCGGACAGCGACAAGATCCCCGGTATGTTGGAGGAGTTCGTCGAGACCGTGAGGGAAGTCGGCCTCAACCCATTTAAAGGCTTTTAACACCCAATAAAATCACAAGGAACTTGCCGATGCCTGAAATGACATTGCTGGAACCGGACCTCGAATTCAAGCGGCGGATTCTGGGCCTCGGCGCCCACGATCTAACTGCTTGCTATCAGTGCGGGACTTGCTCTGTCGTGTGTCCGATCGCCACAGAGGACAACCCGTTCCCGCGGAAGGAGATGATCTGGGTTCAGTGGGGGCTGAAGGATCGGGCGCTGGCCAACTCCTCCATCTGGCTGTGCCATCAGTGCGGGACATGCACCGCATACTGCCCCAGAGAGGCCAAGCCATCGGACGTCATGGCAGCACTCAGGGACTACAGCATTACCCACTACGCGGTTCCCAAGTTCATGGGGCGGGCTCTCAACGAACCGAAGTACCTACCGCTCCTGTTCGCCATCCCGGCGATTATCCTCTTCTTGCTTCTTGGCTGGCTCGGTCACCTTACCTCGCTCCCGGTGGGGCAGATCGTTTATTCCAAGTTCTTTCCGATCATTTATATCGAGGCGATCTTTGTCGCGGCGACAACCTTGTCCGGGATCGGCGCGGTGGTGGGGGGCCTTCGGTACTGGAAGGCCATGAGCCAGGAGGTGGGAGGGAATGGCAAAGGCCCCGCGAAGGGCCTGATTCCGACGCTGCTCACAATCTTCCAACACAAGAGATTCAAAGAATGCCAGGAGGAACCTGTGGGGACACTGGAGACACATAAGTCTCATCTCCACAAGACCCATCTGGCTGTCTTCTGGGGTTTTATGGGCCTCTTGGTGACGACTACATCGGTCGGTATTGGTATTTACGCCTTCGGTTACCTGACACCATGGCCGCTCTGGCATCCCGTGAAGATTCTTGGCAATGTGAGTGGCGCCGCGCTTATTGCGGGCCTTGCCGTCTTCATCTGGCGCCGCATCGTAGACCAAGAGAAAGCGGGGAAGAGCGCGTATTCTGACTGGCTCTTCCTGGACATCCTGGTGCTCACGACTCTCACTGGTTTCCTTTGCGAGGTCCTCCGCCTTGCCGACGTCCCACGGCTAGCCTATCCAACCTACTTCGTACATCTGATCTTCGTCTTCTTCCTATTGGTCTATATCCCGTATTCGAAGTTTGCTCACATCGTCTACCGGTTCGTGGCCATGCTGTACGCGGAAAGTTCGAACAAAGTGGACGGTTCAGAGCTGTCCCCTCTTCAGGTGGAAGACCTGAATCGCCGCCCAAGCTAGAGAAGGTTGCCGCCCTGGCAATGTCCATCAGACGTCTGGAATCATGAATAACCCGAATGACCCTTGTCTATTTTGCACCTGTGCATGGCGAATTATTAATTCGCCATGCACAGGTCATGTTCATCTTGAGCGCGATCGGCATCACGAAATGGTTGGAGGAGTGAGGTCGAATTCCGAATCCAATAGGCGCGCGGTGTAGGTTCTGCCGTTCACGGTTTTTGATCCAGGGGGCGCCGTGTTAAAGTGGTCTTCGCCGAGTGAACGACCGGAGGTGGGCCATGCGAATTGCCATCCTGGGCGGGACGGGAAAAGAGGGCAGCGGCCTCGCCCTGCGCTGGGCGCGCCATGAGGAGGTCACGCTCGGCTCGCGCAGAGCGGAGAAAGCCGCCCGCGTTTCCGCCGAGCTCAACGAACGCCTGGGTGCGAATCTCATCCGCGGCGCCTCGAACCGCGAGGCTGCCGGGGCGGCCGAGGTGGCCGTCTTGACCGTGCCCTACAGCGCCCACCGGGCGACGCTCGATGAGGTGCGCGATGCCCTCGCGGGGAAGGTGCTCATCGACGTAACCGCCCCCGTCGATCCCGCGCGACCCGCGCATCTGCGCGACGCGGCGCTGAGCGCCGCCGAGGAGGCCCAGGAGTTCCTTGGCCCTGCCGTGCACGTCGCCGCTGCTTTCCAGACGATCGCCTTCACCCTCCTGCACGACCTCGCCGCCTCGGCGGAGGGGGACGTCCTCGTATGTAGCGATCATGCGGACGCCCGCGATGCGGCCCTGCACCTCGCGCGGCGGTGCGGCTTCCGGGCGCTCGAGGTGGGCCCACTGCGCCACGCCCGCGTGGTGGAGGGGATGACGCCTCTCCTCATCCACCTGAACCGCCGCTACAAGGTGAAACACGCCGGCTTCGGTGTGAGCGGGCTGGAGGGGGAAGATCAGGGTGAAGGGCGCCAAATATAATTTCGCAAGGTTGATTGACATCACCCGCATCGACCCATACTGCCCCCTCAGACGCGTTTGCAGATCCACCATGCGACTTTCTCGGGCGATTTGATCAACCCCCCCCTCGGGGAGAACTCGGACCGGGCGCTCTCGCCTAGTGGGGGCCGTGCGGCGGTCCGGCTTCGCCTCCCAAACCTCGACGGGATCGCCGACGTTTTTCAGGGACACCGGGCCCATCTTTTTGAGGTGGAATTTACCGCTGTCCTGGTCCAGCGAATTTAGGGTGGGTTTGTCCAACTGAATTTTCTTGAATTTCTAGCACTTATGATAGCTTCCGAGATCCAACAGCAAGACCTTTTTCGGAGGCCAACATGCCCGTCAAACAGGCTCGTCCACGAATCCCCTTCCAGAAACTGGCACAAAGTTTAAGATTCGCTGGACCAGGACACCGCCCCCTCAGACGTATTTTTAGATTCTCTGGAGAGGGAATTAGTAATTCGCCATGCACAGGAAAGAGCGGGGCGGTCCGCGCCATCACGTCGAAGCTCCGCCCCCCACCCAACATCGCCCCACCGGTTCCCCCTTCCGCTGGATCATTCCCCGGGCGGGCGCACCGGCGTCCAGTATTTTTCGATTTTCAGATCGTCCGCGATGGCGTTGGCCGCGTTGTAGCCGGGCCCCCCGGTGACGGCGCCACCCACGTGGGAGCTTGCGCCGCAGAGGTAAAGCCCACCGATCGGGGTGCGGTAGTCGCTGACATCTGGGTGTGGGCGGTTGATCCCGAGTTGTTCCGGTAGGTAGGCCCCGACGTGGTGGCTTCCGCGCACCATTGTCGCGCTGCGGCGCTCAATGTCGAGGGGGGTAAAGAGGTACTTCCCCAGAACGTTCTCCTGGGTGAGGTTCGGGGCGTAGGGACGCCACGCATCGAGAACCTTCTCTGCGTACTCATCTCGCCTCTCGTCCCATGCGTCCGCGCCGCCTTCCTTGAATGCGTAGGGGGCGAACGGCCACCAGAAGGCCGCATGCTTTCCTGCGGGGGCGTAGGTGGGATCGAAGAGCGTGTTGCAGGCGCCGTTTCCGATGAGTCGGGGCAATTCCCCCCGCTTAACGTCCTCGAAACACTCGCGCACCTGGGCCGTATCGTCCGCCCCGTAAACGAGGTTGTATGCCCGGTCAACATCGGGCTCGAAGGCGGTGGAGGCGTAGCGGGGAGGCTCTTCAAGGGCGAGGTGGAGGGTCGCGAGGGAGTGGGACGCCCACTTGAAGTCCCGGGCCGCCTGGGAGAGGGTGGGACCGAAATGCTCCTCGCCCGCCAACCGCACTGTCTGGGGAAAGTCTATCGCGCTGGCGACAAACCTGCTCGCTTCGAGCCGCATTCCGCCGGAGAGTTCAACCCCACGGGCCTCGCCCCCCTCCACGAGAATGCGTTCCACTCGACTGCTACGGTAGATTCGGCCTCCGCCTTCTTCCACAATCCGGGTGAGGGCCAGGGGGAACTGGACCGAGCCCCCCACCGGCACCGCAAAGCGCGTCAGCCGCGAGAAGACGCGCGGAAGGAAAAGGCCCATCGAGGGGAGGTCCTCCACGGTAAAGGCGTGGAGGAGAATCTTGAAGAA
>DNYS01000255.1:31497-32304 GCA_003506735.1 Nitrospinota bacterium
AGGGAGGTAACGACGCCCTTCATCCCGACGTAGAACTTCTCATGCAGGTCGCGGTAGCTCTTGGCGTCCTTCTCGTTGATCTGGGCGATGGATTTGACGGTCTTCTCGATATCGGTATGGATGGTGAACGCCGTCCCGTCGGAGAAGGCCGCCCCTTGCTGGACGGGCGGATAGGTGAGGCGAAAGCCGTACTTGTCCAGCTCGAGGTCGCGGTAGATGGGGCCCTCCTCGATTCCCACGTAAAAGTTCGAGTGGAGGTTGTGTTTGAAACCCGGAAGGGTCGATTCCTCCGTGCAGCAGCCTCCACCCACTTTGGGCGCCTCCTCCGCCACCGCAACCCGGTGGCCGGCCCTGCTGAGATAGGCCGCAAGCACCAAGCCGTTGTGCCCGCCTCCGATCACTACCCCATCAAACGCATCCGCCATCTATTCTTCTCCTGCCGCAAGCGCCCGGACCGAGAGGTTTCATGGTCTTCCGCTGCGGGAAAACCCGCCGGACCCGCCAAGGTTGAGGCCTCCGGGAGAATGCTCCCGCACCCTCCATCCCGCGCGATGCCAGATTGAGCCGAAACTCGCATAAGGCTTTGTGAATGGCACCAAATTATCACAAAATGGCGCGCTCCATGGCCATGATGTGCCAATTAAATCTATGCATGGTGGATTAGTAATTCGCCATGCACAGGCTGGTTTAATCTTCGAAATTTTAAATTTGGGAGGAAATGATATGGATATCGGCTTCATTGGGCTGGGCAACATGGGCGGCAGAATGGCCGCAAATCTGCTTAAGGCGGGGTTCCGTTTAACTGTC
>DNYS01000255.1:32631-34184 GCA_003506735.1 Nitrospinota bacterium
ATATTCGCGGCTTTTGCCGAAAAAAACGCCCATGTAATGGACGCACCCGTGAGCGGGTCCACAATAGGCGCGCAAACCGGCCGATTGGCCGTGATGGCAAGCGGCGACAGGGCGGTATTTGAGCGGTGCAAGCCGGTACTGGACGCCATCGGCGATAGAGTCAGCTACACAGGTGAGATTGGTTCCGGAACCGTTTGCAAATTGGTTCACAACTGCATCGGATATGGAATTCAAGCCATCGCCGCCGAATGCTACACCCTGGGTGTCAAAGCGGGCGTGGACCCAGCGGCTTTGACGGAAGCGGTGGCCAATGGAGCGGTGGGGCGGGGAATTCATTTCAGCTTCGTTTTTCCCGAAACCTACTTTCAAGGAAAATTCGATAAACCCCTTTTTCCGGTGAAGGGAGCCCACAAGGACGTGGGGTTGGCTTTGAAGTTGGGCCGAGAGCACAATGTCCCCATGGCCATTGGCAATTTGGTGATTCAGGAATTAACCGCCGCCATAAATAGAGGCTGGGGAGAGGAAGACGCCAGAAAAGCAATGCTCCTGCAGGAGGAACGAGCTGGAAATATCCGGGTTCGGGTACCTGAGAATAGAAAATGATAATTTCCTGCTGAATCATCCTTTCCTAAAAAAGATTCTTCGTTACAGGAATGCCTTCATAGTCCTTTTCTGTGAGGGGGCTATTTGGGTAAAGTGAAACTCATGAAAGACGATACGAATTTGAAGCGTTTGACCTAAGACGACTTTTATCTTGATGAATCAAACGATGATCTTGCGGAAAATCATGTAATGGTGAATTTTTTCGCGAGCAAAGGAAAGAGCGCAGACATCGGTTCGCCTTTCTCCCTCCGCTCCTTGACCTCCCTCTCGATTGCGTGAATTCGCTCCACCTGACGCTTCACCTCTTCGATTCGGCTCTGCGGCACCACGGCCACGCCGTCGATGTCGGCGACGACGATGTCCCCCGGGTCCACGCGCAACCCGCAGCAGGTGACCGGGACCTCCTTGGCCACCACCTCCAGGAGTCGGGGGAAGCCCATGCTCCAGATGGACCGGCAGAATACCGGGAAGTTCAGGTCGCGGAGTTCTTTGACGTCTCGCGTAGCCCCGTCGATCACCGCCCCCGCTACGTTTCGGCGGACACAGGCCCCACTCACGTTGCCGCCCCAAGCGGCGAGGGGCGAGTTCGCCGCGTCCACGATCATGACCGATCCCGCGGGTACGTCCTCTACCACATCGTATAGGCTATGTGAGGCTTTGCTCCCGGAAGCGTTCACCGGCGCGAACACCATGGTGGAGGCGGGACCCACGATGTGCGGATAGGCCTCCGGCACGGCGGGCCGGGGGCCTTCCATGAAGAGGTTCAAGCCTAGGGCCGTGGAGGCGTCGGCGATGGTCGCCGTGGTCGCGTTCGAGAAGAAATCAGCGTCAGCGTTCATAAAATCCCCCTGCCGGGCCAGACGCGTGCGCCTAGCCGGAGAAATGTATCTGTTCTAATCCAGATGCTCCCGATGAGAGTGTTATACACCGAGATTATGCAGCAACGACCT
>DNYS01000058.1:0-10661 GCA_003506735.1 Nitrospinota bacterium
CCACTAGGTTCTGAACCCATACACGGGAGGCCTACGAAAAACTGGGGATCCAATTGATCTACAAGACCTACCCCGCCGAACGGGCGCTGCGCACCTCGAATCAAGGCCGGGCCGATGTGGAATTGGTCCGGATCAAAGGGATCGACAAAAAATACACCAATCTCATCCGGATACCGGTGAGCCATGTCCAGGCCGAGCAGATGGCGTTTGGAAAAAGCGGCGGCATCAAAATCAACGGCTGGGAAAGCCTGAAGCCCTACAAAATCGTGTTTCACCGGGGGTATAAAGTCGCCGAGCAAAACACCATCGGAATGAAGCGGTTAATTGTCGGCATAGACAGGTCGGCATTTCTGATGGTGGAAAAAGAGAATGGATGTGGCGGCGGCGAATCGTTTTACCGGTCAAAAGCTCATCGAAGAGCTGAAGCTCAAAAAGGTTATCATGCTTTCCCCGCCCGTTCAGGTAAACCCGCTATTTCATTATCTGCACCTCAAACATGAGGGCCTCGTCCCGAAGGTAACGGCCCGCCTCCGGGCCATGAAAAAGAGCGGAAGGTTCGAGGAAATCAAAAAGAAATTCGGGCTTAAATGATTCAGGGAGGCTATGCCGGAGCTCCCCGCGAGGAGATGGAGCCAGAGCGGGTGTACCTGACGGCCACCGTGGCTGGCCAGCCCGAGGTCGAGTACGCCTACGGATAGTCGCCGCCTGCCCCCCGTTCCGCACCGTTTCTGGAATATTTTTCTTGAAATAAAGCTCCCTCTCCTTCTTTGTGTCGCTTTGTATGCTCAGCGGAATTTGAGAGTATCCATCAAAAGATAAAAATCTGTCCCATTACGGCCCATTTACCGGCATCATGGCTACAGAAACTGCGTACCCATAATTATTCCATCCAAAGAGATGGTGCGACCCCGCGCCGCCGCAGAGGAAACCCGGCCTTGATCTCCATCATCGTCCCGGTGTTGAACGAAGCGGAGCGCCTGGGGCCTTTTCTGGACGATCTCGAAGCCCAGGCCGGGGATTGGGAGATCATCCTCGCCGACGGCGGAAGCGAGGACGCCACCCTCGAAATCGCCCGCGACCGCGCGCGGATCGCCGCCTCCCCGCCCGGCCGGGCGCTCCAGATGAACGCGGGAGCGGCCGGGGCCAAGGGGGATATTCTGCTTTTTCTCCACTGCGACACCCGCCTGCCGCCCGGAGGTTTGGGCCTGATCGAGGAGGCGATGCGCGATCCCGCCGCCGCCGGTGGCGGGTTCATCCACCGCTTCGACCGGGACGATCGGTTCAGCCGGTTCATCAGCCTCAGCGCCAATACCAGGTCCAGGCGGTGGCGCCTTTTGTTCGGCGATCAGGCCATCTTTGCGCGGCGGAAGGTGTTCGAGGAGTTGGGAGGATACCCCGAGGTTCCTCTTTTCGAGGACTGGGGCTTCAGCGCCCGGATGCGCGAGGCGGGAGAGATCGCCCTCATCGAGGAGCCCATCACGACCAGCGGAAGACGCATCGAGGTTTGGGGGAAATGGCGGTGCTTCTACTTGTGGTTGGGGCTCAGCGTCCTCTACGCCCTAGGCGTCCCGCCCGAAAAGCTCGCCCGCTTCTACGGGCACGTGCGCTGAGCGGGGCCTCACCGGAGCGATCGAGGACCCGTTCTCCGCGCGGAGGAAAGGGCCGGGAAGGGATCGGCTGTCCGTTTGAGGGTGTGCCGCTGCAAGCAGACCGGACGGCATTCGTGCATTCGGGATTGCCGGAACTCTCCCGGGGGGGCGCAGGCAGGGAAGCGGCTACCTCCCCCGCCGGGGCGGATGGGGCGGAGGGTCGGGGGGCGAGGGCAGGCCTTCATCCCCGGGGGCCGGGGCGTCTTCGTCCTCCTCGTCCTTGCGTTTTCCGAGCCTTCTTAAATCATCGTACATTCTCGCCAGCTTGGCCGCGGCGAGGCCGTGGACGGTGCCGGGCGGAAACTCGCCCGTATCCGGGTCTCTCTCGCCGGCCTCGACGCCGGTGAGAATCGAGATTCCCTCGTCCACGGTGTGGATGGCGTAGATATGAAATTTTCCCTCGCGCACGGCGGCGATGACTTCGTCCCGGAGCATGAGGTTTTTCACATTCTGGTGGGGGATGAGGACGCCCTGTTCTCCATTGAGGGCGCCCTTTTCCCGGCATACCTCGAAGAACCCCTCGATCTTCTCGTTCGCGCCGCCGATGGGCTGAATTTCCCCGCGCTGGTTGATCGATCCGGTGACGGCGAGGCCCTGCTTGATTGGCAGTTCAGACAGGCTGCTGAGGAGGGCGTAAAGCTCGGTCGATGAGGCGCTGTCGCCGTCCACGCCGCCGTAGTTCTGCTCGAAGGTGATGCTCGCCGAAAGGGCCAGCGGCCGTTTTTGGGCATAGGTGGCCCCGAGATAGCCCTGGAGGATGAGCACCCCTTTGTCGTGGATGCTTCCAGATAACTTGCTCTCGCGCTCGATGTTCACCACCCCCCGGTCGCCCATGTAGGTCTGGGCCGTGATGCGCGAGGGCTTGCCGAAGCTGAATCCACCCAGGCCGAGAACGGCCAGGCCGTTGATCTGGCCCGCCACTTCACCCTCGACGTCGATGAGCAGGTTCCCCACGACGATCTGATCGCGCAGGCGCTCGTCCAGCAGATTGTCCCGGAACCGCTTTTCGTCCTCGGCGCGGACGATGTGCTGGGTCTCGACCCGCTGGGCCTCCTCCTCGCGGGCCCAGTGATCCGCCTCGAGCAGGAGTTCGCGGAGCTCGCCGAACTGGGCCGAAAGCCTCTCCTTGTCGGAGACCATGCGCGCGCTCGCCTCGATGACCCGCGCCACCGCGCCGTCGTCGAAGGCGAGCAGGCCTTCCTCGTCCCGGTGGAACTCGATAAAGGCCCGGAAGTCACGGAGGCTCTCGGCGGTCCTCTTGATGTCGGAACTGAAATCGGCCTTCACCTTGAAGAGCTTGGCGAAATCCTCGTCCTGCCGGAGAAGGAGATAGTAGATCGCTGGGCTGCCCATGAGGACGACCTTGGCGTTGACCGGCACGGGTTCTGGCTTGATGGTGCCCTGGCTCCAGCCGAAGGTCTCGCCCAGATCCTCGATGCGGACGCACTGGGTGCGGATGGCGCGCTTCAGGGCCGGCCAGACGCCGGGGTTGGTCAGAACATCGAGGACGTTCAGGATGAGAAAACCCCCGGCCGCCTGGATCATCGAGCCGGCGCGGATGAGGGTGGCGTCGGTGGTGTAGGTTCCGAAATGGGCTCGCCGCTCGATCCGGCCGAAAAGGTTATTGAAGTTCGGGTTGGACTCGAAGACAACCGGCGCGCACTCGAGGCCGGAATGATCGACCACCACGTTCACCTCGTAAACGCGAAAGGGGTTTTCATCCCCGGGCGGCCTCAACATCATCATGGACGCCCCGCCCGGCGGAGGCTGGCCCCCCGGATTCAGAAAATCCGAAAGGTGGGAAAGGATGTGCTGCTCGGCCATGTCGAGGTAGGAGACCGCCTTCTCGTGGTCCTTATTTTTCTCCCGCAACTCGTCCACCGGGCCCTTTACGGCGGTGAGCGCGATTTTTTTGTCCAGATCCTGGATGCGCGCGCGCATTTCTTTTTCGAGAGAACGCGTCTCCTTGACGAAATCCGAGATCGGACCGTTCAGCACGGTGCGGGCATCGTCGAGTTTTTTACGCTCCTCCTCGGGGAGTTTTTCGTAGGCCTCCGGGGTCGCCGGCTCGCCGTGAATCAGCGGGACGACGTTGATGCCCGTCTGGGTTATCTGGATGGCGTAGCCGGACTCGCGGGCGACGCGCTCAAGCTCTTCGAGCCTTTGCCGCTGGCGCACGTTCACGTCCTCGACGATTTCCTTCCGGGCGCTTTCGTGGGCGTCCTCTTCGAAGGCCCTGGGGATGGAGTCCCGGAGCTCGGCGACGAGGGCCGCCATGTCCTTTTCAAACGCACATGCTGCGCCCGCCGGGAAGGTCAGCCAGATGGGCTTATCGGGAACGGCGAAGTTGTGGACGAAGACGACCGAATCCGGCACGGGCCGCTCGCAGGCCACGCGCTCGCAATAGGAGCGGCACATGGTGTACTTGCCCGTTCCGGCGGAGCCCGATACGTAGAGATTGAAATCGTAGGAACGCATCCCGAGGCCGAAGGCGAGCGCGCGCTCGGCGCGCTCCTGGCCGATGAAGGTTTCCTTGGAGAGCTTGCCGCCGTCCGCAGGAAGGGAATCGGAGGGGTCGAACACCCACCGGAGCGCTTCGGGCGGTAGCGGCTTGGGAAAAGCTGTCATCCCTCCACCTTTCATCACTCAGCCGGCGCGGCGCCCTAATACTTGCAGTACACCACGCCCAGGAGACGGCCGGCCGCGGAGACATCGCCCTCGACCCGGAGACGGCCATCCTTCTCGGCCTCCTCCCGCTTGAGCCGCCCGTAGGGCAGAAGAAGGTGCGCCTCGGCATCGGTTTCGATGACCGCATCGTAGTCTCCCGAAACCTCGGCCGATACCGAAGCCTCCTCGCCCGCCACCTCGAGCGTCCATCCCCGCCCGGGCGCGGTCGAGCGGAAATGAAACCGGCCCTCGAAGGGCTGCTTATCGCGCACGTTAAAAAGGCGGGCGAGAGTATCCGGAATAAAGACGAGCATCCCCTCGGCGCCCTGGGGGACGACGGCGCAGGGGGATTCTTTCTCGAACCGGACGTCCCAGTCGTGAACGACGAGCTCGACCAGGCGCATGCCGATCCAGGCCTTGAGATTGGTCAGGCCCCGGGGATGATAGCCGGGCTTGTCGAGATCCGCCTCCGTGATGCGCTCGAGCGATTCCTGGAGATCCGCCGAGGTGGAATCGAAGATATCCATCATCTCCGCGCGGGGCAGCGCCATGAGCTCTTCGCCCTTGACCTTCCGGATGGCCCAGAACTCCTTGGCGTCCCCGCCGTAGGGGGGTTCGGGCGGAAGGCCATCGAGCGCGCGGCGGACGGTGTTGTGATAAAAAGCGCCCCCGGTCGTCACGTGGCTGATGGCGGTTGCCGCCGTCCAGCCGGGACAGAAGGTATCCCTGTCCCACTCCTCATCGCTGAGCCCCCTCCACAGCGCGGACAAGCGGCTGGTCTCCGATTGAACGAGAGGGATTCGAGAGAGACAATCTTCGCGCCACACGGGGTGATCCTCCTGAATGCGTCATGGACGGTCCAGCGAATGGGCAATAGCAGGAGGATGCGCCCCGATGCGGGCCTCGCTCCTCTCCCCATCCCTGAATTTAGAGAGAAGTATACGCCCGGCGGGGACGCAGTTGTCCATCCCGGCAGAGGTAAAGGCCGGTTGGATTATCCGCGGATCATCTGCTAATTTCCCCCTCTGGCAGCCTATGTGCCGAATTTTTATGAGGATACGCCGCCGCCGGAAGATCTCCGGCGCATTGACCCCAAACGGAGAAATATCCCATGGCCTCCCGCCGCCAAATGGCCGCCTGGATGGTGCTGGCACTGATCGCAGCGCCACTCGCCGGATGCGGAAAATCGGTCGCCGAATCGATCGATGAGACGATCACCCTGCCCATCCGCGGGGTGCGGGCCGGGGTCCGCGAGATCGGCAAAGGTGTCCGGGGGGTGGAAAAGACCGGCAAGGACATCCTCGGAAGGCTGATCTCGGACCGGAACCGCGCCGCCCTCGTGCGCGAGCACCGGGACACGCTTGCCCATTTGAGCAATGTGAAAAAAATAATCGAGCGGGACCGGACCCAGCTTCTCCGGTCCGAAATCCGGCTCATTCAAGACGCCAACGATCGGCTCGCATCGGGGGGACTCCAGCTCGAGTCCCCCCGGATTTCCTCCCGGGCGGGGCTGAGCACGTACCGCCAGCTGGAGGACGTCCGCAAGTCGCTGGACCTCATCCGCCGCCGGCTCAACACGCCGTCCTACACCGGCTTTATCGCGGTCCGATAGCCCCCCTCGATTCGAGGAGAACCCCATTCGATGACAACCCCTCTCATGGTGATTGCCGATTCCGACGGGCAGCTGTTCGAGCACCCGGACCTCTGGATGGTCGGAGCCCTCGGCGAGGAGCCCGTCGCGCCCGATGCCGGAGAGATTTCCCCCCTGCCGGATGGGAGCCGCCTCTTCACGATACCGGACAGCCTTCCCGTGGGGGGCGATCCCGATGCCGACGAGCTCGCCACGATCGATGAGGTGGATTGGGGCGGTGGGCCCGAGACCCCCCAGGCGGCCTGCACCTTCCCCGCTCCGGGCTGGATGCGCACCCTCCTTCCCGTGGCCGAGCGCGCCGGGGGGGCCCGGGCGTTGCCCCTCTGGGCCTATACGGCAATTGGATTCGACCCCGAAACCGAAGGGTTTGTCTGCGCCGCCGTCCAGGTGGACGATTGCCCCCGGTGGGCTCCCGAGGAATACGACGACCGGGGCCTGCCCGCCCGGCTGGCCGAGATGAAAAAACGCTTCCCCAAAAACCGGATGGTCGCCCATCTGGATCGGTGCGCGGCCGAGTTTCACTGTTTCGCGGCCAAGAACTTCTTCGCCGGGCGCTGGGAGATGGGGCTACCCATCGCCCCCCTGTGCAACGCCGATTGCCGGGGGTGCATCTCCCTCCAGACGGACGATCTTTTCCCCGCGAGCCATGAGCGGATCGATTTCGTGCCCACCCCCGAGGAACTCGCCGAGATCGGCGCCCCCCATCTGGAGGGCGCCGAAAAGGCCGTCGCCAGCTTCGGGCAAGGCTGCGAGGGCGAGCCCCTTCTCCAGGCGGGCGTCATCGAGCGGGCCTGCCGGCTCATCCGGGAGCGGACGGGCGAGGGGACTCTTCACCTCAACACCAACGGCAGCCGCCCGGAATGGGTTTCCCGCCTAGCCGCCGCCGGCCTCGAAAGCATCCGCTTCAGCACGAACAGCGTCCTGCCCGAACGCCACCGCGCCTACTACCGGCCCGAGACCTACGGCTTCGCCGAGATGGAGGAATCGGTCAGGGCGGCCGCCGGGGCCGGCCTCTACACCCAGCTCAACTATCTCGTCTTCCCCGGCGTCACCGACCGGGAGGCCGAGGTGGAAGCCCTGCTCGAATTCTGCGGGCGGACAGGGGTTCATGTCATCCAGATGAAAAACCTCTGCATCGATCCGGCCCTGTATCTGGAAACGCTGGACGATGCGGACCAGAAAGGAGAATCGCTGGGCATGGTGCGGCTGCTCGCCATCCTCGGCGAGGAGCTTCCGCAGGTCGCCATCCGCTACTTCAACCACCCGAAAGACGAATGGCATATCGACCCCGGCGCCACCCGCACCTCGGTCCCCCTGCCGATGGGGGGCCCGGAATGAGCGGCGAGTTTCTTCAGATCCAGGACGTTTCCCAAATGCCCGTCATCAGCCGGGACGCCCCCCCGGCCGCCGAGGGGAGCCCCACCGCCGCTCTCGTCTCGCTCGGCTGCGCCAAGAACGCGGTGGACAGCGAGATCATGCTCGCCTCCCTTGTCCGGGCGGGATACCGCCTCGTGGCCGACGCGGGCGAGGCCAACGTCGCCATCGTCAATACCTGCGGCTTCAGCGAGGACGCCAAGCGCGAGTCGATCGACACGATTCTGGGCCTCGCCGGGTTGAAGGAAGAGGGCCGGCTCGAAACCCGGTCGTGGCGGGGTGCCTCGCCGAGCGCTACCGGGGGGAGCTGGCCCAGGGCCTTCCCGAGGTGGACCTGTTCATCGGCACCCGCGAATACGACCGCATCGGGGACCTCCTCGCCGAGGCATCCGGCGGCGCCCTGCCCGCGCGCGAGGCCTTCTCGGACACCCTGATGGACTACAGCCGCCGCCTCCCGCGCCTGCTCGCCGAACCCGGCCCGAGCGCCTACCTCAAGGTGGCCGAGGGATGCTCGCGGCCTTGCACCTTTTGCGTTATCCCCCGGTTCCGGGGGCGGTTCCGCTCCCGCGCCGCCCATCACATCATCGAGGAGGCCGAGGCGCTCGCCGCCGCCGGGGTGAAGGAGGTGAACCTGCTCGCCCAGGAGATCACGAGCTACGGGACCGAAATCGGGGAGGGCCACTCCCTGGCCAAGCTCCTGGAGCGGCTGGAGGATCTCCGCTGGATCCGCATTCTCTACAACTACCCGCGCGGGGTGACGGACGAGCTTCTCGACGCCATCCGCGATCTGCCCTGGGTGGTGGAGTACATCGACATGCCCCTCCAGCACATCGCCACCCCGGTGCTCACCGCGATGCGCCGGGGAATCGACGAGGCGGGAACGCGCGCCCTCATCGAGAAAATGCGCCGGGCCATCCCCGGATGCGCCCTGCGGACGACCATGCTCGTCGGGTTCCCCGGGGAGACCGAGGAGGATTTCAAGGCCCTGCTCGATTTCGTCCGTGAGACCCGCTTCACGCGCCTGGGCGCGTTCGCCTACTCGTCCGAGGAGGGCTCATTTGCCGCCCGGCTGCCGGACCCCGTGCCCAAGGAGGCCGCGCGCGAGCGGCTACGCCGCCTTCTCTCCCTTCAGGAGGAAATCCAGGCCGGGATGAACGCGGCGCTGGTGGGCGGGCGGTGCGAGGTGCTCGTCGAGGGAGTGACCGCTGAGGGCCTTCTTCGCGGGAGGACCCGCCACCAGGCGCCCGAGGTGGACGGCGAGGTGTTCCTGCACGAAACCGAGGCCGGCCCCGGCGAGATCATCGACTGCGAGATCCTGGACACCGACAGGGTGGACCTGATCGCGCGCGGGATCTGAGGTGAAGTGCCGATGATAAATCTGCTGAAAACCCGCCCGCCGCTGATCGCGCTGCTTTGCCTCTTCGCGGGTCTCGCGGCGGATACCCTGGCCCCAGAAGGGCCGCCGGTGAGCCGGATATTCCAGGCGCTCGGGGTGCTCCCGATCGGATTGGGCATCCGGCTGATGATTTGGGCGGTCCAGGCGTTCGAGGGGGCGGGCATCGCCCATGAACCGGAGGGGACGCCAAAGATCCTCATCACGGGCGGCCCGATGCGCATCTCGCGCCATCCGTTCTATCTGGGGATGGCGCTGATCATGGCGGGGATCGGCTGGCTGCTCGTCTCGGCGGCCGTGATGATCTCCGGGTTCGCCTTCGCCCTGATCGTTCAGATGTATTTCATCCCCCACGAGGAGGAAACGCTCGAGCGCCTCTTCGGCGATGAATACCGCGACTACCGCAGCCGCGTCAGAATGTGGCTCTAGAATCCGGCGGCTGCCATTCATGGCCGGCGGCTGCCACTCATGGGAGGCCCCGCATGGCCCGCATCCCCGAAGTTTCCGATTCGCCCGAAGACCCCCTCGCGCGGGAGATGTTCGAGACCCAAAATGAGGAGCACGGCTTCGTCTTCAACACCTCGAAAATTTACGCCCACCGGCCCACCATCATGCGCGGGCTGAACCTCCTCCAGCGGGGGGTGGACGAATCCGGCCTGCTGGGCGCGGACCTCAAGGCGCTCGTCAACGTGCGCGTGGCCACGATCAACGGGTGCCCCTTCTGAATCGACATCAACGCATCAGGCATGATGCGTGCGGCCCCCGGATCAGCCACCGATGCGAAGCTCGAGCACGTGGCCGCGTGGCACGGTAGTGACGTCTACAATTGCCGCGAGCGCCTCGCGTTGGAGCTCGCCGAGCGCATGACGCACACTCGCAGGACGGTCACCGAGTCGTTCTTCGGGCGCTTGCAGCGGGAATTCTCGGACGAGGATCTTGAGGAGCTCGCGGTGGTGATCGCACTCGAGAACTTCAGGAGCGAATTCAATCCCGTCTTCAGCGTGGAGTCGGGCGAGTCGTGCACCATGCCGTGGCAGCCTCCGAAGCCGCGGCTCATGCGCGCTAGGCGACCCCGCCAGCCGCATGCGCGAGCCTGTATTCGGTACCGAGGCGCGACTATAATGCGGCTCCCATGACCCAGGCCAACGACACCGGCGCCACTCTCGGCCTCCCCGAAGGACTCACGGGCGAGGACCTGCTCGACATCTATGCCACCATGGTGCTTGTTCGCACGCTGGACGAGCGTGTCTGGGCCATGAATCGCCAGGGCAAGGCGGCGATCGTCGCGTCTTGCCAGGGCCACGAGGCGGCGCAGCTCGCCAGTGTCTGGGCGCTCCGCCGGCACGCCCCCGACTACTTCCTGTTCCCCTACTACAGGGACCTCGCTGTGCTGACCGCCCAGGGACTCACGCCCAACGAATCAATGCTGGGATTCCTGGCGAAGGACGGCGAGCCGCTATCGGGCGCACGCCAGTTCCCCCAGCACGGCGCCATGCCCGAGCGCAGGGTCATCAACACGTCCAACGTGGTCGGCACCCAAGTGCCGCAGGCCGTCGGCTGGGCGCTCTCCGTGAAGCTCAGCGGCGCTCCCACGGTCGTCGCCACCTACATGGGCGACGGCGCGACGAGCCAGGGCGAGGTGCACGAAGCCATGAACTTCGCCGCCGTGCAGCGGCTGCCGATCATATTCCTGGTGGAGAACAACAAGTACGCCACCTCCACGCCGCTGCATAAGCAAATGGCCATCGTCCGCATCGCGGACCGCGCCGCCGCCTACGGCATGCCCGGCGTGACGGTGGACGGCACCGACGTCCTGGCGTCCTACCGGGCGATCGCCGAGGCCACCGAGCGTGCTGCATCCGGCGGTGGTCCGAGCCTGGTCGAACTCGACGTGGAGCGCTATCTGCCCCATACCAGCGACGACGAC
>DNYS01000058.1:10720-10908 GCA_003506735.1 Nitrospinota bacterium
GCGCTATCTGCCCCATACCAGCGATGACGACGACACGCTGTACCGCGACCCCGCCGAGATCGAGGAGGCTCGCAAGCGCGACCCGCTGAAGCATCTCAGCGAGCTGCTGCTGGGAGTGGGGCTCCTTGATGCAGCTCGTGACGCCGAGCTTCGTGCCAAGGCAAAGGCCGAGGGGGACGCCGCCACCG
>DNYS01000263.1:0-3705 GCA_003506735.1 Nitrospinota bacterium
GCTCGGAGGATATTTGGGCCGAGGGCGGGGATGAATTCTCCGGCAAGGCGGTGCTTCTCTGGAAGATGCCGAACGCCCTGCGGATGGAGTTCCTCTCGCCCTTTGGCTCGCCGCTATTCGTGGTGGTGGCCGGCGGAAACCGGCTCAGGGCCTATTCGGTGGCCGATCGGCGGTTTTTCGTGGGCCGGGCGGACAGCGAGACCATGGCGAAATGGCTGGGCCTTCCCATTACGCCCGCTCTGATGGTCCGGATTCTCCGGGGAGGGTTGCCGGCGCTGAATGACGAGGCGGCGGCGGCGCGCATGGGCTGGGACCAGGAGGCGGGTCTGGTCCGCCTCGACCTGCCGCCGGGCGCAGGGTTGGATCGGCGCCAGGAGGTGTATTTGGACCCCAGGCGGTGGGAGCCCCGCCGGGTGCGGATCGGAGAAGAGGGGGCGGACCTGTGGGTTCGCTACGGGCCGTTTGTCCGGACCGGAGAGGGGCGGCGGCCAATCTGGGTGGAGCTGGAGGATATCCGGCGTGGCCGCCGGCTTCGGTTCGACATGGGCCCCAAGGGGGGCGGGGCGGCTGGAAAATTTTCGGACGATTTGTTCCGCCTAGAGGTTCCGGCCGGGGCCACGGTGGTCCCCCTCATGCCGGGGGCGGATCGGTGAGAAAGCCGGAAAAAGTTCGGGAGATGCGCCTCATCTCCCCGGCAAAGATTAATCTGGGCCTGCGGATTCTCGGGCTCCGCCCTGATAATTTCCACGAGGTGGAAACCTGGATGCAGCAGGTTGCCCTCTACGACCGGATTCGGATTCGGACGGCGAGGCGGGTCATCCGGGTTGCGGCGGACCGCAAGGACGTTCCCTCGGGCCGGGAGAATCTGGCCTACCGGGCCGCGGCGGCGCTCCGGGAGGAGGCTGGAGACCGCCGCCTGGGGGCATCCATATTTTTGGAGAAACATATCCCCGCCGGCGCGGGCCTGGGGGGAGGCAGCGGAAACGCGGCGGCCGTCCTGTGGGGGCTCAACCGCCTCTGGGGGCTGGGGCTCCCGCCGGCCCGGCTCTTTCGGATCGCGGCCGGGCTCGGATCGGACGTGCCTTTTTTCCTGGCTGGGCCGGCGGGCATGTGCCGGGGACGGGGCGAGAGGGTCTCCCGACGAGGGCCCCTCCGCTCGGGCTGGGTATTGCTGGTCAAGCCGCCCCTTTCCCTCTCCACCGAGCGGGTGTATGGGTGGATGCGGAATTATTTGAAAAACGAGGGGAGAGCGGCTACAATCGAGCCTCGCCCGAAACAAACCAAAACCCCTGACGATCGAAATGATTTGGAGCAGGTTGTTTTCGAGAGGTATCCTATTTTGAGCGAGTGCCGGAATATTCTTTTATCCTCCGGCGCCCGGCGGGCCCGGATGAGCGGCAGCGGCCCGGCGCTGTGGGGCCTTTTTCGGAAACAATCGGACGCCCGAGCGGTGGGTTTGGTCTTCTCCCGGCGCCGGCGCTGGCGGGTCCATGTGGTGAAGCCGTTGACCGCCTCGGCGGCGTCCTCGCGTTTTCATGAATCCGGCTAGGCGCCGCGGCAGCGGGTTTTCCGGTTCCCGGCGCAGGCCCCTTGAATCGCACGGCTCATATCCGCCTTTCCTGGCAGGGAGTTTTTATTTCGGTGTTCACATAACATGTTGATAATATACGGCTTATCGATTAGGGGCGACCCCCTGTCGTCCCGGGGCGGAGGTGATTTCCGGAAATTGCTTGAAGCCACTTGACCGGAGATTCCGAAATGAGTAACAAAAACCGTCTTTTGTCTTTGGTCCTGATGATTTTGCGGGGTAAGACGGGGTGAAGGGCTACCAGCTAAAGGTATTTGCGGGCCGATCCAACCCGGTCCTGGGCGAGAAAATTTTCGAAGCGCTCAACATCGATCAGGGCAAAATCGAGATACTCGATTTCAGCGATACAGAAACGTTTGTGCAAATTCATGAGAATATTCGAGGGGCCGACGTTTTCGCGGTCCAGAGCCTGTGCCAGCCGGGCAATTCGAATCTCATGGAATTGCTGATTATGATGGATGCGTTCCGCAGATCCTCGGCCGAGCGGATTACGGCGGTCATTCCGTACTTCGCCTATGCGCGCCAGGACCGGAAGGTGCAGCCCCGGGTACCGATTACGGCCAAGCTCATCGCCAATCTTTTGGTGGCCGCCGGGGCCGACCGCGTGATTACGCTGGATCTCCACGCGGGGCAAATTCAGGGCTTTTTCGACATTCCGGTGGACCATCTATTCGCCGGTCCGGTCGTCATGGATTATTTCCGCAACATTGAGGGGTTGAACGATTTGACCGTCATCTCTCCCGACGCGGGGGGAGTGGAGCGGGCCCGCGCCTACGCTAAGCGGCTCGACGCGGGGCTCGGAATCATCGATAAAAGGCGGGAGCGGGCCAACGTATCCGAAGTTCTTCGAATCATCGGAGACGTGGATGGCCGCGACGTTCTGATCGTGGACGATATCGTGGACACGGCCGGCACGCTGACCCAGGGCGCCCAGGCCCTCGTGGACGCCGGGGCCAGGAAGGTGTACGCCACCTGCACCCACGCCGTTCTCTCGGGGCCCGCCATCGGCCGGATCCAGGATTCGCCGATCGAGGAATTGGTGGTCAGCGATACGATTCCGTTGACCGAGCAGGGTGCCGCATGTGAGCAAATTAAAGTACTCTCGGTGAGCCGAATGCTGGCCGAGGCGATTCGCCGCATTCACGAGGACGAATCGGTGAGCAGCTTGTTCGAATAACGCGGCCGGCGATTCCCGGACAGGCCGGATGGAGAGAATGAAAAATGGATAATCTGTCTCTTACAGTGGAGCCCCGCAGCAAGGTGGGCAAATCCGCAGCGCGGCGCCTCCGCCGAGAGGGAAAGGTGCCGGGTGTGGTGTACGGCATCAAAGACCCCACCCCGGTGACCATCAATCCCAGCGACCTGGAGAAGATTTTCACCACAGGAGCCGGAACCAACGTCATCCTCCAGCTCGACGTCGTGGGCGAGGAAAAATCTGACCGGCCGGTCCTGGTCAAGGATCTGCAGCGCGACGCAATGAGCGATCAAATCATGCATGCGGATTTTCTCGAAATTCACATGGATCGAAAAATCCAGGTCAGTATTCCGTTCAACTTCGAGGGAGAAAGCGCCGGCGTCAAACTCGGCGGCGTGTTTTCGGTGCTCCTCCGGGAGCTGGACGTGGAATGTTTGCCCAACGCCATTCCGGAGGGAATTCCGGTGGACGTCACCGCCTTGGAAGTGGGCGATGTCATTCACGTCCGGGACATCGTGATTCCGGCGGACGTCGATTTGGCCTCGCCCCCCGACGATCCGGTCGTCACCGTCATCATGCCGGTCGAGGAAGAGGTTCCGGAGGAGGCCGAGGACGAAGAAGCCTTGGCTGCGGAGGAAGAGGGGGCCACGCCCGAAGGCGCTGCCGAGGGCGGCGACGCCGAAGCATCTTCTGGCGATGCCGGGAAGAAAGAGGAATAGGGAAGCGGGCTGGCTGAGCCGGCGATCCAATGGGACTTTCAAAAGTCATCGTTGGCCTCGGAAATCCGGGGCCCGAGTACGCATTCACCCGGCACAATCTTGGGTTTTGGGCGGCGGACCTGCTCTCCGGGATGTTCCGGATTCCCATCACGAAGGCGGCCGCCCGCTCTTTGGTGGGATATGGGTCGGTTCGCGGGAACAAG
>DNYS01000263.1:3920-5467 GCA_003506735.1 Nitrospinota bacterium
TCCGCATCGGTCTGGGCGTCAGGCCCAGGGGAGTGGATGGCGCCGATTGGGTCCTTTCGCCTTTTCTCGAAGACGAAATGGAAATCGCCAGAGAAGGAGCCCAGGCCGCCGCCGATCGCGTGGTGGAATGGGTGGTTGGAAAAAAATAACAAATTCCGCTTTTTGGGTTGCGCGCCCCCTCGTGTTCGATGTGTTTTATGTGTTCGACCTCGCGGCGCCCGCCCGGTCCGGCAATTTAGCCAGAAAATGGAGTTGGAGGGGAGGTAGTAGAAAACGATGATCGCTTTTTCAAATTGGGCCGCTATTTTTGGAATCGCCGGGTTGGTTTTGGCCGGTATTATCTACCGGTGGATCGCGGGCCAGCCCGATGGCAACGATCTGATGCGGAAACTCGCGGGCCAGATCAGCGAAGGCGCGATGGTGTTCTTGCGGCGGGAATATAAGATTCTCGCTATTTTCGTCGCGGTGGTGTTTGTTATTCTCTGGGCCTTCCTGAATCTCAGTACGGGCCTCTCGTTCATCACCGGCGCCCTGTGCTCGGTGTTGGCCGGCTTCTCCGGGATGAAGGCGGCCACCAAGGCGAACGTGGCCACGGCCGCCGCCGCCACAGACAAAGGCCAGGCGGGGGCCCTCTCGATGGCCTTCTACGGCGGCACCGTCATGGGGCTGTCGGTCGCGAGCCTGGGGCTTCTGGGAGTCGGTTTTTTATTCTGGTATCTGGACATTCTCAACGTGAGCAGCAATGCCACCATCATCACCGGGTTTTCGATGGGAGCCAGTTCAATTGCGCTGTTCGCCCGCGTGGGCGGCGGCATTTACACCAAGACGGCGGATGTGGCCGCCGACCTGGTGGGCAAAGTCGAGGAAAGCATTCCCGAGGACGATCCGCGGAACCCGGCCGTCATCGCGGACATGGTGGGCGATAACGTGGGCGACGTGGCCGGCATGGGAGCCGACCTTTTCGAGTCCTACGTCGGAGCGGTGATTTCAACGATTTTCATCGGATCGACGGCGGGTGTGTTCCTTGGCACCACCAACAAAGGAGCGATGGCCCTCGCCATGATTCTGCCGATGCTCGGAATCGTTGCATCGGTGATCGGAATCGGGTCGATGAAAATCCTCTCCTCCTCGAAACCGGCGGCGGCCCTTCGGGTATCGACCTTCATCGCGGCGGGCGTGTTCATCGTCCTTGCCTATTTTGCAACAAACGCCATCGGCGTCAAAATGGGCGTTTTCGGCGCCATCGTTCTCGGGACGATGGGCGGAATCGCCATCGGCCTGCTGACCGAATACTACACCGGCACGGGAACCCAACCGGTCGGGCGTATCATCGAGGCCTCCAAAACCGGGGTGGCGACCAACATCATCAGCGGCTTCGCGGTGGGCCTGGAGAGCGTTTGCGCTCCACTCATCGTGCTTGCCTTGGTGACGCTGATTTCGAGTAACTTGGCGGGGTTGTATGGGATTTCGGTCGCGGCCATCGGCATGTTGGCCACCATCGGCATCACCATGTCGGTGGATGCCTACGGGCCCATCGCCGACAACGC
>DNYS01000263.1:5642-5805 GCA_003506735.1 Nitrospinota bacterium
AAAGCGGCCAATTTGCAGCAAATCGACCTGACCAACGCGCGGGTGGTCGCCGGGATGCTGATCGGCGGCGCGATCCCCTTCCTGATCGGGTCGATGACGATGAGTGCGGTCGGCCGGGCGGCGTTTATCATGATTCAGGAGATCCGCCGCCAGTTCCGCGAAA
>DNYS01000263.1:6086-6857 GCA_003506735.1 Nitrospinota bacterium
CGGCGGCGCCTGGGACAACGCCAAAAAGGAAATCGAGGACGGAAAACTCGGCGGGAAGGGTTCGGATGCCCACAAGGCAGCCGTCGTGGGAGATACGGTGGGCGACCCGATGAAAGACACCTCGGGGCCTTCGATGAACATTCTCATCAAGCTCATGTCCATCGTTTCCCTGGTTCTGGCCCCCTTGTTCCCCGCGAGCCCCCTGTTCTAATGGGGCGGGGCGCTGGCCGATAGGTTAGAGAATATTCCAGGATGAGGGAAGTTCGCCGGCGGATGTCCGGCGGGCGGAGCCTGGTATCTAGATGTAATTGATTGTGATAGAGTTCCACGGAACTCCTCGCTCCGGGCATTTCGGATCCGGAGCCGCTTAGTCCGAGAGGGGAATACAATGCGGCAGTACGAAACGATGGTCTTGCTCTCACCCGACCTCGAAGAGGAGGCGGTCGATGAACGTATCGCGAATTTGGAGAAGCAAATCACCGACAACGGGGGCGAAATTCTCAGCGTCGATCGCTGGGGAAAAAAGCGCCTCGCCTACGCCATCAACAAGCAGCGCCACGGAATCTACTTCATCGTCGTCTACAAATCCGACTTCGAAATAATTCAAGAAATCGAGCGCCAGCTTCGCCTGGATGAGGATTCATGGCGCTATATGACCGTTCGGATGGATGACGCCCTCCTGAGGAAGATGGAGACGAACGTCAAGCGGGCGGCGGCCCGGCTGGAACATCTCAACGAGGGGCGGGACAAAGACAGGGACCGGGATAGAGA
>DNYS01000024.1:0-1856 GCA_003506735.1 Nitrospinota bacterium
CGCCCGGATCGTGGCCTTGACGGGCGCTCCCGGCGTGGGAAAAAGCACGCTGGCCGCCCAACTCGTCGGCGGGTTCCGGGCCGCCGATAAGCGTATTGCCGTCCTGGCGGTCGATCCGTCGAGCCCGTTTACGGGCGGGGCGATCCTGGGCGATCGAATCCGGCTGAGCAGCTATTTCACCGATTCCGGCGTTTTTATCCGGAGCATGGCCACGCGGGGCCATCTGGGCGGCTTGGCGCGCGCCAGCGGAGAGGCCATTCAGGTCCTGGACGCCATGGGTTGGGACATTATCCTCATCGAAACGGTGGGGGTCGGTCAGGCCGAGGTTGAGGTGGTCCATCTGGCGGATACGGTGATTCTCGCGGTGGAGCCCGGTGCGGGCGACGACGTGCAGGCGGCGAAGGCGGGAATTATGGAGATTGCACATATATTCGTGGTGAATAAGGCCCGCCGCGAGGGGGCCGAGCAAAGCGCCCGCATAATCGAGGAGATGCTCCATGACCGCCCCGGCGCCGGCGAAGGCGCCTGGTTTCCGCCGGTCCTGCAGACGGACGCCCTGGACGGGATGGGTATCGGCGAGTTGATGGAGGCCATCGCCGGACGGGATGCCCATCTGGAGGCCCATCCCGAGGCGGCGGATCGCATTCGCCGCGGCCGCGCCCGGCGAATTCTGGAGGAAACACTCAAGTCCATCGCCGCCGAGCGCTACCTCGGCGGCCGCGAGGGTGAGCCCGGGTTCGAGAAAATTATCGGCGAGATCGCCGATCGCAAGGAAGATCCCTACACCGCCGCCGAGCGCCTGCTCGGCTCCGGGGAGGGATGATTCATCTAGGGGAGGGCGGCCCAATGAAAGAGGCGGGGGCGTTCCGGGTTGTGCTGGTCACGGCGGGCTCCGAGGATGAGGCCTCGAAAATCGCGCGGTCGCTGGTCGAGGAGCGGCTGGCCGCCTGCGTCAACATCGTTCCCGGGGTGCGGAGCATCTACCGCTGGCAGGGTGCGGTGGAGGATGAATCGGAGGTTCTTTTGCTGATCAAGGCATCGGCGGATTCCTTGGAAGATCTGGAAAAAAGAGTCCGCGCGCTCCACAGCTACGAGGTTCCCGAGATTTTGGCCCTGCCCATCGACCGGGGGAGCGAGGCCTATCTGGCCTGGCTGGGCGAAAATCTGGGCGGTGAAGGCGGCTGAGGCGCCGCCTAGAGAATGGGCAGATAGGTCGTCAGTTCGAAGTTCGAGACATGGGCCCGGTAGCGCTCCCAATCCATCTTTTTGTTGGAGATGAATTTCTCCATCAACGCCTCGCCGAACACATCCCGCAGCAGTTCGCTATTTTCCGCCTCCTTGATGGCTTCGTTGAGATCGGCCGGCAGGATGCCGATGCCCCGTGCCTCGCGTTCGGCGGCACTGAGCTCGAAGACGTTCTCGTCGACCGGCGGGACGGGAGGATAGCCCTCCTCGATCCCCTTCATTCCCGCGGCCAGCATGCACGCAAAGGCAAGGTAGGGGTTGCAGGCCGGATCGGGGGATCGGAGTTCGATTCGCGTATCCGAGGGGCGGCCCTTGCGGATTGTGGGGATGCGGATCAGGTCGCTCCGGTTCTTGTGGGCCCATGAGATATAGAGAGGTGCTTCGATTCCCGGGACGAGGCGCTTGTAGCTGTTGGCCCATTGGTTGAGGACGAGGGTTATCTCCGGGATGTGGCGCAAGAGCCCGGCGATGAAGCTGTGGCAGGTGTCCGATAGGCCGCGGTCCTTCGATTCGTCGTAGAAGGCGTTCTCGGTCCCTTGGAACAGCGACAGGTGGGTGTGCATTCCGTTGCCGTTCTTGTCCTCGAGGGGCCGGGGCATGAAGGTGGCGTA
>DNYS01000024.1:2041-3058 GCA_003506735.1 Nitrospinota bacterium
ATCTCATGCTGGCTGGGGCCCACTTCGTGGTGGCTGAATTCGACGCCGATTCCCATCTCCTCGAGGTTGAGTACGGTGTCGCGCCGCAAATCGCTGGCCACGTCGAGCGGGGTGAGGTCGAAATAGCCGCCCGTGTCGAGTACTTTCAGGGGAAGCTCGGAGGACTCAAAGTAGTAGTGCTCGAATTCGGTGCCGACATAGAAGGTGTAACCCTTCTGAGCGGCGGCCTGGAGAGCGCGCCTCAGAACGTAGCGCGGATCGCCCTCATAGGGGGTTTCGTCGGCCATCGAGATATCGCAGAACATGCGAGCGACGGCGCCGCCCTTTTTGGGCCGCCAGGGAAGGACGCAAAAGGTAGTCGGATCGGGGTGGGCGAACATGTCGCTCTCCTCGATTCGGGTAAAGCCTTCGATGGAGGAGCCGTCGAAGAGGTGGCCCTCGAAGAGAGCCGTTTCGAGCTCCTCGATGGTGATGGCAAAGCTTTTGAGGAAGCCGAGAATGTCGGTGAACCAAAGGCGGATGAACCGCACCCCCAGCTCGCGCGCCTGGTTGAGGACGAACTCCTTGTCCCGATCCGGCATGTTCTCGCTCACGATTTCCTCCATGGCGGTTCGTTCGCCTCCGGCGAAATCCATTCCGTAAGAGGCCGTATATCAGAATAAAGGGGGACCTTCCAGTTGAAGGCCCCCCATCGAGGCGGTTATTTTCTGTCTGCGAAAACGCTCTATCCCGGATTTTATTCGGGGTAGGCCTCCATCCCGTGCTCGGTGAGATCCAGGCCCGTATGCTCGGATTCGATGTCCACCCGCATGCCCATCAAGGCCTTGACCACGTTCCACAGTATCAGGGAAAGAATGAAGGTGAAGGCGCCGACGGCGAGAACGCCGGTAATCTGCTTGAAGAGGAAGGTCACGCCGCCCCCGTAGAAGAGGCCCGCGGCTCCCCCCGTCAGCTTGGGCACGCCGAACAGCCCCAAGGCGACGGTGCCGAACACGCCGCACACCAAGTGGACCGAGA
>DNYS01000024.1:3202-5992 GCA_003506735.1 Nitrospinota bacterium
TTTTCCGAAAAGGACGCGCGAGGTGATGCTCGACATGACGACGCCCGCGGCGGCGGCGAGGTTGGTGGTGACGGCGATATGCGCGATGAGGCCGGGGTTGGAGGTGCCCATCGTGCTTCCCGGGTTAAAGCCGAACCAGCCGAGCCAGAGGATAAACCCGCCCAGAGTGACGAAGGCCATGTTATGCCCTGGAATGGGGGTCATTCGGCCCGAGTCGTCGTATTTCCCCAGGCGCGGGCCCAGAACGATGATTCCGGCCAGCCCGGCCCAGCCTCCCACCGAGTGAACGACGGTCGAGCCGGCGAAGTCGAGAAAGCCCCAGCTTGCGAGCCAGCCACCGCCCCAAATCCAGTGCCCCTGAATCGGGTAGATGATGGCGACAAGGATGAAACTGAATATCATGAACGAGGAGAAGTGAATCCGCTCGGCGACGCAGCCCGAGACGATTGTAGCCGCTGTGGCCGCGAAAACGAGCTGGAAGAAAAATTTCGCGAGGAGCGGAATCCCTGTCCAGTTGAGCGAGGTGAATACGCCCTTGTAGGCGTCCCCCATGGCGGGGCTGTTATCGGCGCCGAAAACGAATAAACCCTTTGTTCCCAGCAGGGCGCTCCCGTCCCCGAACATCAGAGCGAAGCCGAACACCCAAAAAGCCAGCGAGGAGACGGCCACGACGCCAAAATTCTTGTACAAAATGGCGATGGTGTTTTTTGCCCGGCAGAGTCCGGCCTCGAGCATCGCGAATCCGGCGTGCATCCAAAAAACCAGGAATCCCGCGACCAAGACCCAGATCGTGTCGATGGCAACGCGCAAATCGACCACGTTTTTTTCGAATGATGCCTCTGAGTGGCCATCGCTATAATGATCGAGATGCTAGGGCCGGTGTGTTTCGGGAATGTTACCGGTGAGTTTCGGAGGAGTTAAATCAGGCGGCGCGACCGCTTGCTGGCGGTGCCACGGGGATGCGTAACGCGGCCGGGCTATTCGGTCCCCGTGTTGAATTTGTAGCCCACACCCCGGATGGTGTTGATGAAGGTCTGGCCTTCGGCCTCGATTTTCGCGCGAATGCGGCGGACGTGAACGTCCACCGTCCGGGAGCCACCGATGTAATCCACGCCCCAGACGAGGTTCAAAAGCTGGTTGCGGTCGAACACCCTTCCTGGGTTTTGCATCAGGTGTTTCAGAAGCTCAAATTCCCGGAAGGTGAGATCGATGAGTGCGCCATTGAGGCGGATCTCATAATGGTCCTCGTCGAGGACAAGGCCGGCCGTCCTGTGGCCGCCCTGGGGTGTTCCCTTTTCGAGGGACTCTTTTCCCTCGCATAAATTTTGGACCCGGAAGAGCAGTTCCTCTTCCCGGACGGGTTTGACGAGCAAGTCGTCCGCCTCGAGAGGGGTCCGGAGGGTTTCGATTCGGCTCGGATCCGCGATGAGGAGAATGGGAAGGAGGGTCCAATTCCGAATTTCCTCCACGCTGGGTAGCGCAGGCGCGTCGTCGAGCAATATGAGTGAAAGCCCGCGGGCGCGGACCTCTTGAAGGGCCGTGTCCTCGTCCTCGGCCACCTTGCAAAAGTGACCTTCGCGGCGAAGCGCTCTAGTGAGCGCCTCCGCAAAACCGTCGTCGGCCGTAAAGATCAGAAGGTTCGCCATCGGTGCAGCTCTCCCCGCCGAGGAATTCGGCAAATCGGGACCAGATTATATAGCGGAATTTCGCCGCGGAGGGAAGGGAAGAGGAAAGGGGATGAACTCAGGATAAAATGTATCCCTACACTTTTGAAATATGCTCGGTCATCTGGACGAGGCTATCGAGGTTGTGGGCCGACATGAAGTCGTCGCAGAAGGGAAGGGCTGTTCGCATTCCCCGGTCGATGGGCCGGTAGCCCGGACTGCCCAGGAGCGGGTTCAGCCAGATCAGCCGGTGGCATTTTTTGCTGAGACGCTCCATCTCCACGGCGAGGATATCGGTGTCGCCCCGGTCCCAGCCGTCCGAGATGATCAGGACGATCGTCCGGCTGTTTACGATGGTTCTTCCGTATTCAAAATTGAACGTGCGCAGGCAGTTTCCGATTTGCGTGCCCCCGCTCCAGTCGTGAACCTCGTTGGCGAGGCGCTGGAGGGCGACCTTCACGTTTTTGTGGCGGAGGTAGGGGGTCGCGTCGGAAAGGCGTGTGCTGAAAACGAATGTGCGCAGGGACTTGATTTCGTTTTGGAGGCTGTAGAGGAACTGGATCAAAAACTGGCTGTAGCTGTCCATCGAACCCGATACATCGCAAATCAGGATGAGCTGGGTCTTCTGGATTTTCCGCTTTCTCCGGAATAGGCGGAGAACCTCGCCCCCCGTCTGTATGCTCCGCTTGACGCTCCTTTTGAGGTCAATGTCCCGGGCCCTTATATCGTTTTTCTTGCGGCGGCTGATCTTCGTGGCCAGCTTGGGGACGATTTTGGCGATAAGCCGGCGAAGCTCGGCGATCTGATCGGCTTCGAAGCTGGAGAAATCCTTGTTTCCCAGGACCTCGGCCGCGCTGTAGGAGGGGATTCCTTCGTCGTCCTCATCGGCCTCTCCCGCCTCGCTGGCGGCGTTGTCGTCATCGTCCACCGGGAGGCCGGAGGGTTCCGAGCCCTCTTTGTGTTCCTGGTTCTCGGCATCCTCGCTTTTCTCGCCCCCGGCGCCCTCCTCGCCGGCGCCATCGGGAATGTCCTCATCGAAAATATCGCCCATCGCCTCGGAGTTGTCGCCGGAGTAAGGGTTCCCGGCTTCGTCGAACCAGTAGCGGCGGAAAACGGCGTCGAACAA
>DNYS01000024.1:6092-11978 GCA_003506735.1 Nitrospinota bacterium
ATCGAGGTGCTCGAAGGAGCGGAATACATCGATGATGCGGCCGGAGGTGATCTTCAGGCCGCCGCGCCGAAGGACGCGGCAGAAGCCGATGATCTCTCCCTCGATTCTATGGCCTGGAGCTCGTATCTTCCGGCGGGGAAGCGAACCGGCAACGATGGGTCGAAGGCTCATGATGGTCCTGGGGGCCGGCTAGACCTCCACCTCGGGGGAAAGCAGCGCCGTGGCGACCATGGTTTCGATGCCGTCTTCTTCAATTCGCTTGATATCGTCCTGGTACTTCAGGATGCAGCCGAGGGTTTCCCGGACCGCGGTCGGATTTAGTTCGTCCTTTTGCAAGGCGATGAGCGCTTGGGCCCAATCGAGCGTCTCGGCGACCCCGGGCCGCTTGTAGAAATCCATCGTCCGGGCCTGGGCCATGAAGCGGCAGATCTGTTCGGCGAGTTTGATGGGTACCTCCGGAACCTTGGTGGTCACGATCTCGACCTCTTTTTCAAAAGAGGGATAATCCACCCAAAGGTAAAGACAGCGGCGCTTCAAGGCGTCGTGAATCTCGCGAGTCCGGTTGCTTGTAAGGACCACGACGGGGTTCCGGGCGGCCTTGATGGTGCCCATCTCGGGGATGGTGATCTGGAAATCGGAGAGAATTTCGAGCAAAAACGCCTCGAACTCTTCGTCGGAACGGTCGATTTCATCGATGAGAAGAACCGCCGGCTTCTCCTTCGAGCGAAGGAGGGCGAGGAGAAGGGGCCTTTCGATCAGATACTCTTCGCTAAAAATGTCCCGCTCGACCTTCTTGGCGTTGCCCTGGTTCGTGTTCGTCTCTTCCATCTTGATGTGAAGAAGCTGTTTGGCGTAGTTCCACTCGTACAGGGCCGAGTTGGAGTCCAAACCCTCGTAGCACTGAAGCCGAATCAATTCGGTGTCGAGCAGTTTCGCCAGCACCTTGGCCAGTTCGGTCTTCCCGACCCCGGCCTCTCCCTCAAGAAAGAGAGGCTTCTCGAGCCTGAGCGCAAGAAATAAAGTCGTCGCGAGGGTCATATCGGCGATGTAATCGTTGTCTCGAATGCTTTTCTGTACCGCTTCTGCCGAGGAAAGATCGGGTCCCGAGGACTTGCGGCGATTTCCGCCGCCTGATTGCGATGGTGTCACGATTTCCTTCCTTTACATGGAAGCCATTTCGGATGCAGCGGCTTCGATGGCGTCGATTATTTTAACATATCCCGTGCAGCGGCAAAGGTTCCCGGCAATCCCGACTTTGATTTCCTCCCGGGATGGGGACGGATTGTCATCCAGTAACGCCTTGGCCGCCACGATCATGCCCGGCGTGCAGAATCCGCACTGAATGCCGCCGTGCTCGATGAATTTTTTTTGAATGGGGTGAAGATTTTCAACGGTTCCAATTCCCTTGACGGTGGTTATCTCTCTGCCGTCTACCTGAACGCCCAGCGCAACGCAGGCATTGATGGCCACCCCGTCGAGCAGGATGGTGCAGGCGCCGCAGTCTCCCGCCTCACATCCGTTTTTCACCTCCGTGAAGCCGAGATCCCTCAG
The DNA here is from genome assembly GCA_003506735.1 of Nitrospinota bacterium. Lineage (GTDB taxonomy): Bacteria > UBA8248 > UBA8248 > UBA8248 > UBA8248 > UBA8248. Next base: position 7,644 of record DNYS01000024.1, read on the forward strand.
CAGGTAGAGCAGGGATGTATGCGCCGGAGTCTCGGTTTCAACCCGAGCCCCGTTGACCGAAAAAGCGATCGAGTATTTGCGGGGAGGCGTGTAGAGGGCGGGTGTCTTCCTTTTGGCCTTGGCCGCGGATTTCTTCTTAGCGGTTTTTTTCGCGGCGGTTTTTTTGGAGACCTTTTTCTTGGCCGGGCTTTTTTTCGCGGCGCTCTTGCGCACGGTCTTTTTCTTGGACGCTGCCTTTTTCTTCGCCTTGGCTTTTGTTCTGGTCGCGGCTGCCATTCTCAGCATGGTCTCCCTGAGTAGGGTGAAATTGCCTGATTTTAAGTTGGGTCGATTGAAATGCCGGCGGCCTGACAAATTAGGCGGCGCGGAAGCACTTCGCACATGAGTTTGCGGTATTCGGCCGAAGCACGGATATCGTCAATCGGGGTGGCCACGGCGGCGCACGCCTCGGCAACGATTTGGGCGAGGTCGAGCGTAATTTCCTTTCCGGCGAGCAGTTTTTCAGCCTCATAGCACCGGATGGGCGTTGGGTTCACGGAGCCAAGGGAGATGCCAGCTTCCTGGCAGATCTTCCCTTTCATCTTGAGGATGACCGCGACGCCGACGACGGTGATTGCCATGGCGTTCCGGCGCGCCAGCTTGTAGTAGCCGTGAAGATGATTTTTCCCGGGCGAGGGGAAGGTGATCTCGGTGATGATTTCGCCGGACTTGATCGCGATCTGGCGATAACCGGTGAGAAACTTATCGAGAGCGACCGTCCGCCTTCCCTTTAGGCTGGTCAGTTTCACGGCGGCCTTGAGCGCCAGAAGGGGCGGAACGATATCGGCGGCGGGTCCGCCGTCGATGATATTCCCTGCCATCGTTGCGCGGTTGCGGATGATGGGTCCGGCGAACTTGGCGGCCATGTCCCGTAGGATGGGAGCCTCCCGGGCGATCAATTTGCTTTCGATCAGATCCGTCACCGTCGCCAGGGCGCCGAGCTTGATCGTTCCCTTTGCCGCCGAAATCCCCCCCAGCGTCTTGATCCGCATGAGATCGATTACGATCTTGGTTTCGCCGCTGTGGTCGTGGCGAAGGTCGGGCATGAAATTCGTCCCGCCGGCAATGAATTTATATTTCTTTCCCTTGGCCGCTTTCAGGGCGGCCGGTACCGTGGTTGGAACTACAAATTCGAATCCCCGCAATGCTCACCCCTGCCTTTCGTGTCTGCGCCCATCCAGGATGGGCTCTCAAACGGAGGAAAAAGGCTCAATCACTTTCCCGGTGGATGGGGCAAACAGCCTATTCCCCGGTCGAAAACCCCAGGAAAATCAATGTTGGGAGACTGTTTCGATGAACTCCACCCCTCCAGAATTTGCGCAGCCAACGTATCAGTTCCCCCTATCCGCCGTCAAGTGATTGCGCCCTTGCGGGCGATAGGGGAGCATCATAAAATCATCTGAATTCTCAGTGACATGGCCGTGCCATGCACGCTCTCCAGGGGAATTTCTTTGTACGAGACGAATAGTTTCAAAGTTCCCAATCAGCGAATTGCCATCTTCAGTTTGGGTTGCAAACTCAACCAGGCCGAGGGGGAGGCGATGCGCCATCTCTGCGCCCAGAGCGGATACGACCTGGTTCCCTTCGGCGGGGAAGCGGATGTCTACGTCATCAATACCTGTACGGTGACCTCCGAGGCGGACCGCGAGGGCAGGCGGCTGGCCCGTCAAGCGAGGCGCCGGGCTCCAGTTGGCGCGCAGGTCATCGTCGCCGGCTGCTCTGCCCAGGCCAACTCGGAGAGGATGCGCATCCCCGAAGTGGACCTTCTGCTCGGAAACGCCGAAAAGATGTGCCTGCCGGAGCACTTGGGTAAACCCGCCCGCAGAGGGGAGTGCCCGCCCGGCGGGGACGGCCCGCTCCCCGAAATCCGGGTCGCATCCATCCAGGAGCGGAGCCAGATGGATGTATTTCCCTTGCCTTATTTCGAAGGACGCACGCGGGCCTACCTCAAGGTTCAGGACGGGTGCAATTTTTCGTGCACATTTTGCGCCACCACCCTCGCCCGCGGACCGAGCCGGTCGCTCGATGCGGGGGAATGCCTCGAACACGCCCAGCGCTTGACCGAAGGCGGCCACAAAGAAATCGTTCTCACGGGCATCCATCTGGGGGCCTATGGACGTGATCTGAAACCTCGCCGGACGCTCAGCCAGCTTCTGGAGCGGATGCTCGGCATGGGTGAGTTGGGGCGGGTGCGGCTCTCCTCGGTGGAGCCGGGGGAAGTGACCCGCGAACTCGTGCGCGTCACCCGCTGGGGGGCGTTCGGGAAGAAGGAGGACGGACCCTATTTGTGCCGGCATTTTCACATCCCGGTGCAAAGCGGGGACGATTGCATCCTCCGGGCGATGGGGCGGAATTATACGGCGGATCGGTGCGCCAGACGGTTTTCCGAGCTGGCGAGCGCCCTTCCCGGAGTTTGCCTCGGCGCGGATTTCATCGTTGGCTTCCCCGGCGAAAGCGAGCGGGCGTTCGAGAGGAGCCTGGAATGGGTCCGCGAAGCGCCGATCGCGTATTTGCACGTGTTTCCCTATTCGCCGCGGGAGAACACGCTGGCGGCCTCCCTTGAGGGCCGGTTGCACGGCACCGAGGTGAAGCGCCGCGTGCGCGCTCTCCAAGAGCTTGGAAGGCGAAAATGGGCGGCGTTCGCGGCCTCTCAGGCCGGAGCCGAGGCGGAAGTATTGTTTGAAGGCCGCCGGGATGACGGCCTCCTGAGCGGCCTGACGGATAACTATGTGCGGGTTATGGCGGTCGGGCCGGACGAGTGGATCGGGGAGTTGGTTCCAATGCGGCTTGAGCCGGGCGCGGGTTCGGGTGGGCGGGCGCCCATCGAGGCCCGAGGAGAGGTTCTTTCGGGGGTTGCGGCGAGATGAGCGAGGAGCAAACGCGGCACGATCCCTACGATGAGGGCACGCCTGAACTCGACGAGCAGGAAAGATCCCGCCGAGTCATTACGCTTTTGTCCGATTTCGGGACCGACGACAACTCGGTGGCCGTGATGAAGGGCGTCATTTTCGGGGTAAATTCGGAAGTCCACATCGTGGACATTTCCCATTCCATCGAACCCTACAACATCGAGGTCGGGGCTGAAATCCTCATGGCGGCCTACCACTATTTTCCCAGGGGGACGATCCACATGGCGGTAGTGGACCCCGGCGTCGGCGGGGTCCGCCGCGGCATTCTCGTGGCCACCGAGAATTATTTCTTCGTCGGACCCGATAACGGAATATTTTCCTACGTATATGAAGATCCCGGTTTTAGGTGGGTGCGGGATCTCCGGGCCGTGGATTTTTTCCTGGAAAAAGTCAGCTCCACCTTCCACGGGCGCGACATATTCGCTCCGGTGGCGGGATATCTTTCGGCGGGCGAGGACCCCGAGGATTTCGGCCCGCCCATTGATGACCCTGTGAAGCTGCGAATTTCCCAAAGCCATGTCCGGCCAGGAGGCGGTATCGACGGAGAGGTGATATATGTCGATCACTTCGGCAACCTGATCACGAACATCGATACGGGCGTCTTCTGGGACGGCGAGAGCCTCGCGGGCGAGGAGGAGGAAACGCTTATCCCCCTTATCGAGGTTGCCGGCGCCACCATCCGTAGGCTGAACGAGTGTTATCAAGAAACCGAAACGGGCCGGTTCGGGGCGCATTTCAATAGCTGGTCCCGCCTGGAAATTTTCCTGCCCGAGGGAAGGGCGTCGGATGAACTCAATGCGGGCAGGGGAACGCCCATCAAAGTGAGGTTCGAGCGCGATAAATTATAGGAGAATCCTCATGAGTCAAGATGTTGTCCGGTTGACCGTCTACAGCGATTTTTTGTGACCCTGGTGCTTCAATTCGGCCGTGCGCCTGAAGATGATCAAGGAAGAGTATGGGGAAAAGGTGGAGATCGAGCCCTGCGTATTTATGCTCCGTCCCGAGCCCGATCCCACGGCCGTTTTCAACGACTACCGCCGGGGCAACTGGGAGCGCTGCAACGACCAACCGGAATCGGGCGAATATAATATGTGGGAGGGAGGAGGAGACTATCCCATCTGCTCGATGCCGTCCGCTCAGGCGGGCTTGGCCGCCCGGGCCCAGGGCCTGGAAAAATGGGATGCCTTTCACATGAACCTCCTCGCGGCTCTTTTTACGGATAGCCGCGATATCTCGACACTCGATGTCCTGTACGATGTGGCAGAGAAAAGCGGCCTCGACGTGGACTTGTTCCGCGAAGAGGTGGCGAGCGAGCTGCACCACGATAAGGCGATCAAGGAATATACAGAGGCGATCAACCGGGGCATTACCGGAATTCCCACGGTGG
>DNYS01000024.1:12122-16533 GCA_003506735.1 Nitrospinota bacterium
AAACGGGGAACTCCCGAAGCAGGCCACGCCGGGGCTTCCGCAGCTTTGATGGATTCCGCATCCAGGCGAGATATTCCACCCGGTCTTTCGGGCTGTATCACCGATGTTCCCGGATTCCTTCTCGGGCATATCCAGGACCTGGAGGCTCTGACCGGCCTCAGTGTCGTGATCTGTCCTCCCGGCACGACCGGCGCCTGCGAACTTCGCGGGACCGCGACCGCCACGCGAGGCCTCGATGCCCTGCGCCCTGAGCATCTTGTCGGCAACGTGGATGCCGTTGTCCTGACTGGCGGCAGCGCCTATGGGCTTGCCTCGGCGGACGGCGTGATGTCCTGGCTTGAAGAGAAGGGGCGGGGATTTTCCGTCGGCAGCTATACGGTTCCCACCGTGGCAGCGGCCGTTCTCTTCGATCTCGCCTCCGGGAACGGGGACGTTCGCCCCGGTTCCGCCATGGGCCGGGCGGCGTGTGAGGCGGCTCTGGACCGGGAAGGTCCACAGGGAAGCGTCGGCGCGGGTTGCGGCGCGACGGTCGGAAAACTCCTCGGGCGCGCTCGGGCGATGAAAGGCGGGGCGGGGACTGCCAGCGTCCGCCTTCCGGGCGGCGGGGTGGTGGGCGCTCTCGCGGTGGTGAATGCCTATGGTGGCGTGCACGATCCGGACACCGGCGCCGCGCTGGCCGGCCCGCGCGCCGAGCCCCCTGGCGAGGGAATCGTCGATTCGACCCACCATCTCTACACACACGGACGCCCATTCGAGGGGTTTTCCGGTTCCGGGGAAAACACCACGCTCGGGGTCGTCGCCACCGATATCTCCCTGTCCAAGCCGGAGACCCAAAAACTATCTCAGATGGCCGCGAACGGCCTCATCCAGACCGTCCGGCCATCGTATACGACGGTTGATGGGGACGTGGTTTTCGCACTTTCTTGCGGCGAAAAAGAGGATTCTCTCGATGCGGTGGGCGCAGCGGCGCAGGTGGCTTTGAGCCGCGCCATTTGCCGGGCCGTCATCGAGGCGGACGGGATGGGGTTTCTTCCGGCGTGGCGTGACTTGAGATGACGGTCGGGCGCGGAGCCGCCAATATATCGGGGCGGCCTCCCTGGGGACGTCGGGATTATGCGGACCTCCTGATCATCGGATCGACGCACGGGTTGAGCGATGGGTTTTCGAACATGCTCGTTCCGGTCCTGGCGCTCATTGTGGCCGATTTGGGGCTTTCCACCTTCCAGGCCGGGACCTTACTCAGCACCTTCAGCCTGGCCACATTTCTTTTTCTGTATCCCCTTTCGATGTTGGCCGACTACACGGGCCGGAAGAAATTCATTCTCATCACGGGCCTTGGCTTGGCCGCCGTGTCGTTTATCCTGATGAGCGGGACCCGAAGCTTCACCGGTTTGCTCATCCTCTCGTTCCTGGCCGGAGCGGGGAATTCAACCTATCACCCGTGCGGGACGGCACTCACTGCCGAGCGCTTCTCCGTCCACCGCTCGTTTGCAATTTCCTTTCACGGCCTGGGCGGGAACATCGGCACGAGCATTTTGCCCCTGATTCAGGCGGCGGTCGCCGCCGTGGCGAGTTGGCGCACCGCCGTCGCCGTCTGTGCCGTGCCGGCACTGGCTCTTTTGCCGATGGTGGGCATTCGTTTTCACGGAAAATCGACTGGGGATGCGGCGCGGAGCCAAGGGCAAGGCATCCTTGTCATGCTTCGCCGCGTACTCCGGAACCGGAACGTCATCCTCCTCGCGCTGACCTACACCCTTCGAGGAATCGGCACCAAGGGAATGATCGGATTCCTTCCCCTCATCGCTTCAAAGAAGTTGGGTATGGATACGGCCAGCATCGGGCTAGCCGTGTCCCTTTACTTTGGCGCCGGTGCGGTTTCGAAGCCGCTCATGGGATATCTTTACTCCCGCTGGGGGGCGCGGGCGGCGTTGATGGTTCCGCTGCTGGGAGCCGGTGCTCTCACTATCGCCATCCCCTTTGCCACATGGGAGAGCGCGCTGATTCTGATTTCGATGATGACGGGCGTTTTCGCCTTCGTGAGTCCGATTATTCTCACGGCGACGGCGGATCTTTGCGAGCCCGAGGTTCTGGCCTCCTCCATCGGTGTGATTTACACCGCGCACGGGTTGAATTTTCTGGCGCCCCTGGCCGGAGGCTGGCTGGCGGAGCAGTATAATTTGGACGTGAGCTTTTATTTTTACGGAATCGTCACATGGTTGGCGATGGGTGTGGCGGTACAACTGCCCGGCAAGCAAAGTGTCCGATAAATGCAGGCGAATTTTAAAGGGGAGAGAGATGCCGAGGGAATATTTTAAGGGAACCTGGCAGGAGGATCGATCGTTTTCTCCAGCCGTCGCTACGCGCGGCGGAAGGACCGTCTGGCTCGCGGGGGTAGGGATGTGGCGCGATGGAGAGGGAAATTCGCTGGCCGGGGATTTCGAGGCCCAGGTTCATGCCTCATTCGCCGGTATCGGCGAGAACTTGGCGCGCGCCGGCGGGAAGCTCCAGGACATCGTGACGATGACCGTGTTTATCCTGGACGTGCGCCACGGCGAGCAGTTCGTCGAAATCCGCAAGGCATATTTTCCGGATGGATTTCCGGGCAGCGCTCTCATCACCGTCGCGGGATTCGCCAAGCCCGAGATGATGGTGGAGATTCAGGCCATCGCCGTGGTGGGAGACGAATAGGCCGCGAGGGAATCAATTCAGGCGCTTTTTTTGGCTCCATCGGCGTAACGAAGGTTCGCCGCCTCAATTTCTCCGGCGTGGGATTCGACCCAGTTTCCCAGCTCGGTTAAAGGGCCCACGAGCGAGCGCCCGAGGCCGGTGAGGGCGTATTCCACCTTCGGCGGAACGATGGGGTAAACTGTTCGCTCTACGAGCCCGTCGGCTTCCAACTCGCGGAGGGTTTGAGTCAGCATCTTCTGTGAGATGCCGCCGATGGACCGCCTCAGCTCGGAGTACCGCATCGTGCGGAAATCGAGGCAGCGGACGACCAGGCCACTCCACTTGCTCAAGAGGCGCGCCATAATTTTGCGGCCGGGGCAATCCACGCAAAATACTTCAGAATTAGATGAGCTCATCGTCGTTATTCCTTTGATATTTTATGAGTAACGGGCTTTACTTCGGATGCGGAAAAATTATACGCACCTTTTTGTATGTATACCAAATTTGGGTACCTATATTGTAATTGGAATGATAATAATTTAATCTCCGGACACGCCAAAGGGAAGTCGCTCTTTTCGAGTGCCAGTGGATTGTCACGAAGCAAGGCCTTCGGCTGGGCTGGCCGCATCTGGTGGCGGCTCCCTTATGTTAAATGTAGTGATGAATCAACGCTTTAGAGTATATTTTCGAGGGGAGAATTTGAAATGCGGATTGGATTGAGGGGAGGAATTGAAATGCGGTATGGATTGAAAGCTTTGGGTATTTTCGTGACCGTCCTTTCGGCTTTGGGGATGGCCGAAACCTTTGGGCCGAGTCCGGCGATGGCCGCGAAAAAGTTTGTAGTGGGGATGCCTGTCCGTCCCCCGATTGTCGTTCACCTGCCGGTCTTTTACGCCTTGGATAACGGTTTTTTCAAGAAGAACGGACTCGATGTGGAGGTGAAATTTTTCAGGGGGGGCAATGCCACCCACCGGGCCATCACGAGCGCGAATTCCAAACTGGACGCCACGGTTGCGCCGGCGGCCCTCGCCATGGTGGGGATCACCAAGGGAAGCGGCCTGAAGCTGTTCCATTCCATGGCGTACAAGTTAGAAGCCCAGATTGCCGCCGCCCCCGGCATCGACAAGGTGCAGAAGCTCAGAGGGCGGACGCTTGGTATCGAGGGCCGGGGAGGATTCAGCCACCTCGCCATTCGCTCGATATTGGAGCCGGCCGGCGTTAAGGATAATGAAGTGAAATACATGAAAACGCCGCCCCCAGCGCGGATTCCTTTCCTTCTGAATAAGAAAGTGGATGCGGTCGTCATCCATGTGGAGCAGGTTCTTTTGGCGCAGAAAAAACGGCCGGGCGTCACAGTGCTTGCCAGCCTCTGGAAGGTGCGGCCTCATCAATTCTTCGGCGCCTTTATGGCCCGTTCCTCTCAGATCGGAAAAAACAAGGACGCCTACGTCCGCTTTTCGGTTGCCATGATGCAGGCGACGCGCTCGATATACAAAGACAAGTCGGGGTTCCTCAAAACCGCGAAAAAGTGGTTGCGTCCGGTCTACAAGAAAAATTTCGAAGTGGTCAGCAAAACTTATGACTATTTCGTGAAAGAGCGAATCTGGGCGGTAAATAACGGCATGCCGAAAAAGACGATTGAGTGGACCGCTCAATTCCTGAAAAAACTGAAGAAAATCAAAACGGCGATACCCCCGACGGACTCCTTCATCGCAACGGGTGTGGGCCGGACGGCGCTCTCCAA
>DNYS01000024.1:16563-23547 GCA_003506735.1 Nitrospinota bacterium
CGGGTCGATGGGCATGGGTATCGGAACGCCGAGAATACGGAGTTGCGCCTACGGCGCTTGATTCGGAAAGGGAAGCCCTGAATGGAACTCATTCTTCTGGGAACGGGCTCGCCGCCGCCCTCTCCGGACAGGAGCGGCCATGCGGACGGCATCGTGGTGGACGGCCGGTTTTATCTGGTGGACGCCGGAAGAAATGTTTGCCGCCAGATCGCGGCGGCGGGATTTCCGGTCAAGGATGTGGATCATCTGTTTTTCACGCATTTCCATTCGGATCACTTCACCGGATTCGCGGATTTTTATATCACGCGCTGGCTCTTTGGGGCCCAGACCCCCCTACGCGTGTATGGACCCGATCCGGTCGAGGAGATCGTCAAGCGGATGCTCCACTACTACGAGTACGATATCGAAATCCGAGCGGAGGAGGGGAAGACGCGCGGGGGGCTGGAGATAGAGGTGACGACCCTCGCCCCGGGCGGATCCATCGAGGTGGATGACATCCAGATCAACGTCGAAAAGGGCACCCGCCACGGGAATGTGGATGACATTATTTCCTACCGATTCGAGGCGGACGCCCGCGTGATTTTGCTTGCCAGCGACGGCAGCCCCACGGAAAAGCTGGTCCCCTTCGCGAAGGGGGCGGACATCCTCGTGATGCACCCCTGCCTGCCGGATCAGATTGTCGAGCTAATCGGGCAAACGCCCGAGATGGCGAAAATCATCGCGGCCCATCACGCCACGACCGAGGAAATCGGGCGAACGGCGGCGGATGCCGGGGTGGGAATGGTGATTCTGTCTCATCTCACACCCCCCAATGCCGCGGAAGAACTAGCGGTGGAGGAGGTTTCCAGATACTACGGGGGCAAGGTGATTCCTGGCCGCGATCTGGATCGCTTCTAACGGGCCGCCCTTACGAGAAGTGACTGATTTTTGGGGAAATGTATTGCTTTTGGCTCGTGCAGAAAATAAGGTACAATCCTGGGATATTTCAATTTCATAGGGTGTATCGGTGGAGTTCGCCTGCGGCGCCCGGAGGAAAAGAGACGCTCTTCGGTCCCGGGGCCTGGATGTTCGATAGTCGATTCTCGGATCTGCAAGGTTTTTGAGCAAAGGAACGATTGGACAAATGACCGAATTAAACAACGGAAGAGATGTTTGGCTGACCCTCGACGCGGTTCATAAATTCTATGGCGAACTTCATGTGCTCGATTCGATCGATATCGAGGTGCATCAAGAGGAGATCGTCACGATCCTGGGTCCGAGCGGGTGCGGGAAAACCACGCTTCTAAGAATCCTGAACGGCCTGATTCCGCACGACGATGGGGAGGTTCTCTACAAGAACCAGCGGGTCACCGGGCCGCGTCCCGAAATGGCCATGGTGTTTCAGCATTTCGGGCTTTTCCCCTGGAAGCGGCTCCATCAAAATATTGGCTACGGCCTGAACATTCAGGGCCGGCCGAAAGAAGAGATTGATAAGCTCGTCAGTCACTATACGGAGCTTGTCGGGCTGAAAGGATTCGAGGATAATTTTCCTTCCGAGCTTTCGGGTGGGATGCAGCAGCGAGCGGGCCTGGCCAGGGCGCTTGCGACCCAGGCCGACATTCTTCTGCTCGATGAGCCCTTTGGCGCGCTGGATGCCTTGACGCGGGAGCAGCTTCAGGAGGAGCTTTTGAAAATCAACGAGGCCGAACCCAAGGCCATGGTTTTCATCACCCACAGCATTGACGAGGCCGTCCTGATTGGCGACCGGGTGATGGTGATGACCCCCCGGCCCGGACGGATCCGCTTTGAGATGGAAACCGGATTCGGGCGGGGACGGAATCTGGAGAAGATTCGCGGAAGCCGGCGCTTTCAGGAGTTGCGCCACTACCTGTGGGAGCTTCTCCGGAACCCGGACTTGGAGCCCGGCCCCTTGCCCGATGAGGCGGAGCTCGTCCCCTCGGCGGCGAAGGAAGGGAGCGTGAACTGAGCACCGAGGTAAAGCCGCCCGAAGCCGCCCTGGCCCATAAGACAGAGGAGGATGAATCCTCGATGCTTGGATGGATCTCCGATCCGGGCGTATATATCCGGGTCCTGTCCGTCTTCCTCATCATCGGCACTTGGGAGATCATGGGGCTGACCGGTTATATCTCGCCGGCCTATTTCAGCTATCCGAGCAACATCAGTATCGCTTTCGTTGATCTTTTGTTGAATGGACAGATGATCAAGGCGGCCAAGGAGAGTTTCGAAATTCTTTTATACGGCCTCATCATTGCAATCCCCATTGGAATAATCATCGGAATCCTGATGGGCCGTTTTAAGGTGTGCGAATATTTTCTCGACACCTATGTGTACGCGCTATACGCGACCCCGGTCGTGGCGCTTGCGTTTCCCATCGCGATGCTGATTGGCGTGGATGTGGCCGGAAAAACCGTGATTGTGGTTTTCTTCGCCATCATGCCCGTAATCGTGAACGTCTTTCACGGCGTGCGAAACGTGGACCCGTTCCTGATGGAGGTGACGAAATCCTTCTGCTCGAACGAGTGGCAGCGGTGGCGCGACCTGATTTTCCCGTCGATGATTCCCTACCTTGTGGCCGGCCTCGGCCTTTCATTCGGGCGCGCTTTGGTGGGCATGGTTGTGGCCGAATTCTTGATGAGCATCTCGGGGCTGGGGGCGCTTCAGCAGGATTACATGGGCGATTTGGAGATGGATAAGGGCCTCGCGCCTGTCCTTCTTTTGATGATTATGGGCATCGTTTTGACGAAGCTGATCGGTATTGCCGAATACCGCTTCTCTTCGTGGCGAATGCAAAGAGAGGCTTGATGGGTTCGTGTTTTGAGGCTGGTTCCATAGCATTTTATGGTTCCATTGAAGAGGAGAGAATCGAGATGAAATCACTGAGAAACTGGCTCTACGCAATCGCCGTTGTGGCCGTGGTCTTCGGATTCATTCCGGCTCCAGCGGACGCTCTCGAAAAGATTGTCCTGGGCATGCCGGTCAAACCTCCGCCCCTGGTCCACCTGCCGGTGTACTATGCGATCGACAACGGCATCTTCAAGCTCAACGGGTTGGACGTGAAGGTGAAATTCTTTCGCGGCGGCGTCGCCACTTACCGGGCGGCGGTGAGCGGAAAGAGCGGACTGGATATGTCCTGGGTTCCTGCGCCAATTGCCATGCTCGGAATCTCGAAAGGAAACGGCCAGAGGATTTTCCATTCCATGGCCTTCCTGTTCGAAGCCCAGTTGGCGGTTGCGCCAGGCATCAAAAATGCAAAGGGTCTCAGGGGCAAGACGATCGGCATCGAAGGCCGCGGCGGCTACAGCCACACGGGTGCCATCGCCGTGCTCGGCCCGAACGGCCTGACGGACAATGACGTCAAGTACATCAAGACGCCACCTCCGGCCCGCGTGCCCTTCTTGGTGAATAAAAAAGCCGATGCCGTTCTCATCCACGTCGAGCAGGTGCTTTTGGCTCAGAAGCTTCGCCCGGGCGTGACCTCGGTGGCGAGCCTTTGGAAGTACCGCCCCAAGTATATGTATGGCGTGTTCATGGCGCGTAATTCTGCGCTCCAGAGCAGACGGGATGTTTACACCCGCTTTGCGGTGGCGATGATGCAGTCCAACCGCTCCATCTATAAGGACAAGGCGGGCTTCCTGAAGACGGCGCGCAAATGGGCGAAAGGCGTGTACAGAAAGCACCCCGGCATCATGAGCCAGACGTACGACGAATTCGTTAAGGCCCGAATCTGGGCAGTCAACAACGGATTGCCGCGTGCCTCGTTCAAGTGGACGAACGATTTCAACGCGAAGCGGGGGAAGTACAAGAAGGGCATTCCCACCTACGAGCAACTCATCGATACGGATCTCGCCAAGGCGGCTCTTAAGAGAATTGGCGGTTCCGGCGGAAGAAACGAGAATTAGTTTTTCGCGGCCGCCGCTGTTTCATGTAGCCGCTATTTCTCCCTGAAGGAAAATTTTGTGAAAATATGTCTGTATTCGGATATTCATGCACAACTTGCGCCGCTGGATGCGATTCAAGAGGCAGTCGATAAGGAAAACCCGGACCGCGTGGTCGTTGTTGGCGATCTGGTGATGTTGGGACCCGAGCCTGCCGAGGTGGTAGAGCGCTTCATGGGGCGCCGGGATGTGGACGTTCTCGCCGGAAACCTCGACTGGTGGGTGTCGAAAAGGAAAGACGAGACCGACCCCCCCCCAAGAACGAGCACCATGTCTGGCTCTACGAAATGGTCAAAAAGACCCGTGATCGGCTTATCCGGGAATAGATCGACTATCTCGACGGACTGATGTGGTCGATGACGATAACGCCAGAGAAAGGCCATGACTTCTATATCTTTCACGCCACGCCGGACGACATCGAGGACGCGATCCCGCTCCGCTATACGGACGATGAAGTGAAGAAAATTATCAAGGATACGGACGCCGAAATCATGGCGTTCGGCCACGTTCACGGCCCCTACATTCGCCAGGTGGAGAATCAGACCCTAATTTGCACCGCGGCCGTTGGTATGAACTGGGACGGAGACTACCGGCCCGTATACTCCGTCGTGGAATACGAAGGCGGCGGCAAGTGGCATGCAGAGATTAAGCGGGTCGATTACGACAAGGATGCCCAGGCCAAAAAGAACGCTGAGGGCTGGATGCCGCACGGCGATCGCATCGCCAAGATGGTTCGGACGGGCGAGTTCTGGAATCCTGCCCACATGCCCCACTAATCCGCCGTGGCCGTTTTCGTCAAGGGCAAACCCCCTCTCGACTGGAAGTCCCAGGTCAAGTCGTTTGTCCGGGAGCGCTATGCCCACCTTGTGGGGGAGAATACTTTCCCCGAAGGCGGCTCCGGACGGGCCCACGAGGCGGGCTATCCCGCCGGATGGCTCGACAGTCTTCCCCTCCGCGTGTCGGGCGCTTATTGTGGCTGCGGATACGCCCTGGAGGGGATCGATCTGTCCGGCGCCCACCTGGCCGTAGACCTGGGGTGCGGGGCGGGGCTGGACTCCCGTCTCGCGGCCGAGGCTTTGCCCGAAGGCGGGCGCGTTCTGGCTCTCGACATGGTGGTTCCCATGTTATGGCGCGTGAAAGAGGCGGCTGGCGAGCGGGGTGCCGTATATCCCGTTGCGGGAGATATGGAATGCCTACCCATTGCCAGCAATTCCGCCGATATCGTCATGGCCAATGCGTCTCTCAACCTTCTATTGGACAAGGCTGCGGCTCTTGCCGAAATTTGGCGGATTCTTCGTCCGGGCGCGAGACTCATCGCCCGAGAGCTGATTCGCGAGGGAGAGCTACCCGTCGAAATCGCCCAGGACCCGACAGCCTGGAACGCCTCGCTCGGGGGTGTTCTCGAAGAGGGGGAGTGGCTGCGCCTGCTCAAAGGCGCCGGTTTTTCGAACGTTGTTATCTCGGGCCATCGCCCGTTCCGGCCGGTCATCGCCGTGCGAATCGAAGCCGTCAAACCCTTCTGTGGAGAATCCATGTCTTCCGAATCCGCTGAGGCCGACCGCCTGACCCAGGAAGCCCTGTCGAATTGGTATGTCCGCCTCCTGGCGAACGGAATTTCGTACGCCGACGCATCGGACGTGATTCCGCGCGTGGGTTCCTGGCGGGATTGGTGTAGCCTGTGGATCGAACGGGCCGCTTTGCGCGAGGCCGAGGCGGAGGAGATGGCCCGCTCGGGCAGGCGTCTCAGCGCCGCAGAAGGTTTCGTCCGCGCGGCATTGGCCTATCATTTCGCCCAATTCGTTTACCACGAAGACCTGGATCTCAAGCGCGAGGCGCAGGAGAAAAAAGTGGCTTGCCACACACGGGCCCTGGCCGATCTGTGCCCGCCGGGGGAGCGGGTGGAAATCCCCTTCGAAGGCGCATCGCTTCCGGGAGTGCTCCGATTTCCTGCGAAGGAAGAGAATGGAGCCCCGCTCATCATTTTGATCGCCGGCCTCGACTCCACCAAGGAGGAGTTCTATACGCTCGAGGCCGTACTGCACGCCCGCGGGCTGGCCACCCTGGCCTTCGATGGCCCGGCGCAGGGCGAGCGATCGGCTTTGCCCCTTCGGCCCGACTTCGAGGCGGCGGTTTCGGCAGCCGTGAATTTCATATCCAAGGACGGGAGGGTGAATCCCGCAAGGCTCGGTGCGCTTGGCGTCAGTTGCGGCGGGTATTACGCGCCGCGCGCCCTGGCGGTGGAGGGCCGTCTTGTGGCGGCGGTCGGCATTGCCGGATTCTACGATTTGGCCGAATGCTGGGAGGGCCTTCCGGCTCTTACGCGTCAGGGTTTTTCTGTCGCGTTCGGGAATATTTCAAAAGAAGAGGCCGCCGATTGTGCGAAAAATGTTTCGATGCGCGGAATGTTGAAGGGGTTGGAGCGGCCCCTTTTGCTGATCCACGGCGAAAAAGACCGGCTCTGCCCGGTCGGGCAGGCGCGCCAGATGGCCGAGGAGGCGGGGAACCAAGCCGAGTTGGTCGTTTATCCCGAAGGCGTCCATGTTTGCAACAATATCCCGTTTCTCTGGCGGCCCCTCGCGGCGGACTGGTTGGCGGACAAACTGTCTGGCCGGAGCTGAATTCCGGATATTTGTTGACGATCGCCGCCGCGAATGGTATTGACTTCACCGCAATGTCCGTTATCATTTTTGTGCAGGCGGGAATAGCTCAGTGGTAGAGCACAACGTTGCCAACGTTGGGGTCGCGGGTTCAAATCCCGTTTCCCGCTCCAGGAATTATCCCTAATTCATTACGTTTCGGCGTCCTTCTCCCTCATTCTGGGGGAGAAGTGCCGCTATAGTGCCGTGCCTATCGTCCAATAGCTGTACCGCCTCGCGGCGCGCGTCAGGACTCAGGTGCGCATAGCGCATCGTCATTTTAATGTCCGCATGCCCAAGAAGCTCCTGTACGGCTTTAATGGACGCCCCTCGAACCACGAGGTGCGACGCAAAGGAATGGCGAAGAACGTGCCACCCGACTCGCCGCAGTCCTGCTCGCTTGCATGCCTTCC
>DNYS01000021.1:0-155 GCA_003506735.1 Nitrospinota bacterium
CCATGAACGGCATCCCTCAAAGGCGGCGAAGTTCAACGAACAATTTTCGATGATCGAATGGTCATCGACCGAAAGTTCATCGGCCAAGATTTCAGCGGCCAAAAGATGTTTCGCTATATTTTCGTCTACCCGGAAGGTGCCGTCAACTCTTTTTT
>DNYS01000021.1:274-8896 GCA_003506735.1 Nitrospinota bacterium
TCGTAAATCTGGGTCACCTTGGCGGCCCGGAAGAATTTTTCCACCGGGTATTCCTTTATGTAGCCGTTCCCCCCGTGAATCTGGACAGCCTCGCTCACCGCCCGCTGAGCCATGTCCGAGGCGAACACTTTCGCCATCGAAGCATCGGCCGAAAAGGGCCGGCCGGCGTCCTTCAGGCGCGCCGCCTTGAGGTAGAGCAGCCGGGCCGCGTCGATTCCGACCGCCATGTCGGCCACCTTCCACTGGACCGCCTGGTGGCGGGAGATGGGTTTACCGAACGACTCGCGCACCCTGGCGTAGGCCACCGACGCCTCGAACCCCGCCCGCGCGAAACCCACCGCTTGGGCCGCCACCCCGATGCGTCCCACGTCGAGGGTCGTCATCGCAATCTCGAAACCCTGACCCTCCTCGCCCAATAGGCTGTCGATGGGAAGTTCCAAACGGTCGAACCGCAGATCGCAGGCCGAGCTTCCGCCCATGCCCATTTTTTCCTCGGCGCGGCCCACCTCGAAACCGGAGGCCCCCGTCTCGGCGATGAACGCGCTGATCCCCTTGTGGCCGCGCTCCGGGTCCACGGCCGCGAAGATGAGGCAGAGATCGGCTTCGCGCGCGTTGGAGATGAACCGCTTGTCCCCCTCGATGCGCCAGCCCTCGCCGGCGCGCTGCGCCCTCGTTTGGAGGGCGGCGGCGTCTGAGCCCGCCAACGGCTCGCTGAGCGCAAAACAACCGAGCTTCTCGCCCCTGGCCAGCGCGCGGAGGATTTCGTTTTTCTGGGCCTCGCTTCCATAACGGCTCAGCGGTGCGCAAACGAGGGAGTTCTGCACGGCGAAGACCACGCTCAGCGAGGGGCAAACCGCCGAAATCTCTTCCATGACCAGGGCGACGGAGACCTCATCCGCGCCGCCGCCGCCGTATTCGGCGGGCGCCGTCATCCCGAGCAGGCCAAGCCTGGCCATTTTTTCGGCCAGCTCGCGAGGAAAGCGGCCCGCATCCGTCTCGGCGGCGAGGGGCGCCACCTCGCTTTGGCAAAAATCGCGGACCATGCCGCGCATCATCGACTGCTCTTCGGTCAACATGTCCTCGTGCGCCATATCCGCCGGTCCCGTCCGGTTTATGCGAAAACGGAACGCGCGATGACCCCGCGCAGGATCTCGCTCGTCCCCTCGCCGATGGTGAGCAGGCGCGCATCCCGCCAGAAGCGGTGCGCGGGAATTTCGTCCGTGTAGCCGTAGCCCCCGTGAATCTGGATGCTCTGGTCGCAGGAGCGAAGGGCCGCCTCGGAGGCGAACAGCTTGGCCCGGGCGGCGGAATCGGCGGCGTCCTCCCCCGAATCGAGAAGGCGCGCCGCCCGGGTAACGAGTTCACGCCCGGCGGCGAGACCGATGGCGGAGTCGGCGAGCTGCTCCCGGATGCCGCCGAATTCGCCGATGGACCGGCCAAACGCCTCTCGCTCGTGTGCATAGGCGAGCGCCGCATCGAGCGCGCCCTGGCCCAGCCCGCAGCACAGGGCGCCCACCCCGAACCTCCCCTCCACGAGGGTGGCCACCGCCTGGGAGAACCCCTCTCCCTCCGCGCCGAGGAGGCGGCCGCCCGGAATCTCGCATCCCTGGAAAACGATCTCGGCCGTGTCGCTCGAGCGCATGCCGAGTTTTCCGTGAATGGGCCGGCTCTCGCGGCCCGCGTCGGAGGCCTCGATCACAAAGGCGCTGATCCCGCCCTTGCCCTCCCCGGTCCGCGCCATGAGGACCATGACCGAAAACACACTGCCCTGGGTGATGAACATCTTCGCGCCGTCGATGGTGTAGCCATCGCCCCGCCGCTCGGCGCGGCACCGAAGCGCCGCCGCGTCGCTCCCCGAGCCCGGCTCGGTCAGCGCCCAGGCGCCGAGTTCGCCCCGGAGCAGCGGAGGAATCCACCGCTCGGCCTGCGCATCGTCGCAGGCGCGGTGCAGATGCCCCGCCGTCAGGCCCACCGATGCCGCCGCCGTCAGAGAGAAGCTTCCGTCCACCCGGGCGAACTGCTCGAACACGAGGGCTGCTTCGAGCATTCCGAGGCCGCCGCCCCCGAGGCGTTCGGGAAGATTCACGCCGAGGAGACCATGCTCCGCCGCCTCTTTATAGAGATCCGCGGGGAACGCACCGCTCCGGTCCCGCTCGGCGGCGCCGGGCGCCAGGCGGCTTTGGGCGAAATCGCGGGCAAGCCCCATCAGGGCCGCCTGGGCCTCGCTCATTTCGGGATGGTTGTCGATGGGCACCGCCGGTTCCTCCCGAATCCGGTCGATTCCGTGAAAGATGGGGGTGAATTCACCCCCAAATGCTAAACCAGATTCCATTTTTTATAAACTGCGAAAACCGACCCGCTCCTTCGATCTGATCGGATCGCCCTCCCGGAATGCGGCCCGCTGTTGCCGCCGACGCCCACCGGGCCTAAAATCCACCTCAATCCGTAGGGAATCCTTCACCGATAACCCGATGAGACAGGGGGCGAAACGCATGTCCATTCAAATCGACGCCGATGGAATCCGGCAGCTATTTCCCGAAGTGGACCAAATCCAGGATCAACGCCTCCGGGACGGGGTTGTGGAGATCTGGCTGGAGGTCGCCGCCGAAACCGCCTGGGAGCGGTTCGAGGATATTCCGAAAAACCTCACCCTGGAAAAACACATGACCCTGACCGGCCATATTCAGGGCGTCATCCGGATGGCACTCGCCATGGCCGACATCGCCGAGGATCTGCACGGCATCGCGGTGGATCGGGACCTCCTCATCGCCTCGTGCCTGCTGCACGATATTTCCAAGCCACTCGAATGCGAGGCCGACCCCGGCGGGCCGCCGGGCGGGGGCAGCGCCCTCCCCGCCAAAAAAACCGAGTTCGGCGAGAAGATTCAGCACGGTGTCTACGGAGCGCACAAAATTTGGGAAAAAAATCTGCCCAAGGCGACCGAGCTCGTCCATCTGGTGATCACCCACACGCGGGCGAGCAACACCCGCTCGGCGTCCTACGAGGCGTCGCTGCTCTTCTACGCCGACTGGGGGGACTCGGACGCGGGAATCGTCATGGGCGGGGGCAAGCCCTTCGGAGCGCGGTGGGTGGAAGGATAACCGGTATGCCCGGCGGGCGCCGGGCCGGCGCTCAGGCCTTCACGCGCCGATCGGCGAGGCGAAGAATTGCCGAAGCCAACACCTCGGCCCCGGCCACGATATCCGGAAAGCGCGTAAACTCCTCGGGGGTGTGGGAGAGCCCCTTCACCGAGGGGACGAACACCATCCCGACAGGACACAGGGCGGCGATGCGGCAGGCGTCGTGAATTCCTCCGCTCGAAAGGGTGAGGGAGGCGTGGCCCGTTTCCCCGGCGGCGCGATCCAGCGCCTGCCTGATTCCGCGCGAGGCCGGACAGGGAACGTACTTCACCTTGCGCTGGAGGCGGCTCTTCACCCCGCGCTTTTTTCGGATCCGCCCGAGCGCCTTTTTCATCCGCTCCAGCATCGCCTCGGACGCCTTCGCACTCTTGCTCCGCAGGTCGAACGAGATGCTCGCCCCGCCCGGCACGATCGAGTACCACCCCGGCCGGGCCGACATCATCCCGAAGGTCAGTGTCATTCGCTGGCCCTCGGGCGCGCGGCGCGCCATCGCCTCGGCCTCGACCATGAAATCGGCGGCGGCCATGGCCGCATCGCGGCGGTAAGACATGGGCTGCCCGCCCGAGTGGGCCGTCTGGCCCTCGAAATGAATGTCGCCCCGGAGCGCGCCCACGATGGTATCGACGATGCCGATCGGAACCTTTGCGGCTTCGAGAACGGGGCCCTGTTCGATATGAAGCTCTACGAACGCCTTCAGGGATTTTCGGGGGAGGCGGCATCCGGCCACCCGGGCGGGGTTCCCCCCCGCCAGGCGGACCGCCTCGTAAACCGATTTTCCCGTCGGCGGATGAATCGCCGCCTTCATCCCGGCGGCCCCCAGCTGCCCGGCAAGGACGCTGCTCCCGAACGTGACGATGCCGCAGGCGGATTCTTCGCCGACGAAGGCAACGACCTCGAGGGGATGATCGTGGGCGGCGCCAACCTCGGCGATCCGGCGCACGGCCTCGAGCGCGGTGAGCACCCCAGCAGGGCCGTCGAAGCGCCCTCCCGGATTCTGGGAATCCAAGTGGGAGCCCGCCATCACCGCCGGCAGCCCCTTCACTCGGCCCTCCTTGCGGCCAAACAGATTCCCCACCGCGTCCACCCGCGTCCCGAGCCCCGCCGCCTCCATCCAGCCCCGGACGAGTTTCCGAACCCGGTTGTACTCGGGAGTGAGCGCGATCCGCGCGAGGCCCGTTTTTCCGGCCCGGCCGATTTGCGACTGCGCAGTGAACTCTTTTTTCATGCGGGCACGGTTCGTCTGGATAGGCTTGTTTTGGCTCATTTCTTTATTCCGCCGGGAAATGAAAGTCTGGACCTGAAGAGGCCGGATCAGAAAACTTCGTCCTCGGGGTTGTGCATCTCGCCCATCCGCTTGAGAATGGGCGAGGGGAGATCCTCGTAGAGCCCCTTGAGCTCTTCGTTCGTCTCCTTCTGGGTCATCTGGTAGAGGCTGTTCCCGTCCGTGTCGCATTCGACGAGGAAGGGCCCGAAATTTTTCACCCGGAGCACCCACATCGCCTGGGCGATGCCCAGCTCCTCCAGCCAGTGCACCGCCTCCACTTTTTCGACGCCCCGCCCGTACTGGGCGCCGATGCCGTATCCCACCGTGTTGAGGAACACCGCTCCGAGGCGCTTGAAGTGGTTCCGATAAAATTCGGAGGACATCCCCCCCTTCCCGATGACGCAGCGGACCCCGTACTGATCCATGAGCAAGGGCAGGTGCTTATCGAACCGAAAGCTCGCCGTCGCCGTCACGGCCGAGATCTCCCACTCGCCCGGCCCCTTCTCGCTCACCGCGGGCGAGCAGTGGAAGGTGACGTTCGTCAGGGATTCGATATCGACCGGAGGCTCGGCTCCCTCGTCGAAGAGTTTTTTATAGACTCCGATCCGCCCGGTGAAGATCACCCCGTCGATACGGACAATATCGCCCAGCTTGAGGCGGGCAAGCGCCTCGGCCGAGAACGGCGTTTCGAGCCGGTGCTCGTCCATCGCCAGATCGGATGAGCTCATATCTGCCATGCGAATGGATTCCCCCAAAAGGTCAACTCACCGAATCGCGGCGGTAATACTCGGTGAACCACCGCGGGTCCTCGCGGTACTCGACTTCGCCGTCGGGGTGAATCCGCGCGGTGCATCTCCTGAGGGCGAAGCATTGATGGTGGATGGAGACGGGCATCCCGCCCGTGTGGGTGTAGGCGACCTCGATGTGCGCGTCCATGACGGCGCCCTGTCCCTTGAAGCCCATCGCGCTCAGGCTGGTCCGCCGGCCCAGCTCGATTAACTCCTCCTCGAGGGCGGCGATCTGCGGGTCCGGATTCCGGTTCCCCACCACGCGCAGGCAGGCCGCCTCCTTGGCGAGTTTTACGCAGGTGTCCTTGGTCCCCCCGATGCCGATGCCGACGATGGCCGGCTGGCAGGAAAGCCCGCGCTTGAAAAATTCGCTGATCACGTCGAGATAAAAGCGGCGGATGCCGTCGATCCCGTCTCCGGGGAAGAGCATCCGGTAGTCGCCCCCGAAGAGGCCGCCCTTGTGAAACGCCGTTATCTCGACCCAATCGGCCCCCGGCTCCCAGGAGTAGTCCACGGTCGGGGCGTGGATGCCGACGTTGTTGTTGTGGTCCTTCCGCGTGAGCGGATGGACGCGGTTCGGGCGGAGGGGAATCTCGGCCGTCGCGCGGGCCGTCGCCTCGCGGATGCTGCGCTCAAAGGCGACGAACCCGCCCTCGATGCGCGCCTCGTTTCCGATCTTGGCGTAAAAACGCGGAAGCCCGGTATCGGCGCACATGGGACGCTGGTCCTCGTCGGCCACCTCGTAGTTTTTGACGATTTCGAGCAAGACGAATTTCGAGAGCTTTTCGGTCTCGCGCTCGGCCATGCCGCGGATGCTGGTCCGGACATCGTCCGGAATGTGAATGGCGGCCCGGCGGTTGAGCTCGAAGGCCACCTCGCGAATCAGGTCGGCGCCGATGGATGTTCCGGTTGTGACCGGCATGGCTGACTCCTCCTCCAATCCCCCGCGCCGCGGGAGATGCGAAATTTTTAGCTGTCCCCTGCGCTCTTCCCGCCGGAGGCGCGCTCCCCGCCGGGGGCCCGGCCCCCGAGAAGGGCCGAGACGAATTCCCGCGCCCCGCCCGCCGCGGCGCGGCGCTTGAGAGCCTGGATGGCGGTGGCCGGGCTGATCCCCTTGGGGCAGGCCTCGGTGCAGTTGAACTGGCTGTGGCACCGCCAGACGCCGTGCTCTCCGGCCACCTCGGCCAGGCGCTCCGCACCTCCCGCCTCGCGGCTGTCGCACACCAGCGTGTAGGCGCGGTTCAAGGCCGCGGGGCCCAGGAAGGCCGGGTCATGCCCCACCATGGTGCAGGCAGAATAACATATCCCGCAGGTGATGCATTCGATATGCGGGTCGATCCGGCCCCGCTCGCGCCCGAGCGGGGAAATCCGGGCAGGCGCCTGGGCCGCCTCCCCGGAAGGTTCGGCCCATCCGCGCGCCCGGTTCATCTTGTTGAAAAACGGGTCCATGTCCACCGCCAAATCGCGCAGGACGGGGAAATTCGCCAGGGGCTCGAGGGTGACGTTCTCCCCCAGCCCATCGAGGCGGGTCCGGCAGGCCCAGCGGGGGCGGCCATTCACCTGGAGGGCGCAGGTGCCGCACATGCCCACCCGGCAGGAATACCGGAATCCGAGGGTGGCGTCCTGCCCGTTCTGGATGGCGGTCAGCGCATCGAGGACGGTCATCCGCGGGCGCGGTGTGATCGCGTAGGCCTGGAACCGCTCGCCGGGGTCATCGGCCCCTCCGCCGCGCCGGATGCGGAATATCACGCCGTTTGCCGCCATCAGAAAAACCCCCAGGTGACCTTGCGCAGGTAGGCCAGCCAGAAAAAGCCCGCCACGCCCATCGCCGTCAGCGCCCAGAGGAGCTTCCGCTGATGGCGGGCCGGGAACCCGAAGTCGGTCAGGATCACCTTGAGGCCGTGCATCCCGTGAAGGATCACGAGCGCCAGGACCGCCGCCCGGAGCCACGCCTTGTAGGGGTTCAGCACGTGGAACGGAAACAGGACGAGCAGAACGACCGCCGAGAGGCGCTGGAGCACCCAGGCCCACATACCCGGATACATGGAGCGCCACGCCCTCAAATCCCAAAAGGGCGGGCGGACCGGGGGGCCGGCCGGCGTGTCCATTACATTTCCTCCCGTGCGTGTCGTTTCATGCCTCAATCCACAAACGATTCGGGCGCCGCCGGGGCGGACGCCTGGTCCATGCCCGGCTCGACCCGCGTGAAGCGGACGGGCCGGCGCTCGACGGCAGCCTCCCCCTCCCGCTTCGATATGAAAACATTGTACAGCCCATCGCCGTTTGTTTCCGGAATATCGTCCCGGTAGTGGCTGCCCCGGCTTTCGTCCCGCTCGATGGCGCTTCGTGCGATCAACTTCGCGGTGGCGATTTGATTGCGCACGTCGAGCACATTTTGCCACGCCAGGTTGTAGGCACGGCCGCTCCCGCCCCGGGCCGCCGCCGCCCGCTCCCCGAGCGCTTCGAGCCCGGCCAGGCCCGCTTCGAGATCGGCTCCGCTGCGCCGGAGGCCGATTTTCTCCCACATCAATTCCTTGAGCTCCGCCCGGATGGGATAGGGGGAGTCCCCCTCGCCGAGCGCGGCAATTGCGCCCTCCGCCGCCTCATCGGCGGCGGCGCGGGCGAATTTTTTCAGCGGAACGGCCCGGGCCTCCGCCGCCATGACCTCGCCGGCCACCTCTCCGAAAACGGTGGAGTTTGCCACCCCGTTTCCGCCAAGGCGGTTCGCTCCGTGGGTTCCGCCTGCATCCTCACCCGCCGCGAAAAGGCCTGGAAGGTTCGTGCGGCAGGCGGTGTCGATCTTCACCCCACCCATCATATAGTGCGCCGTCGGGGTGACCTCCACCGGGCCGCCGACGAGATCGAAGCCCAGGTCCGCACAGCGATCCACCATCCCCTTGAAATTTTTCCGGACGAAATCCGCTCCCAGGTGGCTCACGTCGATGAAGACGCCGCCGCTCGCCGTGCCCCGGCCCTCCCGGATTTCGGTGTACCCCGCCCGGGACACGAGGTCGCGCGTGGAGCGCTCCATCCGCTCCGGGTCGTAGCGCTCCATGTAGCGCTCCCCCCGCTCGTTCAGAAGGTAGCCGCCCGCCCCGCGCAGCCCCTCCTCGAGCAACGTCCCGGTGATCTGCAGGCCATCGCCCGTGAGAATGCCGGTCGGGTGGAACTGGACCATCTCCATGTCGCAGAAATCCGCCCCCCCCTCCCATGCCATCGCCATCCCGTCGGTGGCGAGCTCCTGGGCGCAGGCCGAATATTTATAAAACGTGGGACCGCCGCCGGTGGCGAGGAGGGTGCATTTCGCGGCCACGGCGGTGAACGCACCGCTCCGGATATCGAGGAGCATCGCCCCGGCGATTCGGCCCTCATCCCCGCTGGCGGGAAGGAGGGAGAGGGCCCGGTGCTCTTCGAGGACGGGAATGGCGCG
>DNYS01000184.1 GCA_003506735.1 Nitrospinota bacterium
CCGTTTGGCCAGCTCCCGGGCGGCCCGCAGCTCGAGAATAGCCATTCTCTCGCAGGGACCATAGCGGGGCCGGCGATGGGGAGTAATGAAATCCATCCTGGCATCTTTGATACGGATTTCCTCGCGAAGGAGCGAGCACTCTTCTCGCAGGCGCTCGTTCTGCGCCGCCAGCCGAACGTGGCGGCGAATATGGCCAGCTGCCATCCCTCGTGCCTGGACGATTGAGAAATGGGAAAGGGAAATCGTATGAAGGACCGCTGACTTCACATGACGATGCCAGTTCCTGGGGAGGGGAATTCGAGGAAGAGTCTGTTTCACGGGCATAATGGCCTCCGAATAGAGTCCTTGCTTTTGGATTCGGAGACTATCATAAATGCTGTATATTCAAGAGATTCTGCCCGGGCGGCATAACCACAAATTCGCTGGACCAGGACACCGCGCCCGTTCCTTTGGGCACCGCCCCTGAGCCGGATCAGTAGACCTCTTGCGACTGGCCGCTCTCGGCCTGCTGGGTGGGCCGCCAGCGGAGCAGATAGCGCTCCAGGCGGTTGACGGCGCTGTTGGCGATAAGAACGATAAACATTAACAAGAGGAGCCCCGCGAACGACCCGGCGATGTTAAAAAGGTTGCTTGCGTGCTGTATTCGGAAACCGAGGCCGCTGCTCGCCGCCATGAATTCGCCCAAAATAGCGCCGATGATGGCGAAGGGAACCCCGATCTTTAGGCCCGTCAGGATCCAGGGCATCGAGGCCGGCAGCGTGACCTTCCAGAGCACCTGCATCTCGTTGGCCCCCATGACCTGGGCCAGATTTTTGAGGGCCGGGTCCACCCCCCGCAGGCCGGCGTAGGTATTCATGAAGGTGAGGAAGAGCACCAGGCTCACAGCCAGGACGACCTTGGACTCTAGCCCGATGCCAAACCAGATGATCAGAATCGGCGCCATCGCCACGCGCGGGATGCCGTTCACGGCGACGATGAAGGGGTCGAGAATCTCGGCCAGCGTCTCCAACCGCGCCAGTATGAAACCCATCGAGATCCCCATGGCCGCGCCGATAACATAGCCCAAAAAGGCCTCCGTCATGGTGACCCAGATATCGATGAAGATGCTCCCGTTGAGGGAGACTTCGAGCAGGTAATCTAAAATCTTGCTGGGCGCACTGAACCAGAAGGGATCGACGCAGATCCATTTTTTCGGGCCTATCGGAAACGCGCTCAACTCCCACATGCCCAAAAAGCCCGCCGCGAAGAGAACCCGGTAGGACAGCATCCGCAGCTTGGAGTTTTGAATGATGCGGCCCGTGCGGGTGATGCCCACGTCCACGAACGCCAAGGCGTGAAAGAAAATCCCCGTCACGGAACAAACGAGGTAGCCAAACGCGGTCAGGCCGAGCAAAAGCCCGCCCTTGAGATAATCCCGCCGCCAAATCTGGGGGATGCCGGGCAGCACAATCGTCATCAGGACCGCCGCCCCCTTCGAGAGGGAACGCTTTCCGGCGGCCGCCGTCTCCCCCGGCTCCGGGCCGATGCTCTCCGGGCGGGGGCTTTCAGTCTCTGGCACATTCGTCATGGATGACTCCCTTTCCTCTTCTCGCTGCCGGATCAGGCGCCGGCAGCCTGTTGAAGCCATTCCTCGCTGCGCTGCACCTCCTCGCGCAACTCCTCCCACAACCGATCGTAAACGGTGCGGAACGCCTCCTCGCTGTGGATGCGGAAAACATCGCGCGGGCGCGAAATCTCGATAGGGGTGACGCTCCGGATGGTGCCCGGCCGGCTCGTCATCACGACGACGCGGTCGGCCAGGGCGATTGCCTCGACGAGATCGTGGGTGATGAATATGACGGTCTTCCGGGCCTCCTCCCAGAGCCGCAAGAGCTGATCCTGGAGGATGATCCGGGTCTGTGCGTCCAGGGGCCCGAAGGGCTCGTCCATGAGAATGAGCTCGGGGTCGTAGATAAGAGTGCGGATGATGTTGACCCGCTGGCGCATCCCGCCCGAGAGTTCGTGGGGATAATGATTCTCAAAGCCGGCGAGGCCAACGCGCTGGATAAATTCGCGCGCCTTCTCGTGGCGCTCCTCCTTGCCCACGCCGCGCACCTCGAGCGGAAACGCCACGTTGTCCAGAATCGTCCGCCAGGGATAGAGATAATCCGACTGGGGAACATATCCGATCTCGGTATTGATCCCCCGAAGCTGGCGATCGTGGTAGGTGATGGTCCCCCCCGTGGGCTGGACGAGCCCGATGATGCAGTTGAGGAGGGTGGATTTTCCGCATCCACTCGGCCCCACGATGGTGATGAACTCCCCCTCTTCGATGTCGAGGTCGAGGTCCTGAACCGCCACGACCCGGGTGCCCCGCGAGAGAAACTCCTTATGGAGTGCGCGGATGGATAAAATGGTGGACACGAGACAAAAATCCCCCTCGCCAGGCAGGGGCCCCTTGCGGAACCCCTGCCCGGTGGATAGTTGAATATCGCCGAAACTCTCCCCCTATCAGGGAAGAAATTCGTCCGAAACGAGAACGCTTCTCGGGAAAGGCTTCTTGAGCTTGCCGGCCGCGATAAGCAGGTTCTGAGTAATATCGACCGCCCTCTGGGTGACTTTTCCGTCGAGGGAGACGGCCTTTTTGACCGCCGCGATGCTGGTGCGCAGCAGGCGCTTGTCGGTCTTGGCGAAGTAAAGCTGTATCCGGCCCCGGATTTCCTCGGCGCTGTGGGTGGAAATCCACTTGTTCGCCTTCAGGAGCGCCCGGACCACCTTGCGGACGGTTCCGGGGTTTTTCTTGGCGTAATCCGGCCGGACCAGCAGAACTTCCATCATGAACTGGTCCATCTCCGGATCATCGCCCGCCGAGTTCGTGATGAACGGGATGGCCTTGCCGCGGAAGATGGCCGTCTCGGGCACCGGAATCGTCTGAATCGCAATCTGGATTTTGTTCCGCTCCAGGGCGGCGATGAGCACCGGGCCGGCCCCGGCGCCGATGAGCTTGACCTCTTTTTGCGGCGTGTAGCCCGCCTGGCGGATCCAGTATTCGCCCTGGTTGTAAGTGAGCGCGCCCGGGCGGGTCGCTCCGACGATGAGGCCCTTCATCTTCCTGAGCTTCTCTTTATAGGGCGTGCTCGCAGTGATGCCGAGCCTCTTGGCCACGTCCTTGCGGATGGCCGAGTTGACGATGCTCCGGTTGAGGACGCTCATCACCGCGACCAGGCGGCCGCCCGCCTTGACGGCGTTGATCTGATAGGTGCCCGCCGCCACCGAAAATTCCGCGTGCCCGGCGAGATTGGCCTTGATGTCTGGCCCGCCGCCCCGCGTGGAAATCACCTCGACGGCCAGGCCCTCGTCTACGAAGTATCCGTTGGCGCGCGCCACGTAGCTGCTGACGAAAGCCAGGCTTTCGACCGCCTGGGTGATGATGATTCTCGTTGCGGCCGCCTCCGAGCGGCCCGCGAGCGAAATGACCAGACCGGCGCACAGCACAATCGCCAAAAATGCGCCCAGAACAGGACTTCGACCTACCCTCTTTTTCTCATTCATAACGGTAGCTCCCCCTTTCGTTGCACTTCGGCTAAACAACAGAACACACGTCTGCATCCGCGTACCCAACCGTCTGAAGTGGCGGCCCGGCTTCGGCCCCGACGGTCTTAAATTAATTTTGTTGCAAGAATAATATAAGGATGGCGGAAAAAATACAAGAATTTTGGAATAATTTGGAAAATTGTCTGTTTTAAAGCTTTTTTTATTAATACCAGAATTTCCGGGTTATTCGCCGCATTCCAGGAAACCGCCCGAAACGGCATAAAACTCCCTCTGTCCCTCCTGAAAACCGATCACAGCTGAATCCACTCATTTTTCACATCACAATTCACCTGGGGTCGTCTCAAGAATTGTCATCAAGTCAGTGGAGTCCGGGCACAAGAACGTGCCGGGCATCTGGGATTGTCAGATCCGGTAATTCCAGCCGCAGCAGTATCGCGAGCGGTTGGATTTATCCCATTGGCCGGAAGAGTTTTTAAGCTGCGCGGCGTTCGTAGTGGTGCTGAAGTCCGCCGATGTCTGAAAACTCGATGACATCGCCGAGTTCCATGGGCTGAACGGGTCGATGCTCAGGTGCGTTCATGTTGAGCGAGAGGTGTGTACGCCAGCGGTGGTAATAATCGAAATAGCTCGCAAGTGTTCTCTTCAGGTGTCTTTTGTTCAGCACGATGACGTTGTCCAGATACTCCCGGCGAATCGAGCCAATGACCCGCTCAGCGTACGGGTTCTGCCAGGGACTCCTGGGAGCGATCAGCACTTCCTTTATACCCAGGCCCTCAACTCGCTTTTGGAAGTAGTCCCCGTAGACCTTGTCCCGGTCCCGAAGGAGATACTTGGGCGCCTTGTCATATGGAAAGGCCTCAACGATCTGCTGCGCGGTCCACTCAGCCGTTGGGTTCTCGGTCACATTGAAATGGACGATTCTGCGCCGATGATGGGAGAGTACGACTAGGACGAAGAGCACCTTGAATCCCGCCGTAGGTACGATGAAGAAGTCGATGGATACGAGATCTTTGATATGGTTTTTCAGAAATGCCCTCCAGGACGGGGAGGGTGGATGGCTCGGGCGGACACGGTACTTGTCCACAGTTGATTGGGCCGCCTCGATGCCGAGTTTCCCGAGTTCACCAACAATCCGGGGTGAGCCCCAGCCCGGATTGGCTTTTGAGATACGGCGAATCATAACACGGATTTCCTTTGGGACCGCCGGTCGGCCTGGCTTGCCGCTCTGGCTGAGTCTCCTCCAGTGGTCACGAAACCTGCGCTTTTGCCACTCGGTAACGGTTCTTGGCTGGACAAAGACCAGAAATGCCTTCCATCTCCTGTGCACCTTGGCGATAAATGACCAAAGGATTCGATCGGAAGGCTTCACCCGAGGCCTTTGCCCGCTTCTTTGATAGACAAATAGCTGGTGTCTCAGGGCGGCAATTTCCAATTGTAGGGATAGCCTGGATCTAGCCGCCGAGAACACGGAAGAGATAAAAAAGTGGACAAATTCCTTCATCGTGTGTGGAGCCTCCCCAACGGAAATATCGGATATGATGAGAAGGGGAGGGTACCTCGATACTTTACCAGAGGCTACTCCACGTCGAGATGGATGAATTTCTCGAATGAGAATAAGCCATTACAATCAATGTGCTCGAGTTTTCGGGAGGCACAGGCCATATCGGGGCCGGCGATGGAGAGTGATGCGATCCATCCTGGCATCTTTGATGCGGATTTCCTCGCGAAGGAGCGCG
>DNYS01000181.1:0-6765 GCA_003506735.1 Nitrospinota bacterium
TACAACTATCGGGGGCAGGTTACCCTGGCGAATTCGAAGCCGCCCCAGGGGTTTGTCGATGCGATGGCGAAAAACCTGAAGGTGTTGTTGGGAAGCGCCGCCGCCCAAATCGCCGAGGCGGTGACACGCCATCATCAAAAGCTGGCCAATCGGCCTTGACAGCCCGGTCAATGGCCCGTAATTACAAAGGGGACAGCATCAAAAAAGTTCCGCAAACCGCTCCGTCCGAGGTAGCACTCCGTACCACAAAGCTGGTAAATTAGAGACCTGGAACCGGAATTGAAAGAGGTAAGAGGAGACTTGGTTCCCGGGCGCTCTGTGGGGCGGTTTCGCATGTGGCTTTTCAGCGTCTCGATTTGGCCACGGGGATGAAGGCGCCGGAGATTTGAAAGCTCACCGCATCCCCCGCGGTTTTCGGGGTTGCGGCGGTTCATGGAGGAAGGATGAATCCCAGGCTGAAAGCCCCCGAGATGAAACTTCCCGCCGAATATGAGGCGGAGGTTCTGGAAAACCCTGTATTCATCGACCGCCGGCGGTTCATGAATTACTGCGGGTGGGTCGGCATCCTGGGCAGCCTGGCCGTAGGCTCGCTGGGGATGTTGAGATTCATGTTCCCCCGGGTGCTTTTCGAGCCGCCCACGGCCTTTAAGGCAGGGTTTCCGTCGGACTATTCCGTCGCCACGGTCGATACGCGGTTTGTGAACTCCCACCGCGTGTGGATTATCCGCGAAGAAAAGGGATTTTACGCGCTGAGCGCGATTTGCACGCATCTGGGCTGCACCCCCAAGTGGCTGGCCAACGAGAATAAATTCAAATGCCCATGTCACGGAAGCGGATTCAGAAGGAGCGGCATCAACTTCGAGGGCCCGGCTCCCCGGCCGCTGGACCGCTACAAGATCGTCCTGTCCGAGGACGGTCAGATGCTGGTTGAGCGCGCCAAGGCCTTCCGTCATGAAAAAGGGGAGTGGACCAAGCCTGATGCCTATCTTTTCGTCTAGCGATCCGATAATGAATTCATATCCCCGAATCGGGGTTTCGGGAGGAAGTGAATGCCGACCTTTATAAAAGAGCGTTTCAATATCGATCAGATGAAGCGGAATATCGTGGATTCCCAGGTGTGGCGCTCCATGTTCCGCCATGGCTACGAGGACACCCCGCGGAACCGTGTCCTGATGGTGGTGGACAACTTGTGGCTCCACCTTCACCCGACGAAAATCCGCCGCCACGCCATCCGCATTCGCTTCACGTGGTGCATGGGGGGGATCACCTTCCTCTTGTTCCTCTATCTGACCATCACGGGCGTGATCCTGATGTTCTATTACCGCCCTGTGGGCGAGTACGCTTACGCCGACATGAAGTTCCTCGAGTTCGACGCCCCGTTCGGCATGTTTATGCGCAATATGCACCGCTGGGCCGCGCACGCGATGATCATCACGGTCTGGCTGCATATGCTCCGGGTTTTCATGACGGGCTCCTACAAGCCGCCCCGGGAGTTCAACTGGGTCATCGGCGTCCTCCTTTTGACCATGACCCTGATGCTCAGCTTCACGGGATACCTGCTCCCCTGGGATCAGCTGTCCATATGGGCGGTCACGGTGGGAACGAACATGGCGCGGGCGACGCCCCTCCTGGGAACCGAGGGTCCGTTCGCCGATATGGTCGGGGTCACCCCCCGCTTCGATGCGCGCTCGGTCCTTTTGGGCGGAACCATCGTCGGGCCGCCCACCCTTTTGCGCTTCTACGTGCTTCACTGCATCGTAATTCCCTTGGTCGCCTCGATACTCATGATGGTGCATTTTTGGCGAATACGAAAAGACGGCGGAATATCGGGGCCGCTTTAGGCCCGTTACCGAGAGGCAACGACCGTGGCAAAAGAAGACAAGGTAATCGGCACGGCTGACGATTTCCCCAGGACAAGCTGGGAGCGGGTCAACGACAAGGTGCACGTCTGGCCCTACCTGACGCGCCTTGAGTTCATGACGGCGATTATTTTCACGATCATACTCGTTGTCTGGTCGATCATGGTGGATGCGCCGCTCGAGGAGCCCGCCAACCCGTCGGTTACCCCCAACCCCTCGAAGGCGCCTTGGTATTTCCTCGGCCTTCAGGAGATGCTTGTCTACTTCGACCCGTGGATGGCGGGGGTGGTCCTGCCAACGCTGATTATCGTCGGGCTGATGGCGATTCCCTATATCGACGTGAACCCCAAGGGAAACGGGTATTACACCTTTAAGGACCGCAGGTTCGCCATCCTGACCTTTTTGTTCGGATTTTTGGTGCTTTGGGTCTGGCTGGTCATTCAGGGGACCTTCATGCGCGGGCCGGGGTGGAACTTTTTTATGCCCTGGGAGAAATGGGACCCCCATAAGATAGTTGCGCTTACAAATGTGGACCTGCCCTACCTGTTCGGTTTTCGTGGCTATTGGGCGCAGGCCGCCTTCGGCATCTTTTGCATCGTCGCCTGGTACGCGACAATTCCGATTTGGTATGTCTGGCGCCGGAGCACCCTGGTGAACGTCGGGTTCGCCCGGTATGCCCTCAAAAGTTTTCTTTTCATGACGATGATGGGGCTGGTGGCCAAAATGCTACTGCGCATCGGTTTCAACATTAAATACATCCTCGTTTTGCCCTGGTTGAATATCTAGGGCGGGGGAGGAGTCTGCATGAGCCAGGAATCGCGTCAGAAAAAGCATTTATGGTGGGATGCCTGCGGGCTGCGCCTGATGGCGATGGGAGCGGTTGTGGGCACCAGTCTCTATTATTGGCTGGCCTGAGGGTAGGACCTTCTATTTTCCGAAATATTCATCGCTCCCCGCCCCGGGGAGCGTTTTTTTTGGCCAGCCGCGCCGCGCTCCTCAGGAGGCGGGCCAGGGGAGGCCGCGCGAGCGGAGAATCTCCTTGAATTTCGATACGTTGATGAGCTCCATCGGGGCGCCCTCGGCGTATTTGTTCACCTCTTCGGTGAAAAATCCGGTCGATATCAATATGCCCTTGAGCGCCCGCTCGGCGCGGACCGTGTCCGAGAGGCCGATGACGCGGATGGAATCCACAAAATCCCCCTCGGGGACGAGAATTCCATGGACGATGTAGTCGCCGCCGATCACGGGAGTGGGGTTGTGGGCGAGGATATCGATTTCCAACTCGTTCACCCAGACGGTTTCGATAATCCGCAGGTCCATGTCCTCAAGGAGGTTTATGATCGCGCGCTCGAACTCGGCGGGCGACATCCGGGCAAGGGCCTGGACCCCCGCATCGTCCTGATTTTTGTCGAAATCGCCTTCGAGAGCAATATTGGAGGAAGTCTTCTTGATGAGGAGGATGGTGAGGAAGCCGAGGAAAAGTGCGAAACCGATAACTTCAAGCATTCGGTGTCCATTGGAATGTGGGGTGGAATCGAGAAGCGGCCTGGGCACAGGAGCCGGCGGGATCCGGAGGGTTTTTCGGAGAGGCGCTCCATCCGCCTCCTCCGCCCGAATGCCTTGGGCGATGTCCCTCTCCCGGCTTTGCGCTACCGGATCATTTCATCGTAGATGGCGTCCTGCTTTCCCTCTTTGCTGAGTTTGTCGTGCCTGAGGCCCTGCGAGATGGCCAGCCACACGAAAAAAATCACCAGCGGCGCCATGAACGCGATAGGAATATTGTCCGGCTTCGAGAGGATTTCTATGAAATGTTCCATGTTGGCGAAAGTTCTCCTGTCTGGGCACAAAATGGTTTTGAAAACGCACATTCTCCAGCGCCCGCATCTTCTCCGAATTTCCGGCCGCAAGCAAGTCAAATCCGGCGGCCGGGGGGAGGGGATTTCCCCAAAGGGCTTGACATGGGGAGCGGGAAACCGATATATGACCATTTAAGTCAATGATATTCGGCATGATTGGCCCATGCCGGATTGCCCCTTATCGGCTCGAATTTTTAAGGCGAATTTAGATGCCCCACTTTATTTTCGATGAATGCATTGGATGCGACGCCTGCCTGCCGGTATGCCCCACCGATGCCATCCGGGGAAACAGCGGCATCTCGGTGACCGTAAAAGGTTTTGAGGGAAAAGGGCGCGAAGTCTATGTCATCACCCCTTCGCTCTGCATCGATTGCGGGGTGTGCGGGAAGTATTGCCCGGTCGAGGCGATACAGGACCAGAGCGGCAGCCGCATCACGAATATCAAGCACAAGGGTATGCCCAAGGCCTATGTCATCGAGGAAAACTGCACCGGGTGCATATGGTGTGTGGATGTTTGTCCCTTCGATTGCATCATCATGGCCAACTCCTCCGTCGAGCGGGATCACAGCCCGGTGGCTGTCGTGGATCAGAGCGAGTGTGTGGGATGCCGGCTTTGCGTGGAGATTTGCAACAAGGGGGCGATCTTGGTGGACCGTCACGAGGATGAGTCCGATTACATGGCCCCCCTCATGACGGATTTCGTGGTCTCCCCTCTCCGGGCCTATTGAGTCTCCGAAAAAGGGAAAATTTCCGGGCCTCCCCCTGTTTGGGGGAGGCCTTTTTTGTCAACGGCTTGCACTGCCTCTCTTGACGCTCCATCCTTCCCTCGGGTAGCGTTTTTACCCGAGAGCCAACGAGGAAGGAGCGACCGAAATGCCTCCCAGGCTGCAAGGACTTCCGCCGGCGCGAATCATGGATATCGTCGATCTGGTGGAGGAGTACGCCTCCGGATACTCGGACCTCCTCACCAGCGCCTATATCTATACGGCCAAGGTCCACCGGGGTCAGTCCCGCATATCGGGCGAGCCTTATATCTCCCATCCCCTCGAGGTGGCGCGCATTCTGGCCATCATGCGCCAGGATCCCGACACCGTGGCTGCCGGAATCCTTCACGACACGGTGGAGGACACCTCGGCGACGTGCGAGGAAATATCGGGCCTCTTCGGCGAGCATGTGGGAAAGCTCGTGGATGGCGTCACCAAGCTGGCCAAGCTCGACAGCAGCAACCCCCACGTCCGCCAGGCGGAAAATTACCGAAAAATGCTCCTGGCGATGTCCCACGATATCCGGGTGATTCTCATCAAGCTGGCCGACCGTCTCCACAACGCCATGACGCTGGAATATCTCCCCCCCGACCGCCGCGAGCGCATCGCCCGGGAGACGGCCCAGATATACGCTCCCCTGGCGAACCGGCTGGGAATCGGCTGGCTCAAGGGCACGCTCGAGGAAATCGCTTTCCGCCATCTTCATCCGAAGGAGTACGCCGAAGTCGATAAAAAAATGAAAGAAGGCTTCGAGGACCGGAAAGTCTACCTGGACCAAACCAATGCCCTGGTGCAGGAGGCCATCGAGCGCTCGGGAATCGAAGCCACCGTGTCGGCCCGCTTCAAACTCCACTCCAGCATCTACCGCAAAATACAGGACCAGAATATCGACTTCCACCATGTCTACGACATCTCGGGCCTTCGAATCGTGGTCGAGGAGTTGAAGGATTGTTATGCCGTTCTCGGGCTGCTCCATTCCATGTGGAAGCCGATACCGGGGCGCTTCAAGGACTACATCGCCCTGCCCAAGGCCAACCTGTATCAATCCCTCCATACGACCGTCATGGGTTCGGCCGGCCAGCGGGTGGAATTCCAGATCCGGACGAAGGAAATGGACCGGGTCGCCGAGCAGGGGATTGCAGCCCATTGGCGCTACAAGGAGGAAGGGGAAGAAGAGGACGAAGAGTTCGATAAATTCGAATGGCTGCGGCGAATCATGGAGAGTCTCCGCGAGGAGACCGACCCCAAGGTTCTCGTCGATTCGGTCCGCCTGAATCTATTTCAGGACGAGGTGTTCGTCTTCACCCCCAAGAGCGAAGTCAAAAGCTTCCCCCGGGGGGCGACGCCGGTGGATTTCGCCTATGCGATACACTCCGAGGTGGGGCACCATTGCGTGGGCGCCAAGGTGAACGACCGGATCGTCCCCCTCAATATGCGCCTCGAAAACGGGGATGTCGTCGAAATTCTCACGAATCCCCAGCGGACGCCGGGAAGGGATTGGCTCAAATTCGTCGTGACGGTGCGGGCCAAGCAGCAGGTGAGGGCCTGGGTCCGCCAGGAGCAGCGGGCGCGCTCGACCGGTCTGGGCCGGGATCTTCTCGAGAACGAACTGGCCCGGTTCGAGGTGGAGCCCGCCCCATTTCTGGAAGAGGAGCCCCTGAATAAGGCCGCCAGCGCGCTCAATTTACAGGACCACAAGGATCTCCTGGCCGCCATCGGGTTCGGCCGCGTTTCGGCCCGCGAAGCGGTCGTTCGCCTTCTTCCCGAGGAGGCCGTTCGGGCTCACGAGCGGCTGGAGAAATCCGCCATTCGCCGGTTTGTCCACCGGGTCGGCGGAAAAAAACGCCATGCTATCGAGGTGAATGGGCGGGGCGATCTCCTCATCCGCTTCGCCAAGTGCTGCAATCCGATTCCGGGCGACTCGATTTTCGGGTTTATCACCCGCGGCAAGGGCGTTACAGTTCATTCTAAAAAATGTTCCGGCGTGCAGGATCTTCTGGACGACAAGGAACGCCTGGTCGAGGTTTCCTGGGGCGAGTTGAAAAAAGACGAATTGTTCGGCGTGACTCTCGCCGTCGAGGCGGTCGATCGACCGGGAGTCTTGGCGGGGCTGAGCGCGGCCATCGCGGGCTGTCAGAGCAACATCACCCGCATCGAGGCGGAATCCCACCGCGAACGGGCGTACAGTCGCCTCCAGGTCCAGGTCCACGACCTGGAACACCTCAACGAAGTCCTGAAAAGGGCGAAGGAGGTGAAAGGGGTTTTGTCCGTCCTGCGGATCACCTC
>DNYS01000181.1:6861-17589 GCA_003506735.1 Nitrospinota bacterium
TGCCTGCCCGTGCACCTCGCGATCCGAATTGTGTTAACATTTCAAACCGATAGCGGTGGATTTGATGACAGGAGAGAAGAAAACGAACGATGCCGTCGCTCTGGAAGCGCCTTTTCATAGCCTTCATGGTGCTGGTCTTTATTTTAATGATCGGCATCGTGGGGTACATGACGATCGAGGGGTGGAACTTATTCGACTCCCTCTACATGACCGTCATTTCCCTGACCACGGTGGGTTACAGCGAAACGCACGACCTGTCCAAGAATGGCCGCATCTTCACGATCTTTCTCCTGTTCAGCGGGATGGGCATGCTCGCCTATGGAATCGGTACGTTCACCGCGTTCCTGGTCGAGGGCCAATTGCTGGATTACCTGAGAGGCCGGCAGATGCTTAAAAAAATCAGCCGATTGCGCGATCATTTTATCATTTGCGGATACCGGGGCGAGGGGCGCTATGCCCTCGAGGAACTCATCAAGACGAAAACCCCCCACGTCGTCGTGGACTCGGATATCGCCGAATTGAGTACGATGTTCCCCGACGCCGAATTGCTTTATATCGAAGGCGATCCGACCAAGGAGCAAACCCTCGAGCAGGCAAATCTGGAAAACGCCCAGGGCCTGATCAGCGCTCTGCCCTCGGACAGCGAAAACCTCCTCGTCATCCTCTCGGCCCGGATGATGAGCTCCGACATCCGGATCATTACGTGCGTATTCGACCGCGAAAGCACCCAAAAATTCCAGCGCGTCGGGGCCAACGGAACCGTCATGGCGGATTTCATCGGCGGCCTGCGCATGGCGTCCGAGGCCATCCGGCCGACGGTCGTATCGTTTCTGGACACCATGCTCCGCGAAAAGGACCAGACCCTCCGCATCGAGGAGATCAAGGTTCTCGGAGAGGGGAACGAGTGGGTGGGCAAGACGCTTCAGGAGATCGATTTTCCACGCCAGACGGGCCTCCTTGTCGTGGCCGTGAAATCCCTGAACTCGGGGAAGTATGTGTATAACCCCAGGGCCGATTACGTCGTCGAAATTGACGATGTCCTCATCGTCATCGGCCGCACCGAGCAGGTGTTCAAGATGAAACGGCTCCTCGGCCACGATATCGATGATCCGGAAGGCGAGGATAACCACAGCGCCAGCCCCAGCGAGACGCCCGCGCAATCCACATGAAAAAAGGCGCCGGAAGCCGGCCCCCCTCCCTTCGCCACTCCTGGTCGCTGACGCCCGGCGAGGCCCGGAACCTCCAAATCGGGCTTCGGGCGAAACTCCGCTTTTCTCCGCTGCGCCGCTCCCCGAGAACTGTCGCCGGCGCGGATATTTCCCACCTGCGCTTCGGCCGCCGGGCCGTGGCGGAGGTTGTGGTCTTCTCGTTTCCCGATCTCGAAAGGATCGAGGAGTCTCTGGCCCTGGGGGAGGTGGCGTTTCCCTATGTGCCGGGGCTTCTTTCCTTCAGGGAGGGCCCGCTTCTCGAGCGCGCCTTCGAGGGGCTGCGCTGCAGGCCCGATCTCGTCCTGTTCGATGGCCAGGGCATCGCCTCCCATCTGGGCCTTCGGCTGGGGGTTCCCTCTGTGGGGTGCGCCAAAAGCCGCCTTTGGGGCGAGGCCGCCGAGCCGCCCGATGAAAAGGGGGCTTGGAGCCCGCTGCGAGAGAAGGGGGGAAAGGTTGTGGGGGGCCTCCTCAGGACGCGAAAAGGAGTGAAGCCGGTCTACATCTCCCCCGGCCCCCGGATCGACCTCGAAGGGGCCATCCGAATCGCCCTGGCGTCCTCTCCCCGCTATAGGATACCGGCGCCCATCCGGGCGGCCCACATCCGCACGAACGAAGAGCGCCGACGCCTGGGGATCGTCTGAAAAAAAAGCCCCCGCGCCGAGGTGCGGGGGCTTCCAGTAATTTTGGGGATTCCAGTAATTCGAGGCGGCAGGGAGGGGGGGGTTATCCTTGACCGCCGGCCGAGTCCGGTTTTTTGGGCGCTTCGGCGGCCTTGAAATTCTCCTGGCTCATGATGAAATTCCGCAGCGCCTCAATCTGGCGCAGGCCATCCCCGCCGAGGAGATTCTCGTCGACGGGATCACCGTGGCTCACGATTCGGGCGCGTCCGATGCGCGGGCCCAGGTCCACCGGGCTCGATATGGTGATTTTCTTCTCATCCACCCCCGAGACCGTAACGGCGATCGATTTTCCGCCGATGGTGATCGTGGCGGTCTTCTCTTCGGCCAGTTCGGACTCTTCCGCCGCAGCCAGTTCGTATTTCCAGCGCCCGTCTTCCTTTCCGGTGCGCTTGCCGCTCAGGATCTGGGCGCTGGCGCCGGCGCCCTCGAAGAAGACCGGCATCTTGGTGCCGGGCGTTATTTTCTGGGGATTCTGAATCCACTTGACGATCCATTCGGGGCGCAGGCGGCTCTTTGCATACGACAGGCTCGGAGCCGTGGGCGCCTCCTTGCCCGGGGGAGGCGGCCAATCGCCGTGGCAGGAAAGGCAGTCGGCCTTGGCGAATAGAATGCGCCCGGCCGCCAGCGATTCGGGCTTCACGCCTGCCTTGTCGAAATGAACGTAGGGCCGGAGCTTCCCGTCGAGCGCGGCGAAATAATCCACCAGCGCGGCGGCATCCTTCTCGGGCATCTGGAAGCTGGGCATCCGCACCTTCAACCAGGGCCGGAGTGTGACGACATTCTTGAGGAAACCGAAGAACCAGCTCGGCTGAACCTTATTGCCCTCGCCGGTCAGGCGGGGGGGACCGTTATTTTTGTCCTTGTAGCGGCGCAGGATATCGCCGCCCCAGTTTTCGATAACGTGACAGCCCGTGCAGTTGTATTTTTCGATCATCCGGCGGCCGAGTTCAATCTTTTTGGCGCGCGCGTCCAACTCCTGATGCACCGAATGAGGCACCCCGTGGCCGCCCAGCCCTCTGAGGAAGACTCGGATGGCCCGGGCCTCGCTGTCGGAGAGGTCGAAGTTGGGCATCAGCAGGGTTTCCCGGTCCGTCTGGAAGATTTTCGGGTTCTTCAGCTTCCCGAAGGTCCATGCGTCCCAGTTCGCCTTGACATTGACGACGTTGCCGAATGAAAGCTCGAATTCTTTTTTCTGGGAGAATATGGCCAGGTTGGGGCCGATCTTCGAGGCCGAATCCATTCCGGGAATGACGTGGCATCCGGCGCATCCACGCCGCCTAATGAGCGTTTGGCCGCGCTTGAAGGCCGCGGGATCGTCGAGCTTGACCTCGGCCGCCCTCTTTGCGGGATCGGAGAGGCTGAACAGATAGGCGGCAATCGCATTCGCATTGCCCTCCGAAATGCGAAGGGCCGGCATGGCCGTGCCGTGCCAGTAGCTCTTGGGATTCCTGATCCACCGCACCAGCCAGTCGGCCTGAACCTTGCGGCCCACATTTTTGAGGGCCGGGGCAAAGTCCCGGTTCCTGTATACGAGGGGACGGCCGTTCACCCCTTTCAGCGGCGGGCCGGGATTGTCGTCCTTGGCGTCCCGGACATGGCAGCCCAGGCACCCGACTTCCTCGAACAGCTTTTTCCCTTTGGCGATGGTGGCCGCATCGCCCATGCCGCCGATTTTCCGGGCGGCGGTGCGCCTGCGCCCGGCGGACCAGATATAGCTGGCAATATCCTTCGATTCCTGATCGCTCAGGCTGAAGAAGGGCATTTTTGTGCGGGGATTGTAGCTTTTCGGGTGCTTGATCCAGGAGACGAGCCAGCCGGTGCTCACTTTTTCCTGAATGCGCGAAAGGTCCGGGCCCCGTTTTCTCAAGTCCTCGGTGCCGGGAATGTTGTGGCAGCCATAGCAGCCGAGTTCGCGCACAAGCGAAATCCCCCGCGAGAGGATGGGGGCCTTGGGTAGGTTGAACACGTTCTGGTGGCATCCCAGGCACTTCGAGCCCCTCTCGGATTTCGGCAAGAATTTATCTTCCCAGAAATGATCTTCCCCGTGGGCCAGGGCCACGGTCTTGAGGGCGCTTCCCTGGCCGCCGTGGCAGGACTGGCAACCGATTTTATCGGGGTCGTGTTTTTTGAGGTAGAAAATACGGTCGGGATGGGTGGCGAAAGGCAGTTTTTTGCCGCCGGTTCCGGACCACATTTTACCCTCGAATCCGGAACGGTTGGTCCCGAGGTGACAGGACTGGCACCTGTCCGCCCGTATGACGGGTTCTCCGAAATTGTTGCGTTCGTACGCGCGGAGGACGATCTGCTTGATTTCGAGAAACCGCTTGTCGATGCCCTCGATGCGCTGTTTGTATTTGGTGATTTCCCCGGCGATGGACCCGCGGCGCTTTTTGAGGTCGTTCAGCGGCTTGTATTTTACCTCGATCTGGACTTTCACCGCGTCGCGGGCGGCATCAGCCTTCTCGGTGGGCTTTTTGAACCCGTTCCATTCCTTGCGCCACCGGGCGACGAGAGCGGATTCCTGGGAGATGTCCTTTCCGTGGCGGATTCCCTCGTTGAGTTCGAAATAGGCCTGATCGAAGTTCGCCTTGGCGAATCCGAGTTCCTGGGTCCTCTCGAAGGCGACGAGCTCGAGCTGCTCGAGTTTGGTCCGGAGTTTCGGAATTTCGGCGTCATTCGCCAGCTTGGATTCGATTTGAGCGATTTGGGCGTCAATTTTGGCGACCTGGGCGCCGAATTTCTTTTGACTGGCGGCGAGCAATTTCGCCACCTCGCCCCGCTCCATCCGGTTGAATTCTTGCTGGAAACTCTTCCATGGCCTTCGGGTGAACACCTCGTCCCAGACGGTCCAGACGGTTACGACGACCATTAAAATGCCCACCACGAAAAAGAGGACCGGCGAGGTTCTCTCCTCAGGAGGGCGAAATTCTCGGGTTGGCATTCGAATTAGTACTCCCGGAGTTTCGTGAGCGGATTTTGGGCAAATGAAGCAGGAGGATTATAGGATTCACCCCAAGGCCCGTCAACCAAAAGGCCCTTCCAGCAATAGGCCCGGAAAATCGGGGTATAGGGGGGGTGTGAAAATCCCACCGGGAAGGGTGCGCGGCCGATTAATCTTCCACTTTGAGGGTCGGCACGGTGCGGGTCTGGTCCTGATTCCGGACGATCGAGGAAAGCTCGTAAATAATGGCGATGGAAATCGCCGCATGCTCGTGAATGAGGCCGAGGAAGGGGTCTTTCTCGATGCCCAAAAGGGTGATATCCGTCCCCGCCCGGGCGCCTGCCGATCGGCCTTCGTCCCCGAAGAGCGCGATTTCGCCAAATGAGGCGGGCGGGGCCAGCGTCGCCAGAATCTGCTCGGTGGGCTTGCCGGGGTCTTTCACGATTTCGACGTCTCCGTCCACGATCACATAGAGATAATCGCAAGGGTCTCCCTCCTCGAAGAGGACCTTTCCGGAGGGGAAATGGATTTCCGACGAAATGTCGCTGAGAATCTTGAGTTGTTCGGCCGTCATGGATTCGAACAAGGTGACGCCCCTGAGGAAGAGGGCTTTTTCGATGGTGGTGAGCATGTCCACACCGCTGGCTTCCCGGGAGGGGGGAGGGCCTTCCGCCCGGGAGGCCTCCTGGCGGACGGTGGCTCGGCGCGCCTGCTT
Organism: Nitrospinota bacterium; assembly: GCA_003506735.1. Taxonomy (GTDB): domain Bacteria; phylum UBA8248; class UBA8248; order UBA8248; family UBA8248; genus UBA8248. Next base: position 12,406 of record DNYS01000181.1, read on the forward strand.
TTTAACCCGCTCGTCCGGATCCCGGGAGGCCGCGGCGAGCCATTCCGGAGGGGAGTCGCCCAAAGTTTCCAGCGGCGCGAGGGCGCTTACGGCGGCTTCGCGAACGTAGACGTCCTCGTCCTCCGTCATCACCCGGATACGCTCCATCCACGCTTTCCGGTTTTCGCCGATGGAGCCCTCCCCGGCGAGGAGGAGGCTCTGCTCCTCGGTCAACATATGCCCCGCGGCGTCCACGGCCACGGCCCGGAGCCAGGGGTTGATCGAGCCCATGTAATTTTGCAGGACATCGCCAAACTCGGCGGGAGGCAAATCCCATTTTTTCCGGCCCTCGGCGAGTTTTTCGGCCGTCGTTCCGCCCAGCAGGAGGGGCTCGAGCATGAGAATGAGCTGCCGGATGTCGCCCACCGCCGGGACGTTGCTCAACGCCTCGATGGCAATCGCCCGGGAAGTCCTCTCTCCGTGGGCGAGGGACTGGGAAACGGTGTCCACGGTTTTTTCATCCCCGATCACCCCGAGCAGATTCAGGATAAGGGCCTGATCTCCCATCACCCGGTCGTTCAAGGTGCGGCGCAGCATCACCAACGATTCGTTGGTCCCTCTGAGTTCGATGGTGTGGAGGTGGTTGATGATTTCATAAATGCCGATGAGATGTTCGAGAGAAAATGCCGTAAGCCCCTCGATCAATTCATCGTTGCTCACATACTGGGCGCCGCCGTTCTTGGGCGGGACGAGCCAGCGGCTCAGGAATCCGAGGAGGGCGCCGCCCTCGATGGAGAGCGCTCCCCGCCGCTTTATCTCCTTCAGGGTGCTGACGGCTTCGTGGCGGACCCACGAGTCGGGATCGGTCAATGAGGCCACCAGGCGGTCGAAATCCGCGTGCGATCCCCTGTTTCCCAGTAGACGGACCCCGCGCCGCCGGAGCGAGGGATGGGAATCCTCCAGGGCGGTCGCGATGATCTCGTCCAGCCTCTCATCGTCCTGGAAGTGCCCCTGAAGGAGGCGCTCGACTGATTCCATCGCCGCCTCGCGCACCGCCAGGTCGGGCTCTGAGAGGAACGGCACCACCCGCCGGACGAAGCGGGAATTTTCGAGCTCCCCGATGCACCGCAGCGCACAAATTTTCTCCTCCCGGTTTCCTTCCTCGAGCATGGTGTGGAGCGTTTGGAGGCCCGACGCCAGGTAGAAAAGATCGTCCGAGTGGACCAGCAGCTGAACCGCCCGGGCGCGCACCTCGGGGGACTCGTGTTTGAGGCTCTCCTGGATCATCTCGACGTAATCGTCGGCCACCCCCGCCTCGGAGATGGCGTCCATGGTGGCCCGGCGGCATTCGTCGTCTTCCGCGTTGAGCATTTGCCGCCATATCTCGCGCACCCTGGCGTTTTCCGCCACGTCCGGGGTCTTCGCCAGGAGGCGAATCAGGTTGCAGAGGCAACTTCCGGTCCGGCGGGGTATCTCTTCGAGTATGACCTTGACGGCATCGGCCTTGCCGGTGTCGGCGAGCATGCCCGCCGCGTAAACGCAAAGCTCGTCGTCCCCCTCCTGGAGGTTCTTCACGAGGATGGCCATGCTGTCCTCGTCGATATCGCCGAACCCCATCTGGGCGAACTGGAAGAGGCCCAGATTCCGCTCCTCGAGCATTTTCCGGAGGGCCGCGGTGTACTCGCTCCGGAGGAAGAAGCCCGTGGCGAAGTAGCCCGCCGCGATGATGAACGTAATGGCGGCCACCCATCTCGGGCTCAGCGGAAAAAGGGCGAGCCCGGTTGGCTTGATGATGAGAAGAATGACGCCGCTCAAAATGCTGGCGATGGCGACGACCTGGCCGGCCACGAAGGCGCCCACCCGGCTCCGGATGTTGGTTGGCAGCGCGTTATAGAGAAGGGCGTTGATCGGGTTCCGAATCGATTCCTGGAGGTTTTTGTTGTTGAACCGGAGAAATATAGCGGAATAAAAAGAGGGCGATATAATCATCGCGCCCAGGCCGACCAGCGATGTTAGGGGATAAAGGAGGTTGGCCGTCCCGAGCCCCATGCGGCGGATGAGCCGGGGGGTGATGAAGGTTTGAATCATGAGGGCCACCGCGCTGCCGATCCCGGTGAACAAGCCGAGGAACGAGGCGAGTTGGGCCTTGTCCTGAAAAACCTCGCGGAAGATGATGCTGTACTGAAAGTCCTGAAAACTCCTCATCAAAATGATGAGAAAGCTGAAAAGGGAAAAGGCGGCGACGTAGCGGTTCGCCTTCATCAGGGAGAATCCGCTCTTGCTCTTGGCGGCGCCCTTGGCCGTGGCGCGCTTTTTGGGGGCGTCGGGTTTTTCGATGAGCTGATCGAAGAGGCGGATCTGGATTGCCGCGATGAAGAAGATGGAAGCGCCGATGGTGGCGACCCAGAAGTAGAGCAGGTTCGCCACGCTCCCCATGACGTAGACGAGGAGCGGGATGGAGAAGCCGCCGACGATCCCCCCGTAGCGCCCGCCGGTCAGGATAATGGGCACGAGCCGCTTCGCTTGGAGCACGTCGAGGTAGAGGCCGTAGAAGGCGCGGAAATTGTTCGGAATCATGTTCGTGAACATGACGAACAGGGTGTGCAGAAAGGGCAGGGCGATAGGTATTCCCCACGCCTGGAAGTCGGCCGTTATGGCGAGCCGAATAACCAGGATCAGGCCGATAAAAAATGCGAAAACCGCCTTGAACATCGAGGGAATCGATAGCTTGTCCGTAAAAGAGGTGTAAACGATGCTGACCACGATGATGACCAGCGCGTTGAAGATATACATGTAGGGAAGAAAGCCGGGTCCCACCTTCGGATGGGAGAGAAACAGGGCCTCGGAGACGGAGAGGCCGATGGAAAACTGGAGCCCGATCAGGAAATAGAAAAAGAAAAATGCGGCGAAGACGAGAAATTCTTCCTCGCGAACGTTGAACAGGCGTTTGATGAGTTTAGACATTCGGACCCATCCGGCGATCCAATGGAGCCGGAGGGATGCGCAAGCAATCCCACCTCCGGCGACGCGTGCTGGCACATCAATTTCAAGAGTCTAGCTTATTCGGGCCGGGATTTCCAAGAATAGTAAGCCAGGGCGTCCTCCACCCACTCGCCCGTATTGGCGCAAAAAGAAGGCCAGCGGCTGTTCGCGCAGTGGCCCCTGACGGGATCCGCGTTTCCCTCGGGGATGAGCCCGCTCATGGGCGAGATGTCGAATTCCGCCCGCACGGGCATCCGCTCCCGCTCCCCCGGAGGAAGGAACGAGAGGAAACGGTTGAAGGCGTAAAAGGTTTTTTTGAGCTGCTCGCAAAGCGCATCGGCTCCGCCCGCCAGGTCCGCCAGCTCCGGGATCAGGGGCGCATACCGGTTGAACTCCATTCCCTCGCCCTCCTGGTTGGCGATGCTGTCCACACCGATGGTGCCGATGGTGTGGCCGGTGAACTCCACCGGGAACAGGCGCGCGTAGAGGGATTCGACCCGGGGGCCGCTCCTCCCGATGCGGAGGTGGACGCGGACGCTGAAAAGGCCAAAGTCGATCCAATTGCAAATCAGGGGGAGATAGGGGCGCGCGAAGAGTTGTTGATAATTTTCGATGGCGCGGGTCAGGCGCTCGCGCGCCCGGCTTCGGGGTTCGGCCGATAGCCGGAGATTCTCTTGGAGGGCGGCGGCGGAGTTTCTGAGCAGTTTGGCGATATGGCCGGGCTCATCGGCGCCGGTTTCGCCAGGAGCCGCAACGCCGTCGTGCAGGTAGGCCCGCGCGGTGGCCGGGCTGAGCCGGAAACGGGCGGCCAGCCAGGAGAGCGCGCGGATATGGACGGGGTTATCGGGGTCGAGCGAGAGGGGAAGGGGGGTGGGCCGCTCCGGCGCGATGCCCAGCCGGCTGAGGTCGGGCAGGGCAAAGCCGTCCGGAAAAATATCGATCCGGAAACACCCGATTCCGCCGCCTCCTTGGCGGGGTTTTACGAAGAAGGTGGTTTTCCCCCATTTTTCCCGCATCTGCGATGCCGAATCCAGGATGGCGTCGGCGGTGACGTGGGCCACCTGGCTCTCCACGGAGACCGCCTGGTAGCGGGCGGTCACGAAGTCCGGGTCCGATTTGCCGCCCGTTGAGCCGCCGTTCAGGAATTCATAGGTTTTCTCTTTGTTGGAGAGCGGCCCGTCCGGGGCGGTGAGCGGCCCGGGCACGACGATCGCCCCCATCTCCACCAGCGCCTCGGATAGGCGGGCGTCGTACAGGGAGCGCTGGGCGGATTGGCTGATCACGAGCGTCCGCCTCGGGGCCCTGGCCACCCGCGCCATCAGTTCCTCGCGCTTGTTGATCACATGAAAGGGAACCCGGAGCCCGCGGCTCGTCAGGAAGGCCTCGGCGATGCGCCCCGTTTCGGCCGAAAGGGGAAGGCGGTTCGGGGAGCCGTCGAGGAGAAGTATCTCGCGGGGAACACGCGCTTTTCCCCCGAAGGGTTTCAGGGCGAGCGCGTTGAATTCACTCTGGCCGGCGGCCCAATCGTTCAGGCGCTCCATCAGGGTGGCGGTGAAATCTCCGGCCGGGGAGTCGAACTCGCGGCTGACCTGAAACAGATCCCAGCTGCCCGCGCTGGCGTCGGGCGTCAGGCGGTAGAGCGAATCCTTCCGCTCCAGGGAAAATCCCTCTCCCGGTTCGGGGACGAAGGGGGCGGCGGGGCGGGGCGGGGGCGGGNNGGTGCGCTCATTCGATGGCCTTTCGCAGGGAAATTACATGGCGGATCACCCAATCGGCCAATGCACCGCCCGGCGCCTGCCCCCCGTGCGGGGACATCCGGCCCGGCGCGGTGCAGCTCACCGCGAGCATCCCGGTCATCCGCTCCACCTCTTTCCGCATGGCGGGATCGTTCGCCACCCGTCCGGAAATGAGAATGCTTTTATTCTCTATTTCGACATGGCTTTTGAGCCATAGGACCGTAAGAGTAGAGTCAAGACTGTCGCATGCGCAAATGACGAGTCCCCGCCAGCGAAGCCAGCCAAGGAGCCAGGGGTCGGTGGCGGTGTGAATGCTTCCCGGGGCGTTGGGCGCGTCGGCGATTTCGGCGAGAACGATTTCCCCGTGCTGGGCCGCGTGGCGCAAAAGAATTCGTGCGCAGCGGCGGGACTCGCGCTCCCCGATCTCGAACGTTGTGGCCAGGCCGGCATCGACGAAATCCCACCCCAGGCGGTGGGAGTCGAAATA
>DNYS01000181.1:17650-43145 GCA_003506735.1 Nitrospinota bacterium
CCCGACGGCCTCCCGTAGCAGACCTGTATCAGATCCCGCATTCGGCCCGTTCCGGTCAGCTTGACGTAGGTGACGCGAATTCCCGCCACGCGGAGTGAAAACGCCAGCGAGGCGGCGCAAGTGGTTTTGCCCACATCCATGTCCGAGCCGGCGATCAGGACGATCGGGGCTCCCGGATAGGGCTGGTCCCCGGCGTGCGCGGCCGCGCCCTGAATTGACGGGAGGCCCGAGAGCAAGGCGGGTCCGCCTTCGAGCTCAATGCCCCCCAGAAGGCGCACCTTGACGACGGCCTCATCCGCGGAATCGGCCACGCCGATGACGCCGCCCGTGTTCAGAAGGTCCAGAACCGAGCCCGGAGGGGCGGGGGATGGGGGGGCATGGCCGCTCACGCTTCGGTTCGCGAACCGGCCGCCGAGGGCGCCCACGAATATTGTCTCCGGGGTCAAATCCACCTCCAGGGTCCGCCATGCGTCCGGGGCGCCGGAGAGCGATTCGATGACCTCGAGCCTCCTCACACGGGCCCCCTCCGGCGCCTCGAGGACCTCCACGGCCGCCGCCGCGCCCGGGGGAATGGGCTCCGCCGCCAGGGACACGCAATCCGCCCCCCGCGCGAGGCCGCCGGGACTCAGAAAAAGGCCCCGTACCGTGGATGCAAAATGATCGACGCGAAGCAAATACACTCTCCCTATGGAACGGCGGTCAGGTTCAAGGCATCCGTGAAGGATTGAACCAATTGGACCGTGAGCGGGGTTACGTCTTCGGCCTCCTCGTCCAGAAGGCTTCCCAATCCCTCGAGTTTGAAAAAAGCCCCGCGCGGCTCGACCTCGGTCCCGGCGGCGGGCGGCGAGCAGGTGAGGAGAATCTCCTCGGGCCCCTGCAGGTCGCCGAGCCGGCTCCCGTCCCGGATCAACCGGGGGGCGGCGCCATCGAGGAGATAGATCCCCGGTTCGACGGCGCGGCCGATCCGGACCGGGAAGGGCCGCGTGTTCCGCAAGAGTAGCTGAAAGCCCGCCAGCGGCGATTCTCCCATCCGGGCCAGCTGGGGCGATCCCTCGTCCTCCTCCCGGCCCGCGTCCAGGAGCTCCGCCAAGTGCCAGTACATTGTGGGCGGGCGTGGATTGTCCCGGAGTTCGAGCTCGGTCATGAGCTGGGTGGTGCCCAGCAGGCGCGGATTCACCTCCAGCGCGTAGGGCTCGCCGCCATGGACGACAAAATCCACCCCGAAAATTCCCTTGTATCCCATATCGGCGACCCATTCACCGATGCTTAGCGTGTTTTCCCGAATCTTTCGGCGGGCCGAATCGGGGAGGCGGGTGTAGGCCCCGTAGTCGCTGCCCGCGTAATCGAAGCGGTGCATGGACGAGCCCGCCAGGCCCGTGATCATGGCCGAGGGATGGGACATCCGAGGCCGCCCCCGGAAGATGATGGCGGCCACGCCGATGGCCGGCCCGGACAGGAACCGGCTCACGATTGCCGGCTCGTCCGGCCCCGATTTTTCGATCAGCCGGATTTTGAGGGAATCCATCTCGCCGGGGTTTTCGATGAGATGGGTTTGATTTCCCGAGGAGCCGATCCGCTCGCTGACGATGATCCGGGGGCCCCACTTTTTGATGAGCACCCCCGAGAGATCGCCGATGGCCAGAATCTCGCCGGGCGGCAGTGGAATACCTCGCCTCTCCGCCTCCCGGCGAAAGGCGGTTTTATCGTCGAGCTGGATCTTGAGTTCGAGGGGATTGGCGAGAACCGAGATGCGCCCGCCGGTTTCGGCGGCCATTTGCTCCAAAAATTCGGTCGAGCGGTAGGGCACGATCACCCGGGGCGCATCGCCCGAGGTGAGATAGCTTTTCAGCTCATCTCCCCAGGCGCCCTCGTAGGCCGCGACGATGGAGCCGTGGGTCCACACGATTCGCCTGCCGAGGGGGCGCTCGACCGCGAAGTAGCGGAGGCGGGAGTCCCACTTCGCTCCGTCCATCCCCCAATCGCAGGCGACGATGAAGCTGAGCGGGAGACACTCCTCGACGGCGATCGAATCGGCCGCCCGGAGCCCCTGGAACCCGAATTGCGCCGAGGCCGACGCGGCCTCGATCAGGCGCTCTCGAAACTCGGACATGGGTGCTGAATTCAATCAAATCCTCCAGGCGGCGAAGCCGCCGCGGCAGCGCGGTCATTCCAATCGAGGGCGGATTCTAAATCGACACGGCCAAATACGGCAAACGCGCGGCCGGTTATCGCAGCCGGGGGGCCTGGAAGGCCTCTATGGTTGCTGCGCACAATTTCGATCCCCTGTGCTAAGATAACAAAAGAGATTCTTTTTAAGACTTGAATTTCTTTTGTTATCCTCCGAATCGAAAAGAGATTGATGTCCGCACAAACGGGCGTTCAGCCTTATCCTGCACCGGGCGATGAATTCAAAGATGATTTCGGCCCGGAATGGCGCAAGGCGCTGGGCAGCCTGATCCGGGTCAGACCCGCCTTTGTCGGGGCCCTTTTCCTGGTGGGCCTGCTTTTCATCGCCATCGCCGCTCCCATTATCGCGCCCATGGATCCCTCGAAGGTGGATGTACGTCTGCGGCTCAAGCCGCCCCTGGGGCTGGAGGGCGCGAGGAGCCAGAACCTTCTCGGCACGGACGCCCTGGGGCGGGATATCCTGAGCCGGTTGATGTACGGCTCGCGCATATCCATCATCGTCGGTCTCAGCTCGGTCCTTATTTCAGGCGTCATCGGAATCGTCCTGGGCCTCCTGGCGGGGTATTTCGGCGGGAAATTGGACGACCTCATCATGGGCTTCGCGGAAATCCAGCTGGCGTTTCCGTTTATCCTCCTGGCCATCACGATCATGGCCGTGCTGGGCCCCGGTTTGATGAATACCATCGTTGTCCTCGGCATCAGCCGTTGGGTGGCCTATGGAAGAATTGTCCGGGGCCAGGTCCTCGCGGTCCGGGAGATGGAGTATATCGAAGCCGCCCACGCGCTGGGGTATCCGGTCTACCGGGTGCTCTTTTTCCAGATTCTTCCGAACATCACCTCCCCCCTCATCGTCATCGCCAGCTTCGCCGTGGCCGGAAACATCATCTCGGAGGCCTCGCTGAGCTTCCTGGGCTTGGGCGTCCCCCCCTCCATCGTCACCTGGGGGGGCATGCTCGCCGAGGGGCGGGAGTATTTGCGCGTATCCTGGTGGATGGCGACGCTTCCCGGCCTGGCCATCATGGCGACCGTCTTGAGCATCAATTTGATTGGAGATTGGCTCAGGGATTACTTGGATCCCCGGGTGAGAACCGATCCTTGATCCGGCCCCGTGCCCCCGGCGGCCGGGGGAGGACTGCGTGGAGGTTTACTGGATGGCAATGAGAATATTTTGGACCGGGATTTTTCTGGCTTTTTTTCTGTTCACGCTCCAGTCCTGCGGCGGAGAAAAAGGCGATCGCCCGCTCACCATCTTGATGTCGGTCGAGGCGCGGACCTTCGATCCCCATTTCGCCTCATCGACGGTGGAGTGGAGTTTTTTGATGAACATTTTCGACGCCCTCGTCGTCCGCGGCGACGACATGACGGTCGGGCCGGGATTGGCCCTAAAGTGGGAGGTCGATTCGAGCAAAAAAGTGTGGACCTTCCACCTCCGCAAGGGGGTGAAATTCACCAACGGCGAGCCGTTCGGCGCCCAATCGGTGAAATTCACCTTCGAGCGGATGCAGAACAAGAAACTGCGCCCCCGGACGACCGTACCGAGGCGAATCGCGCTCGACCGGGTGGAGATCGTGAATGAACACACAGTGCGCATCCACACGAAGCGGCCCGTGGCGACCCTGCCGATCTGGCTGGTCAACGCCTTCATGCTTCCGCCGAAACACTACGGCGAGAAATCCGCCAAGGAGGTTTCCGGCAAGCCCGTGGGGACGGGCCCCTACAAGATGGTGAAGTGGGTCAAGGACGATTTTATCCGCATGGAGGCCAACGAAAACTGGTGGAAGGGGGAGGTCAAGATCAAGACCGTCCTCTGGCGGCCGGTTCCGGAGGCCTCCTCCCGCATCGCCGAGATCGAATCGGGCGCGGCGGATATCATCACGAACATATCGCCCGATCAGGGGGCGATGATTGCCAGCGAGGAACGCGGCAACCAGCTCAAGGCCATTCACGGCGGGCGGCGGATCTATCTGGGAATCCGCCAGAATTTCGAGGTGTTTAAATTAAAAAAAGTCCGCCAGGCCCTGAACTACGCGGTCGATTTTCCCCTGATCGCCGAGAACGTGCTGAATGGACACGGCAGCCGCCTGGCGACCATCGTGAACGCCCCCAACGCCGATGAATCGATCAAGGCCTATCCCTATAACCCGAAAAAAGCCAAGCAGCTCCTGGCCGAGGCCGGGCTGAAGGACACGAACGGGGACGGCGTGCTGGAGTATCAGGGCAAGCCGGTCGCCTTCAAGCTCGACGTTCCCACCTCCCGGTATCTCAAGGGCAAAGAAATTTGCGAGGCGGTGGCCGCGAATCTCCGGGCGGTGGGCCTCAAGGTCGAGGTCAATCCGCTCGAATGGTCCGTCTATCTGTCGCGCCGCTCGAAGAAGAAGTTCTCGCCCCTGTATTTTCACGGCTTCAGTTCGGCCTTCAACGCAGAGCTCGACCTGGGCGTGCTACGGCCCAACCTGTACGCCAACCTGACCCATTGGAATAACCCCGCCTTCATCCAGGGCTACAACCGCCTGGGCCAGACGTTCGACGCCGCGGAGCGGAAAAAGATCAGCTACGCCATGCAGCGCATCATCCGGGAGGATGCGCCCTGGGTCTTTTTGTGGAATCAATACGACTTTTACGGCCTCAGCCCCCGCGTGAAGTGGTTCCCGCGGGCGGACGAGAGGATCTACCTTCCCTCGATCATCATGAAAGCGAAGAAGTAGGGCGGGGCCGGAAAAGCGGGGACAAAAGGGCGGGGCCGGAAGGGGAGTCCAACGTGGGTTCATATCTGGTGCGCAGGGCGTTCCGAGCCCTTCTCGTGGTCGTTGGGGTGAGCTTCATCTCCTTCGCCGTTTTGTTTCTCTCGGGCGATCCGACGGATACCATGGTGGGCGAGGATTGGACGATCGAGGAGGTTCAAAGGCTCCGCCGAGACATGGGTCTGGACCGGCCCTGGTTCATTCAGTACATCACCTATGCGAGCCGGGCCGTGCGGGGGGATTTCGGCGAGAGCCTGCGCTACCGCCAGCCTGCCTTCGAACTTATCGCCGAGCGCATACCCGCCACCCTGGAACTGGCTCTCGTGGCCCTGGTGCTATCCATCGTGCTCGCCCTGCCGGTGGGGGTCGTCAGCGCCTCGAAGCGGGGCTCCGCCTACGACCAGGGGGGGATGATCTTCGCCCTCTTCGGCCAGGCGATGCCGGTTTTCTGGCTGGGCCTCATGCTCATCCTCATCTTCGGGGTTCACCTGAGATGGCTTCCGGTGAGCGGAAGGGGAGGGCTGGAGAGTCTGATTCTCCCCTCGATCACGCTGGCGACCTACTCCCTGGCGCGCAATACGCGCGTCATCCGAAGCTCGATGCTGGATGTCCTGGCACAGGATTACGTGAGAACGGCCCGGGCGAAGGGGCTGGCAGAGCAGATGGTCATCTACCTCCATGCCCTTCGGAACGCGCTCATTCCCGTCGTCACCATCATCGGACTCGAATTCGGCCACCTTCTCGGCGGGGCCGTCATCGTCGAGACGATATTCGCCTGGCCCGGCATCGGGCGGCTCATGATCCAGGCCGTCTATGCCAAGGATTTTCCGCTCGTCCAGGCATCGGTGACCATCGCCGCCCTGATATTCGTCACCCTCAATTTTTTCGTCGATTTCATTTACTCCTACCTAGACCCGCGCGTCCGGCTGCACTAGCGCGTCCCCTTTTCTCGCATTCGAGGAATTTCGCGTGGCCCGGACAGCGTATTTTTGGGATTCATCCTCGCTGGACCACAACACCGGCCGCCACGTCGAGTGCATCGCGCGGGCCGAGCGCCTGCATCCGGACAGGATGCGCGAGCGCGCCCCCGGCATCGATCATCGCCCCATCCTCGCGCACGGCGCCGAGGAGTTGATTCTGCGCGTCCACGACGCCGAATATCTCGAGTTCGTCAGCACCGCGCACGAAAACGGATTTCGCGCCCTGGACCGGGGGGACACGAGAATCAGCGCCGGAAGCTACCGGGCGGCCCTGAACGCCGTGGACGCGGCGGCGACAGCGGCCGATGGAGTGATGAGCGGCGCGTATGAGACGGCTTTTTGCGCGATGCGCCCGCCGAGCCACCATGCCCTCCCGTTCCAAGCCATGGGGTTTTGCCTGTTCTCCACCCCCTCGATACTGGCCCGCTACCTCCAGGCGCGCCACGGCCTGGGCCGGGTCGCGATTCTGGATTGGGATGTCCATCACGGGAACGGAACCCAGTATATTTTTTGGGAGGACCCGGACGTCTTTTTCCTCTCCCTCCACCAGCATCCCCTCTATCCGGGGAGCGGGCTCGAGGACGAAACCGGGGAGGGGCCGGGAAAGGGAGCGACCCTGAACCTGACGTTTTTGCCCGGGACGGAGGAGGCGGACTATCTCGCGCGCTTTGAAGCCCAGGCCGTTCCGGCGCTTCTGGCCTTCGAGCCGGAATTTATAATCCTCTCGGCCGGGTTCGACGCCCACTGCGATGACCCGCTGGGAGAACTCCGCCTCACCCCGGAGGGGTTTGCCCGCATGACCCGGTGTGTGAAGGAGGCCGCCGCCCAATCGTGCGGCGGGCGCATGGTCAGCCTCCTGGAGGGCGGATACAATCTCGACGCTCTGGAATCCTCCGTGGGAGCACATTTGGTCGGTCTTTGCTCGGATTAGGATGATTATTAACTTTAAGTATTACTCCTAAATATATGTAAAGTATCATTAAAAAACGTTGGTATAGTATTGTGCAAAAATTTAGTTGACTAACTAACTAACAGGGCCTACCTTGGTCTCAGGAGGAAGCAATATGACGGATCGCGTTGCGGAGCTTGCGCCGAAAAAAGCCGCGCTTACGCCAAAAAAAGAGGGGACTGACACCCGGGACCGGATTGTCCGGGCGGCGGCCGATCTGTTCTACCTGCAAGGGTACTCGGGCACCTCGTTGGACACGGTGGCCCGGAAGGCGGGGGTGAACCGGGGGAGCCTGTATTATTTTTTCCGCTCGAAAAAAAATCTCGTCCTTGCCGTTATCGATTATTTCGAGCGCCTGATTCACCAAAACTTCATCGATGCGGCGGAAGAGGGGGCATCGGGTGGGCGCGGGCGCCTGGAGCGCCTGGCCGAGTTCTATTCCGGGATGCCCCGGGCATCCTCGCCCTGTTGCGGCTGCCCGATCGGGAAGCTCTCGCTCGAGCTCAGCGGCCTGGACGATGACATGCGCCTTCGCCTGAAGGATGTCTGGGCCGGGGTGATCGGGCGAATCGAGAGGATGGTCCGGGAGGCGCAGGCCGAGGAGGCGCTGCATCCGGAGGCCGACGCCGCGATCCTGGCGCGGGCCTTTTTCGAGCAGATCCAGGGGGCGCACATCATCGCGCGCACCACGCTCGACGAGGAGGATCTTCGGGCGGACTGCCGGCGGGCGTTCGAGAGCCTGCCCTGGATGACGTAAGGGCCTTGAAACAACTTTCATTGATTTTTTTAATCACCTGAATAAATCGGAGATATGGAGATGTCTGGAGCAAAAGAAGCCACCCTGGCGAGGACCGAGATTCCGGTTGCGGGGATGACCTGCGCCTCCTGCTCGGCCCGGGTGGAAAAGCGCCTGAACGCCCTGGAGGGAGTCGAGGAGGCCACCGTTAATCTCGCCACCGAGCGCGCCAGCGTGGTCTATGACCCGGAGACCGTGACCCCCTCCGGGATCGCCGAGCGCATCGTCCAGACCGGTTACACAGTTCCCGAAAAATCGGCCGAGCTCGCGATCGGCGGGATGACCTGCGCCTCCTGCTCGGCGCGGGTGGACAAGCGCCTGAACGCCCTGGAGGGGGTGGTTTCGGCGATCGTGAACCTGGCCACCGAGCGGGCGCACGTGCGCTACCGGCCCGGCGTCGTATCGCTCGAGGACCTGATCGAGCGGGTGGAGAAGACCGGCTACACCGCCAGTGAGATAGCCGATGATGGGGGCGATGCCGAGCGCGCGGAGCGGGAGGCGAAGGAGCGTCGCGAACTCTGGATTCTCGTGGCATCGGCGCTGCTGTCCCTTCCCCTTCTTTATCAGATGACCGGACATTTTTCGGGAAACGGCGCGGCCTGGGAGCTTCCCCGGTGGTGGCAGTTCGCCCTGGCCACACCCGTGCAGTTCATCGCGGGCTGGCGCTTCTACCGGGGGGCCTACCATTCCGTCCGCGGCGGCGGGGCGAATATGGACGTTCTCGTTGCCCTGGGCACCTCGGCGGCCTATTTCCACAGCCTGGGTGTGACGGCGCTGGGCCTGGATTCGATGTTCGTTTACTACGAGGCCTCCTCGGTTCTCATCACGCTCATCCTCATGGGGAAAGTCCTCGAAAGCCGGGCCATGGGGCGGACCTCGGACGCCATCCGCAAGCTCATGGGCCTTCAGGCGAAGACGGCCCGTGTCCTCCGCGATGGCGTGGAGCGCGAGATTCCCATCGAGCAGGTCGTCCCTGGCGATCTGATTCAGGTCCGGCCGGGCGAGAAGTTCCCGGTGGACGGGGAGATTATCGAGGGCGCGACCTCGGTGGATGAATCCATGATCACAGGCGAGAGCATCCCGGTGGAAAAGGGCCCCGGCGGCGGAGTGACCGGGGCGACGCTCAACGGGCTCGGCGCCGTGCGCTTCCGCGCGACCCGGGTGGGCAAGGATACGGTCCTGGCCCAGATTATCCGCATGGTGCAGGAGGCCCAGGGCTCGAAGGCCCCGATTCAGCGGCTCGCCGACCAGATCTCGGGCGTATTCGTCCCGGTTGTGATCGTCATCGCCGCTCTTACGTCGGCCTTGTGGTACTACTACGCCGGTTTCACTCCGGCCCTGGTGAACGCCGTCGCCGTGCTGGTGATCGCCTGCCCGTGCGCGTTGGGGCTGGCGACGCCGACCGCGATCATGGTCGGCACCGGCAAGGGGGCCGAGATGGGCGTCCTCATCAAGGGCGGCGAATCCCTCGAAACCGCTCACAAGATCGACGCCATCATTCTCGACAAGACAGGCACCCTCACGAACGGAAAGCCCGTCGTGACCGACATCGTGCCCTTTGACGGGACCGATCCGGACGAACTCCTCCTCCTCGCGGCGAGCGCCGAGCAGGGTTCCGAGCATCCCCTCGGCGAGGCCATCCTGGAGCGGGGCAGGAGCGAGGGCCTGAAAATGCTTCAGGCGGAGGATTTCCGCGCCCTGCCGGGCCTCGGCCTCGAGGTCAAGGTGGGGGGCCGGGCGCTCTGGTTCGGCAACCAGAAGCTCATGGCGGAGCGGGGCCTCTCCCTCGGCGGGCATGCGCCGGCCGCGGCGGTTCTCGAGGAGGCCGGAAAAACGGTCATGTTCCTGATGGACGAGACGCGAATCCTCGGGGCGGTGGCGGTGGCCGACACGCTCAAGGAGACCTCGGCCGAGGCGGTGAGTGGCCTCCTGGAAATGGGCATCGAGGTCTACATGATGACGGGCGACAACCGGCGCACGGCGGAGGCCATCGCCGCCCAGGCCGGAATCTCCCGCGTCATGGCCGAAGTCCTCCCCGGCGAGAAGGCGGCCCGGGTGAAGGCGCTTCGCGGGGAGGGCAAGGTGGTCGGCATGGTGGGGGACGGGATCAACGATGCGCCCGCGCTGGCCGAGGCGGACGTGGGCTTCGCCATCGGAACGGGCACCGACGTGGCGATGGAGGCCTCCGACGTGACCCTGATGCGCGGCGATCTGCTGAGCGTCGCCGACGCGATTCATCTTTCACGCGCGACGTTGCGAAAAATCAAGCAGAATCTTTTCTGGGCGTTTTTCTACAACGTCATGGGCATCCCGCTGGCGGCGCTCGGCTTCCTGAGCCCGGTTGTGGCGGGAGCGGCGATGGCGTTCAGTTCGGTATCGGTGGTGAGCAACACGCTTTTGCTCCGGCGGTGGAGGCCGGATCGGTAGTGGGCCTTTTTAAGGAGGGCATGTGAAATGGAAACGGTGATTATTCAGGTCAAGGGGATGTCGTGCGAGCACTGCCAGGCGGCGGTCGAGGGCGCGCTGGGCGGGGTGGCCGGGGTCGCCTCGGCAAAGGTGGACCTCGCGGGCGGGACCGCCGAGGTGGTTTTCGATGAGGGGGCGGCGGGCGAGAAGGATCTCCGGCTGGCGGTGGAGGAGGCCGGCTTCGAGGCCGCCTGATTTTCTACCTTCTTTGCCAAGCCGGTGGGGGTGTGGGCGGACCCCGTAATTTTGGGGTGAGGGGGGGAGCCCTCCTTCGCCGTGCCGGTTAGCCGCCGAAGGCGTTTCGCCCGAGGACGATATCGAACTTTCCCGCCAGGGCTCCGGCCTCGATTTTCCCTTCCGGTTTCAGCCTCACCAAAAGAATTTGCCGCGCGCGGGGGTCGGCCACGCGGTTGAAGATGCCGTCGCCCAGGTTCAGCGGGTGGCCTTCGAGATACATCTGGGTGGTCCACACCCCGGACCCCGCCCCTGAAATTCCGAAGTGAATGTGCGGGGTCCTGCCCGGATAGGGCACGGGCTTGATGGTCCGGAACCGGTAGCTTCCGTCTTTTCCGGTCACCGTCCGCCCGAACCCCTGGAAATTGGGATCGGCGCGTCCGCCCCGGTCCCAGGGATGATGATAGAAACCGAAGGCGTCGCATTGCCAGATTTCGACATGCGCCCCGCGAACCGGCTTGCCGTCCACGTCCAGGACGCGACCGATGATGTGGGTGACCTGGCCCGCCGCCGGCCGCTGGCGGCCGTTGACCCGGACGAGATCCGAATTCGAGTCGAGCGGAATTTTTTGCGGATAAAACGGCCCCGGGGTCTGCCATGGGGTGGGAATCAGCCCCGCCGCGGCAGCGGGCTCCAGCGCCGATAAAAAGGCCAGGGACAGCCCGGAGGCCAGCAGGCGCCGCCTTGAGATGAGGAGGGTTTCGGCCATTTGTTTTCTCCTGCCGGGGAGGGGTGTCACCCGTCCCCCCCCCGATGGGGATGAGGGTGATGCGGCGGCTTCGATTCGAGCTGGGACGCTGGCGGCGTGTTCGACCGCATCACCCACCGGAGAGGCGGCATTTACTCACCTTCCCTCAGCGGGGCTGGCCGTCGTGAAATTCGCGGTGGAGAATTTCTCCCATCGTCGAGTAGAAAAAACCGTTCAGCCGGCCCAGCGGATCGAGCTTTTCCATCTTGATGTAGCCACCTTCCATGACATCGGGGTTTACGTGAAAATAGACCACCTCGCCGATGAGGAGGGGATGTTTGTTCACCCCGAGTTCGAGCACCCGCTCCACCTTGCACTCGAAATGGATGGGCGCCTCCTGCACGCGCGGGGCCGAGACCTTGACGCTGGGAATAGGGGTCAGGCCCGTGTGCTCGAACTCGCTGTCCCCCTCCGGGAAGCCGTTGGCCGAATCCACCATCGCTTTCCAGTTTGGGACGGTCACGACGTTGAAGCAGAACTCGCCCGTCGCCTCGGCGTTGAGCAGCGTATGTTTCTTGCTGCCGTCCGGGTTGCGGGCGATGGTGAGCGAGATCATCGGCGGGGCGACGCAGACGACGGTGAAAAAGCTGAAGGGGGCGAGGTTGGTGATGCCCTCTTCATTGACGGTGGAAGCCCATCCGATGGGCCTGGGGACGACGGAGCCGGTCAGGAGCCGGTAAACTTCCCGCCGCTCGATCGTCTGCGGATCGTATTCCAGATAATCGGCCATGGATGTTTTCTCCGCGTGGAGGTAAGGGAATGGGATCAGACGGCGAGCCGTCCGCCGTTCACCGAGACCGTCTGGCCCGTGAAATAGCCCGCCTCGGGCGAGGCGAGAAACAGAATCCATCCCACCATGTCCTCGACCTCGCCGATTCGCCCCAGGGGCGACATCGCGCCGATCTGCTTCATCTGCTCCGGGCTGCGCAGGGCGACCACCCGGTCGGTGGCGGTGGTGCCGGGGGCGAGCGCGTTGACGGTGATGCTGTGCTCGCCGAGCTCGAAGGCCATGACGCGGGTCATGGCGTGAACGCCGGCCTTGGCCGCCGAGTAGGGGGGCGATGAGCGGGTCATGGAAGCCAGCCCGGCGACCGAGCCCATGTTGATGATCCGACCGCTTTTTTGCTTGATGAGGGTGGGTATCGCGGCTCGCGAGCAGAGGAAGAGGCCCTTGAGGTTCCGGTCGATGACCTGGTCCCATTCCTCCTCGTCGGTCTCGGCGGTGGTAAGCTGGGTCTTGAATCCGCCCGCGTTGTTCAGGAGGATGTCGATCCGTCCGGCCTCGGAGACGATTCGGCCGAACGTCTCCTGGACGGATTTCGAGTCGGTGATGTCGCAGTGGATGAAGCTGGCCTCCCCGCTCTGGCCGCGTATCCCCTCGGCGGCCTTTTCGCATTTTTCATCGTCGATATCGAGGAGATAGGCCCGCGCTCCCGCCCCGGCGAAAGCCTCCGCGGCGCCCTTGCCGATGCCGACCGCCGCGCCCGTGATGACGGCTACCTGTCCGGAAAAATCGAATTTCGTCGTCCCCATTCGAATCCTCGCCTCATGATGTGTGGGTGTATGAATGCCCGCCGGGCGCGCGGCAAGCGCCGCCTGACGCCGCCCTCGCTCCGGGGATATGCGGAAGAATATCGCCCGAGGGGCGCGCTTTGACAAGGCCGAGGGGATTTGAACTTTTTTTCGGGGACAAGGCATGGTATTCGAATGGGGACGGAAAAAGGATTTATTGCAACAGGAGGCTGGAACCTTCATGGCGGAACCGGAAAACGGGGGCGAGAATCCCATCGCCTGGGTGTATACCGTGCCCGAGACGGAGGCGGAGGGCATCGTTAAGGCGAATTACGAGGCGGGACGGAAAAAACTGGGTATCCCTCAAATATCTCGCGCCTCTTCAGCAACCGGCCCGAGCTCATGCGCGCCCACCGGGGGCTCTACCTGACCCTCATGCACGGCGAGAGCGGCCTTTCGCGCATCGAGCGGGAGTTCATCGCCGTTGCGGTCTCGAAGGCGAACGGGTGTTTTTACTGATATACGAGCCACGGGGAGTTTCTCCGTGAGGAGTTGGGCGACGATGCGCGCGGTGCTCGCCTTCGCGCGTCGGCTCATGAAAGATTCCCATGGCATGCGGCGCGAGGACCTGGCCCCGCTCCGCGAGGCGGGGCTGGACGATGGGGCCATCGTGGACCTGGTCTCGGTGGTGGGGTATTTCAACTTCATCAACCGGGTGGCGCACGGGCTGGGGGTGTACCTGGAGGAGCCGATGAGGCCCCGCGCCGACCCCGAGGATCTCTGGCAGGAGCTGGAGCGGCTGGACGAGGGGGCCTGAATTGACGCCGGGCGCTCTATTTCACTAGGCTGGCCATCGTATCCAGGAGGCCGTTGTCGAAGAGTGTCCATCCGGTGACGATGACGACGAGGACCAACAGGGCGAGGAGAAGGTATTCCATCAGGCCGGGCCGGGCGCCGGGGGGTCCTTTTTGGGATTCTTTGGTCATCGAGGGGGCCTGGATGATTCGGATGAGGGCGGCGTTGCTTCCGGCGGGGGAACTCTCCCGCCGCAACGTGTTCGATTATAGTCCGGCCGGGGGATTTTGCAAAAGTTTTTCCAGACATTTTTCATGCCGCCCCGGAATTCGGATAGGGGGGGGCGCTGGCGCGGCATCGAGAGGATGCGAAGATATCGTGGAAATGGCACAGCATAATTTCGGATTGGTCGTCATGTTCGAGCCCGAGTCGCTGGGCGTTCCGGGGAAGCGCGTGTTCCGCCTTCTGATCGACGGCAAGCATCCGGCCTCGGCGACCCTCTGGATCGAGAAGGAGCAACTCTATGGCATCTCGATCGCGCTCAAGAACCTGATCGAGAGCGAACCCTGGAAAGAGGGCCGGGGCGCCAAAATTCCGACAATCGACGATGCCGGATATCTGGAAGGGGATTCGAGCGAAATTCTCGAATTCAAGGTCGGCCGCCTGGGGCTCGCCTTCGGTCCCGGGAAGGAGTATGTCACGCTGTTTTTTCACGATTTCAGGGATGAGGCGGAGGAGCCGGAGGACCCCTATTCCGATGATGATGATGAGGGCACGGAGGATTTCACCGGCGGGGAGGAGGCGCTCCCAAAGGCCAAGCTCCAGATTAGCATCGAGGTCGCCCGCGCGGAGGAATTCGTCAACCGGAGCCTGGAGCTTTGCGCCTCGGGCCGGGGAACGGATTCCCTCTCGCGCCAGGCCCTTGTCGCCACCGGGAAGGTCAACCCCAACACCAATGGCTATTTCAAGCATTAGCCCCCGCCGCCTCCGCGAAACAGGATGCCGTTGTGGCCGCGATGCCGATTGACGATCCGGGAGCCAAAGGGGAGGAATCCGCCACGGA
Source organism: Nitrospinota bacterium (assembly GCA_003506735.1). GTDB lineage: Bacteria > UBA8248 > UBA8248 > UBA8248 > UBA8248 > UBA8248. The sequence continues at coordinate 32,122 of DNYS01000181.1, forward strand.
CGAGGATGGCGCCCGTACGATGTCCCCCGGCGAAATCGAGAGGCTGCTCGCCGAGGCGACGGTCGAGGGGGGCAAGCTCGTCCCGCACGGCTCGAACTACACCTTCGCCGTCCAACTCCAAAGCGGCGATCTGAATTTCCTGGGCATCTACAAGCCGGCCGGGGGAGAGCGCCCGCTCTGGGATTTTCCCTACGGGACCCTTCACTTTCGCGAGCGGTGCTCTTTTCTCATCAGCCAGGCGCTTGGCTGGAATCTGGTGCCGCCCACGGTGATTCGCGAAGGCCCCCATGGCGAGGGCTCGATGCAGCTCTACATCGCCCACAATCGGAGCGCCAATTATTTCACCCTCCTCGAGGAGGGTCGGCCCGAACTGTTTCTCATGGCGGTGCTCGATCTCATCATCAATAACACCGACCGGAAGGGCGGCCACTGCCTCAAGGGAAACGACGGCCGGGTCTGGGGGATCGATCACGGCCTGACGTTTCATGCCGAACAAAAGCTCCGGACCGTGATCTGGGAATTTTCGGGCCAGGAGCTGCCCGGGAACCATGTGGAAGACCTCAAGAGGCTCGAGACCTCGTTGGGCGGCGCGGACGCCCCCCTGGCCCGCGAGGTGAACTCTCTCCTGGATCCGGAGGAGTCCGCGATGCTCCGCCGCAGGATCCGGGCGTTCATCGAATCGCCCCGTCTGCCTCATCCCGAAGAGTACAGGAGCTTTCCGTGGCCGCCCGTATGAGCGGGGACCCATTGGGCCGAGCCCCCTTGAGCCGGGACAAAAAAACCGGGAGAGGGGTTTCGTTGAAGCGGGCGGCATCGCGCACCCTCGCGTGCGCCTCAATCGCGCTCCCTCTCCTCCTCTCCCTGGCCTCGTGCGGCGGCCGGTCCGTGGGAACGAGCAAAACCGGCCCCTCCCTGTACGGGGCCGTCTTCGAAAACCCGGACGCGATCCGGACCTCTGGCATACGCAGCAAATCGGATGATACCGATTTCCGGCGGGCCCAGGAGTTTCACACCGCCCGGGCCTACCTTCGCTATATCGAGCGCCACCCGGACGGACGCCACACCAGGCAAGCGCGCCGCCAGGCCGAGCACCTTTCCTACCTCGACGCCATCGCCCGGAGGAGGCCCGCCGAGCTCAGGGATTTCTTTCGGAAATATCCCCAAAGTCCCTTCGCCTCTCAGGCCCGGGAAAGGCTCCAGGGCGTGGATTTCAAGGCGGTCCGCCAAAAGGATTCCATCCCTGCCTACCGGGCCTTTTTAAAGCGCCACAAGGGCGCGCCCTCCGAATGGACGGCCGCCGCCACCCAGCGGCTCGAGCGGCTCCTTCTCGATAAGGTGAAGCTGGGCGGAAAGGAGCTGGCCCTTTCGCGCTATATCTACGACAACCCCGGCTCCCCTTACATGGCCGAGGCCAAGGAGGCTTTGCGGACTCTTGCCTTTGAGCGCGTGATGGCCTCGGCGGAGGAGGACGATTGGCTTCAATTCCTCCGCCGCTTCAAAGGCTCCGTGGAGGCGCGCCGCGTCGCGCGGCACATGCGGGAGGAAAGGCTCCGCGCCGCCGAGCGCTCGGGCAGCGCCTCGGCCCTCGAAAAATATCTTCTCCTCTATCCCCAAACCCCCCACAAGGGGCGGATACTCACCGCGCTCTCCTTGATGGCGCACGATCGGGCGAAAGAGGGGGGGCGGTGGGTGAAGGTGAAGATGGCCGAGATCGAAGTGTCCCGCCCCCTTCGGTGCAAGGAGTGCCCGGCCGCCCTCAGGATCCGGGGGACGCTGGCCAGCACCGACAAGGATTTTGCCTACGATGTGGTGCTCGAAGCCGTTCTCATCGTAAAGGGAAAACGCTGCTGCGCCGCTTCCCACCGCGTGAGAGGGCTGGCGCCCGGCGAGAGGCGGGCGTTCTCGTTTCCGATCCCCGGAAAAGAGCCCAAGGGCCCACCTCCCGCCTTTCGGCTCCGGATCAAGAAGTGGAGCGCCTACCGGAACACCCCTCCGGGCGGGTTGAAGCACAAGCGCGAGATTCAGGCCTCGGGGGAAAAAGCCCCCGTCGACCGCTTCAAGCCGGTCCCCGTCCCGTCCCCGGGAAAATAAAGATCGCGCGGCGCGCCGAATGCCCGCCGCCCGGTTTCATCCTCTTCACCCCCCGTCAACCCCGCGGGGGTTTCCGCGTCCATAGGCGCGGCCGGTTCACTTTCTTGAGATTCGAGGAAATGAAGCGGCACAGCGGCGGGTTCCCGGCGAGGAGGGACTGGCGCCATTTCCGGGCGGCGTCGATGTTTTTCGGAAGTTGATCGGGCGGGAAAAACGCCTCGAAGGAATCCCAGCGGTCGGTTCCCCCGCGGCGGACCATGGGATCGCCGCCGGCCTCCCGGACGATGAGGACGCCCGCCGCCACGTCCCAGATGCTGGGCGCGCCGAACAGCGCATAGTGGAGCCCCCCGCGCGCCACCAGGGCCAGCTCGTAGGAGATCGAGCCCGTCGCCCGGATCTCTCCCATGCCCGATTTCAGCGGCCCCGTCGGGCGGAACTGCATCCAGTAGGCGCCGGGCAGGCTGGCGATCCGCTTGCCGGTCGGCTTATCGTCCCCGGCCACCTCGATGGGACGATCCCCCCGGTAGGCGCCGCCGCCCTCCCAGGCGCGGTAGATGACCCCGCCCTCGCCGGTCGAGGATTTGGGCGCGGATTCGGGCGTGAAAATGGCCCCGGCCACCGGGCGGCCGTTGCGGAGGACCCCCACCGAGCATCCCCAAACCGAGAGGCCGTTCAGGAAGTTTTTCGTCCCGTCCAGTGGATCCAGCACCCAAAGATATTCGGCGATTTCGCGCTCCCCCTCCCGCTTGGCCTCGTCCTTGTCCTTGGGTTTTTCCTCGCCCAGGACGGCGTGCCCCGGGTAGCGGGCGGCGATGGCTTGGGTGAGAAAGGCCTGGCTCGCGGTGTCGGCTTCGCTGACGGGGTCGGTCTTGGCCTTGTTTTTATAATCCACCTCGACGCGCTTGCCGAACAGGCCGAGGAGAATATCGCCGGCCCCTTGCGCGAAATCCACGGCGGCAGCGGCGAGTTCTTCGGGCGAATGCGCGGGGGAGGAGTTCATTCGAAGGTTTCCATCTCGGGGATGCCGATTTGCCCGGCGAGTTCGGCGAGTTCCGCATAGCGCTCCGGGAGCAGGGGGATCCCGGCGGTCCGCCGCTCCTCGGCGCGCTCGTACTCCATCTCGCCCGGCATGAAGATGCGCTCGACGCCGGCCGCCCTCGGGGAGAGGCGGAGGAGGGCGCACAGTGCCGTCACCGCCGCGCTGAATTCGGCCAGCGGTACGAGCGCCTCGATGCGGATCGCGCCGAAGAAATGCGTCACGTTTCCCGGTTCGGTGTGGTTCATGATGCCGATGATGTTGTGGCTGTGGGCCCCGCCCGTCAGGGAGCCCAGGACGGCATCGATGGCGACGGAGAGCCCCACGCCCTTGTAGCCGGCTATCGCGGTGAGCGAGCCCGACTGGAGCACCTCGCCGGGATCGGTGGTCGGCCTTCCCTCCGAATCGACGCCCCAGCCCTCGGGGATGGTTTTTCCCGCCCTGTGGGCCTGGAGTATGTATCCGCGCGCGACGGTGCTGAGGGCCATGTCCAGGACGATGGGCGGATCGCCGGGGACGGCGATGGAGACGGGGTTGTTTCCCAGGATTTTCTCCTTGCCGCCTGCCGGGGCGATGGTCTTGACCGCGTTCGTGGTGACGAAACCGGCCATCCCCCGGCGCACCGCCATTTCGGCGAAGGTGCCCGCCGCGCCGAAGTGGTTGCTTCGGCTCATCACGACGATTCCGACGTTGTGGTTTTCGGCCCGGTCGAGGCATTCCTCCATTCCCCTCCGGGAGACGACCTGGCCCATGCCGTTGTCGCCATCGAGGAGGGCGAGCGCCCCCGCGTCCTTCACGACCCGCACCTCGGGGCGAGTGTTGATGGCCCCCGTCTCCAGGCGCCGCATGTAGTCGGGAATCCGGATGACGCCGTGGCTCGACGTTCCCCGGAGCTCGGCCTGGGCCAGGGTCTCGGCGGTCCAGGCGGCGTCGCCCTCCGGCATCCCCGCATGGACGAAAATTTGGGTGACAAACCGCCTGACCTCTTCCGCTTTGACGAGCCGGCTCATCCCGCCCTCCTCAAATGATCGGCCATGATTTCAGGGTGCCTGGCGCGTGAGGAGGAACGCCGCGCCGTGGCGGGCGTGCTCGTCGGCGGTCACCTCCGAGAGATAGTCGCTCCGCGAGACCGACCAGCGATCGGCCTCCCCGATGGGGGCGGCGCGCCATGCCGGATTCCGCCAGAGGGCCCCGCTCCCCGCGAAGCCCGGCCCCGTTTGCACGATCGCCAGATACCAGCGCACGCCCGGATCGGCCAGGATCATTTCTTCCGCGCCCGAATCGAAGGGAAGCCAGCAGGAAAGGACCAGATCGGGGCGGTGCCGCTCCAGGGCCTCGCGCGCCCCGAGCCGCTCGACCCCGCCCAGCCGCACGCTTCCGCCCTCCGGGCCGGGACCCGCTGAGCCGGTCCCGGCGGGGTCGGTTAAGGCAAAGGGAATGCCTCTCTCGATGAGGGCGCGCCCCAGCTCTCCCGATCCCGCGCCCACCTCGACGGGTCTCTCCGCCCCGAGGGGAAGGATCGCCCCCGCCAGCGCGTCCACCCACTCGGCGGTGGGAAGCTGATAGATCTCCAGCCGCTCGCAGTAGGAGAGCCAGCCCTCGCCGCCCTCCTCCCCGGCGAGCAGGACCAGCGCATCCGCATAGCCGATCAACGGCACGCTCTTGGCCCGCGAATTTTCTAGACGCTGGGCCCGACGCGGGTGATGGCGAAGGCGTTGTCCTCGTGGAGGATCTCGGCCTTGGTCATCTTACCGCTGGCGACGTCGATCACCTCGTCATAGACGCGCCGCCCGGCAACCTCGATGGGGGTCCCGGTGAAAATGTCCGTCACGTCCACGTCGAGCGTGTCCCGCTGGAGTTTTGCCGAGACGGGGTTTCCCGTGATGCGCAGGGTGCTCATGAGCGGGTGGTTGATGGTATGGCCGCCGCCGGTCGAGAAGATCAGGACCTGGGCCCCCCCGCCCGCGATGCCGGTGATGGATTCGCCGCCGTGGCCGGGCGTGTCCATGACGTGGAGGCCCGGGATCCGCTTCGCCCGCTGGGCGTAGGGGATGACGTCCACGATGGGGGCCGAGCCCGCCTTCTGGATGGCGCCCAGCGATTTTTCCTCGATGGTGGAGAGGCCGCCCTCGATGTTGTCGCCGGTGGGCTGGCTGCCGCGCAGGTCCACGCCGCAGGCGAGAATGTCCGCTTCCATCTTGCTGACCATCGCCCAGATTTTCCTGCCCAGGGCGGGGCGGACGCATTTCGCGGCCAGCACGTCCTCGCCCCCCATCATCTCGGTCGTCTCGGCGAGCAGCGCCCGGCCGCCGAGCTTGATGACCTGATCGGTCACCCAGCCGGTGGCCTTGTTGTGCGAAATGCCCGAGGTCGTGTCCGAGGTGCCGCAGTTGAGGCCGAGGAGGAGCTTGGAGACGGGGACCTCCCGGCGGCGCTCGTTGGTGAGCTCCCGGATCATTTCCATTCCGATGCGCGTGACCTGGGCGGTGGCCTCGATGGCCCCTCCGCTCAGGCGGATGTTGACCGCCTCGACGCGCTTGCCCGTCTTGGCGATCTCGTGGGCGATCTCATCGGCGGTGCAGCCCTCCTCGCGGTGGTGGTCGATGACGATGACGGCCCCGGCGTTGGCGTTCTGGCCGTGGGCGACGAGGGTGTCGAAGGTGCGCTTGAGATCGGGCGCAATCTGGCACCGGCCCAGGGGGTGGGTGATGGCGACGCTGTGGCGCAGGGTGCGCGTGACGCGCTCGCAGGTGGGGTTGGCGTAGAGGGTGCCGCTCAGGAGCAAGAGATAGTTGCGCGCGCCCACGTCGCCGTTCTCGCGGGGGAAGGCGAACCAGGTCTTGCGCAGCCGGGGCGCCGGTGTTTTTCTTCTGGCCATCGAATGGGCCTCCTTAGTTATTTTCGAGGTCGCCGCGGCCCCGGTTGCTTTCGAGATTGTGGATGTGAATGTAGTCGCCCACCTGGATGTCCTTGCTGGCCGAGCCGATCGAGAGACCGTACTTGAGGCACTGATCGCCCTTCTTCATCCCCTTGACGCAAATCTTGTGGGCGAAGGGAATGTTTTGCTTGGCCTTGATCTTTTTCGATTTCCGGCCGTCCCGCATGAGTTCCACCGTCTCGCCGCGCTTGACGGCGGAAATACAGGTGGCGACGTGGTCCGTCTTGTCGATGATCATGGCGACTTTTGCCACAGCGATCCTCCGGTGATGGTGAACCATTCCGCCGGCCGCGCCCCGCGGGCGATGCCGGATCGAAAAAAATAACGTGGAAATTGGAACCGCGCCTACATTACCGCAATGGCGGAGCGATGTTCAAGGAATGCGCGGCGGATGCGCCCGGGGTTTCAAGGGGCGGGCGCCGGGAAAACGATCAGGGCGCGGCGGGGGGATCGATGCCGAGCTCGCCCGCGATGCGGCAAAGATCCCCGAACAAAGCTTCCTTGAGCGGGATTCCGTTTTTGAGGAACGCGGTGTAGCGGCGGTGGGACCCCTCGCCGGGAATGCGAATTTCATCGAAATTGGGCGCGAGGGGCGACGCCTTGACGCGCCGGACGGTCTCGTCCACCGCCGCCTGATAGTCTCCGCCCAGGCACCGCACCGGGTCGATCGCGATCGCGAGCAGGGGCAGGGCGAATGGGCGCTCCTCGTCGAGCCAGTCGGGCTGATCGGCCTCGAATCCGTTTCCGCTGAGGGCCGAGGTGAGGAAGCTGAACATGAGGGCCAAACCGTACCCCTTGTGTTCGCCCAGCGGGAGCATGGTCCCCTTGGCGCCCAGGGCGGCGTCCGTCGTGGGGCGGCCCTCGGAGTCGAGCGCCCAGCCCTCGGGTATCGGCTCGCCGGCCCTTGCGGCGAGGAGGACATACCCGCGCGCGACCTTCGAGGTCGCCATGTCGAAAATGATCGGGAACTCCTGGTTCGAGGGAATGGCGAAGGCGACCGGGTTGTTTCCGAGCATGCGCCCGGCCCCGCCCCAGGGGGCGAGGTTTCCGGCCGCGCCGCTGATGACGATGCCGATCATGCCCTTTTTTAGCGCCAGGGCGGCCAGGTAGCCGATGTGGCCCGTGTGGGAGGAGCGGCGCAGGGCGGCGGCCCCGAAGCCTCCGGCCTCGGCCTTTTCCATAGCGATCTCCATCGCCCGGCTCCCCACGACGGCGCTCATCCCCAGGTCTCCGTCCAGGAGCGAGAACGCCGGAAGATCCGTGATCGTCTTGATGTCGGGCCGCGGGTTGGCCGTCCCCCGCCGGAGGCGGCTGACGAAGACCCCGAAGCGCACGCACCCGTGCGAGCCGACCCCCCGGAGCTCGGCGTCCACGGTCTGGGCCGCGCACTTGGCCGCATCGCCCGGGGGGAGCCCGAGCGCCGCGTAGGCGCGGGCGAGGAAGGCGTGAAGCGTCTCGGCCGGGAGCGTTATGTCCGCCATGGTTTTCCTCAGATGGTGATAGAGACTGTGGAAAGAGACTGAAGGCATACCATATTCGCGGGGTCCGGTCTCGCCTTGGTGCGGGGGGCGAATGGCGTTATATAGAGAGTCACCGAAAAACGAGGGGAAGCGGACCGGGGAGCGAAGCCGCCGCCCGGTCCGCATGAATTTTTCGGACGATTTTTTTTATCAATCCCATTGGGAAAGGGGTTTGGCATGGATCTAGGCTTGAAGGGAAAACGAGCGATCGTCACCGGCGCCAGCCGGGGCATCGGCCGCGAGGTCGCACTTCAGTTGGGAAGGGAGGGCGCGCGGGTCTGCGTGACGGCGCGCGATGAGGCTCTTCTCGAAACGGCGGTGAGCGAAATCAACGCCGCCGGCGGCGAGGGCATGTCGGTCTCTTCCGATCTGACTTCGCTCGATGGGTGCAAAAAGGTGGTGGACGCCGTCGCCGAAAAATTCGGCGGGGTGGATATTCTGGTCAACTGCGCCGGCGCGGCCAAGGGCGGCGATATCCTCGATCTCGACGTGGATCTATTCACCGACGCCCTCAGCCTGAAAACCTTCGGCTACATCCGCATGGCCCAGCTCACCGTCCCGCACATGAAAAAGGGCGGATGGGGGCGGATCATCAACGTGTGCGGCGGCGCGGGCGCCAGCCCGGCCCGGGGCAACCTGCCCACCAGCTTCGCCAACATCACCGTTCTCAACTCCTCGCGGGGCCTCTCCGACGCTGTTGCGGGCGACGGGATCATCGTCAACAACATCTGCCCCGGCATGACGAACACCCAGCGCGCGCGCGACCTCACCCAGGCCGCCGCCGACAAGGCGGGCAAGGATGTCGAGGAAGTTTTGAAAGAGCGGGGCGCCAAGACCCCGGCGGGCCGGATTTGCGAGCCCGGGGAAATCGGCAAGATGGCCGCCTTCCTGGCGTCCGAGACGAATTCCTACTCGTTCGGAAGCTCCATCTACATGGACGGCGGCGCCCGGCGCGGCACGCCCTAAGCGGGATTTTAAAAAAGGCCCGGCGCGATTCGCTCCGGGCCTTTTCGTTCCGCTCCCGGCCGTTTTGCTCCGCTCCGGGCCGGTTTGTTCGAAAACATCATTTCCTTATTCCAGGAGAATTTTGAGGCATGCCCCATTTGTTCGATCCGCTCCAGCTCCGGGGGGTGACGCTCCGCAACCGGATCGGGGTCTCCCCCATGTGTCAGTACATCGCGCAAGAGGGCATGGCCAACGGTTGGCATCTGGTTCACCTGGGCGCGCGCGCGGCCGGGGGCGCCGGCCGCGTCTTCATCGAGGCGACCGGGGTGACGGCCCAGGGGCGCATCACGCCGGGGTGCATGGGCATCTGGACGGACGATCATGTTGAGCCCCTGGCGCGGATCGCCCGCTTCGTCTCCGGGCAGGGCGCGGTGGCGGGCATCCAGATCGGCCATGCCGGCCGGAAGGCCAGCTGCGACGTCACCTGGAAGGGGGGCGTACCTCTATCGAACGATGAGGGCGGATGGGAGATCGTGGCCCCCAGCCCGCTTCCGTTTCAGGACAAGTCGCGCCTGCCCAAGGAGCTGGGGCTGGAGGATATCGCCCGAATTCAGGAAGCCTTCCGCACGGCGGCCCGCCGGGCGCTCGCGGCCGGTTTTGAGTGGATCGAGGTCCACGCGGCCCACGGCTACCTGATGCACAGCTTTTATTCGCCCATCTCGAATAAACGGACCGACAGGTACGGCGGCTCCTTCGAGAACCGCACCCGCTTCACGGTCGAGACCGTGCGGATCGTGCGGGCCGAATGGCCGGAGGACAAGCCCATGTCCGTCCGCCTCTCCTCGACCGACTGGGCCGAGGGGGGCTGGACCTTGGAGGAGACGGTCGCGCTGTCGAAAATTCTCAAGGCCGAGGGTGTGGACCTCATCGATTGCAGCGGCGGCGGGGGGACCCCCCTGGCGAAGATTCCGGTGGGCGCGGGCTACCCGGTTCCCTTCACCGAGGCCCTCCGCCGGGAGGCGGAGATTCCCACCGCGGCGGTCGGGATGATCACCGAGCCCTGGCAGGCCGATCAGATCGTGCGCAACGGGCAGGCGGATATCGTATTGATGGCGCGGGCGATGCTCCGCGAGCCCTACTGGCCCCAGAAGGCCGCCGCCGCCCTCGCCAAGAAAGATCTCGCCTACGTCCCCGATCCCTACCACCGGGCGCACGGGCGCTAAGGAGTCCTCGCGGAAACGCTCCGGCGGCCCAGCCCGCTCCGGCGAGAATGGGGTGGCGGGTCCTCTCCCGCCGGGTTACACTAAGGATAAGTGTTAAATCCCGATTCGCGGCGCCGTGTGCGTTCGCATCGAAACCTCTTCGATGGGTGGGTTCAGCCATGCCTGTATACGATTTCAGATGCCTGAAATGCAAAAAGAAAGTGACCTTGACGATGCCCCTCGCCGAGTACGAGGGGAAAAAATTCAAGTGCCCCAAGTGCGGCGGAAAGCGCCTCGAGCGCCTCGTCGCCACGTTCCAGGCGGTGACCTCCCGGAAAAGCTGATCCTTGCGCGCCCCCCTCAGGCGCCGGGGGAAATACGGCTCATCATAAAAGCCCCATCCAGGCCCACTCCCACCCACAAAAAAATCTCCCCGGCGGTGCGCCCGCAGGGAGGAGGCTGAAATAACGGTTCCGTTTCTTTCGCGCTCTAATTCGCGGGCGCCCCGGTCATGCGCCTCATGCAGGCGCGCCGGGAGGCTTTCGGGCCGCGCGCGCAGATGCTTCGCGCCTGGCCCACCAATTTTCTCAGTTGCGCCCTTATATTTTTGATCCTTCCGCCAATTTGAGCGAGCTTCCTGGCGGCGGCCGTGTTCTTCGCAGCGGCGCGGGCCTTCGCAACTGCGCGGACCTTGGCGGCGCGGGGGTTGTTGAAGCGCCCGGCCCCGAACGCGCCGTGCGGGTGGTTCTTTATGTGCTTGTGGTTCTTGACCATCTTGCGGTAGGCCACGCGGGGGTGCTTGTGTTTCGTGTTGCGGTGCTTGTGTAGATAGGCATTGTGGGTAATGTACTTTATTGTCGGGATCTTCTTCCAGTGCTTGTGTAAATCGCGGTGTTTGTGGTTGAAGGCGGGTGTCGGCTTTACATATTTGGCGGTGTGAATGTGGAGTTTTTTATGACGGTGCAACCTTTTACACTTTCTCCTTCCACGGTAAATATACCCATACCCTTGTTTGCAGTGTATCTTAGCACCAGGGTGTCGTACAAAGTGGAAGTGCCTCCCTCCTTCCGCCCCCCCCCCCGTGTGGCGCGATGCTTGTGAAAATCGTGCCAGTGATTGGTAGAAACCAATTTTAACCCGGCTACCTTTCTTTTAACGCTCGGGTGTCTGTGCTTCTTGCCGGGGTGGATGTGGATCTTGCCGGGGTTTACGACGATGGTTTTGTAGTGCTTGTGCATCGTGATGTGTTTATGGATCGCAATTTGCGCCCCGGGGCGGGTGGGCATGACGAA
>DNYS01000181.1:43253-48068 GCA_003506735.1 Nitrospinota bacterium
AGAACAGAAGGACCGATCGTTTCATGGTTCCATCTCCCCTAAAATGGGCCTGAAGTGGTGCCTCTCGAACGAGAATTCGTAATGTGATGGTATCGTTACACGGAATAGCCATTACGCCCAGATAAAAATCGGCATAATGGTAGAAAAATAGATATATTAATACAACATTGTCATCGGCGCCCCATTTATGGGGAATAGCCCGAAAATGTCTGTAAATCCTCAAATATGAACGGGTTGCCTTCTCGGCGCCCCCGGCGGTATGTCCAAAATTCCACGCCGGTGGGGAGGGATGGTGAATTCTTCGAGTTTCAAGCCGACACCACCCTCGGTGGCGCGGGGGCACCGGGTCATCCAGCTTTGGGTCTATTCCTCCCCCGGCAACATTGCCGAGGCGCCCAGGGATCGGGGATCGCGCTCGGGCCAGCGGCCGGCGTCCACCTCGGTGATAAAGTCGAGAACGATGCGGTTGAACATGGCGGGCTCCTCGAGGTTGATGAGGTGGCCCGCGTTGGGAAAGGTGATCAGCGCGGCGGTGGGGATGGTGCGCTTCATGAAGATGCCGGGCTCGAGGCAGGGCTCGTCCTCGTCCCCGGTCAGAATGAGGGTGGGCACACGGGATTTTTTCATCGCCTCCTCGAGCTCGTAGACCGAGGGCCGCGTGCTCTGGAGGCCGCGCATGGTGTTGGCGGCCCCGAGGGCGGAGCGCTCGATAAATTGGCGCTGAAATTTTTCGTAGGCGATGGGGTCCTTGCGCTCGAGCTGGACGCGGGTGGGGCCGGCGGTGTAGACGGGGCCGAATTTTTCGAGGCCTTCCTCCTCGAAGCGGCGGGCCACCTCGTTGACATCTTTTTGAAATTGCTCACGCTGGCTCACCACCGAGCCGTAGCCGCACCCGGCGACCACGCACGAGCGCACCAGCTCGGGGTGGCGAAGCCCGATGTGGAGACTGGCGTAGCCGCCCATCGAGAGGCCGACGACGTGGGCGGGGGCCAGATCGAGGGCCTGGATGATCCCGGCCAGATCGGCTGTGGCGATGTCCTGGCTATAATCCGAAACGTCCCCGGGAACGTCCGTGGGCGGTAACCCCCGCGCGTTGTAGACGAGGGTGCGGTAGCGGCGGTTGAAGAAGCGGACCTGGTCCTCCCAGCTGCGGTAGTCGCCCGCGAACTCGTGGACGAAGACGATGGGCGTCCCTTCGCCGGAGATTTCGTAGTGAAGCTGGATTCCGTTGGCCTGAATCTTGGGCATGATCGCCTCCTGGAGGATGAGAACAGGGCTGAATGGGAATGATATCCAATGGGCCGGGGGATGGGAAGCTGAGGGGAATTCCGCCGGGGGGGGGGGGGGGGCCACCCGGGCCGGGGTCGATTCGGCTTGATTTTCCCGGCCATCTCATTGAAGATAGAGCGCGAATCGGGTATCGCCCTGATTCCCGGGGGAAACTGTGCGTCATTATTTCGTGCATTTGCAATAATTCGCGCATTTGCAATATGGAGGATCGGATTGTTGAGCAATCCTGAAAATAGCCGTCTTGCCATCCACCGCAAGGATGAGCGGAAGATCATGTGGTGGACCGTTTTTGCGATTGGAGCCATTCACCTCGCCGCGCTGCTCGCCCTGAATCCGGCCTACTACAGCCGCTCGGGCCTGGTTCTCGGAATCGTTTTGTATTACGTGGCCGGGATGCTCGGCGTGACGCTCTGTTTTCACCGCCTGCTGACCCACCGGAGTTTCCAGACTTATAAGTGGATGGAGTACTTCCTGACCTTTTGCGGCGTCCTGGCGCTGCAGAGCGGGCCGATGCAGTGGGTGGCCCAGCACCGGATTCACCACAAAGAGGCCGACGATGAGCCGGACCCCCATTCCCCGCTCGTGACGTTCCTGTGGGCGCACATTGGATGGCTCTTCGTGAGCATGCCCGATTGCCACGCATACGAGGATTATTGCCGTTTCGCCAAGGATCTCGACCGCGACCCGGTTCAGCGCTTCTTCGACCGCTATTTCTTTCAGATCTGGGCCAGCTTCGCCGGTCTCGTCTATCTGGCGGGCGAGCTGTACGGCGGGCTCGGCATGTCCTGGCTGGTGTGGGGGGTTCTGGTCCGCCAGGTCCTCCTGTGGCACGCCACCTGGCTCGTCAATTCGGCCACGCACTTGTGGGGCTACCGGAACTACAAGACGGACGAGGAGAGCACGAACAACTGGTGGGTGGCCCTGTTCGCCTTCGGCGAGGGCTGGCACAACAACCACCACGCCGATCAGCGCTCGGCTGCCCACGGGCAGCGGTGGTTCGAGATCGACATCACCTACATGCTCATCCGCCTGATGGGCCTGACCGGGCTGGCCTGGAGCATCAACGAGCCCAGCAAGCGCATCGTCGCCAAGCGGGTGGATATCATGGTGGACTATGATGCCCTTCGCGTCTCGGACGAGATGAACAACCGGACGGCCAGCCATGTCCTCCAGACCCAGACCGATCCCACCATCCCGGTCCAGGTGCCCCAGATGCCCTCGGCGGCGGAGGCCTACGAAGCCGCCCTCCGGGCGGCGGGCGAGGCCAAGGAGGCCGCCGCGAAAGCCCTCCAGTACGCCGCCCAGGCGATCGCGCACAAACAACAGGGCGCCGTCGAGAAGGCCGACCATGCGGTCAAGGAGCTACTCGAGCGCGCCAAGGACATGGGCATGGCCGCCGTTGAGCAGGCCAAGTTCGCCGCCGCCCAGGCCCATGAGTTCTCCTCCCAGGCGGGCCAGTACGCCGCCAATGCGAAAGAGCGGGCGGCCGAATCGGCGCGCCAGTTCGCCGAAAAAAGCCGGGCGCTCGCCCAGGAGGCCGTTGAGGCCGCAACGCGGGCGGCGGACGAGGTGAGCGTGGCGTTCCAGGGCATCGGGAGGCCCATCATCACCTCGACGATTTAACCCTTGCCCCGCGGGGGCGGAAAAATTCCGGGCCGGAGGCTTTGTCCTCTGGCCCTTTTTATTTGCGGATTCGGCCGCGCTGTTCCGGGCGGGCACAGGACCGGATGGCTTGCGGGCGGGCGCTCGTGGGCCACCGGGAGGCCTGCGGTGTGCGCCTTTCGTCAGCGTGATGGTACATTGAAGCGCCGAAGGGAATCCTCGATTCTCCCCCCCAGTTAAGCGGGGTTTCAATCGAATGGTATTATGGTTCCTGTTCTAAAAAGAGGGCATCGTTGTCAAAAGGCTCCTTTCTGGTCCTTGAAGGCCCAGAGCTCTTGAAGGCCCGGAATCATTGAGGGTCCGGGTGCAAAACCCGAATTCGAATCGAGGTAAATTCGTGAACAAATTCACCATGGCTCCGACGGCCAGGCGGCTTGTCGAAAAAGTTTTGCTCGTCCGCCCCGGGGAGAAGGTGCTTCTCCTCACCGACCCGGACCGCCCCGCCTCGATCACGAAGGCGCTCGCCCACGCCATCTCAGCCGCCGGAGGAGAGCTGGCCCTCATGTACATGGAGCCGGTCACGATGGGCGGCGTCGAGCCTCCGGCCCACGTTGCCGCTGCCATGAAGGCCTCGGACTGCATCTATCTCCAGGGGAGTTTTGCGGCAACCCACACCGATGCCGTCCGGGAGGCCCTCGCCGCCGGAGCGCGTGTGGTGGACATGTGGGGGTTCGAGGAGGAAATGATGACGGTCGGCGGGGCGATGGCGGACTACGAAGAGATTGCTAGAATCACCCGGAAACTGGGCGAGCGGTTGAACGCGGCGCGAAAGGGCCGGTTCACCACACCGGACGGATGCGACATGACCTTTTCGCTTGAGGGAAGAGAGTGCGTCGAATTCAACGGAGTCGCGGCCGATCCGGGCCGCATCACCGCCTGTCCGGACGGAGAGGGAGCGATTAGCCCGGTCGAGGGATCGGCGGAGGGTGTCATGGTCAATCCCGTTTCCGTCGAACACGGGGAACTGGGATTCGTCTCAGAGCCCATGCGCCTCGAAGTATCCGGGGGCTATGTGAAATCGGTGACCGGCGGCCCCGCCGCCGAGCGGTTCTGGCGAATTCTCGAGGAAGGCGGAGATGCGGCGCGCAACATTGCCGAATTCGCGGTGGGAACCAATCCCGAATGCCGGAAGAGGGTTATTTTGCGGGAAGCGAAAACGGCTTGGGGTACCTGTCACATGGCGGTGGGGGACAATCGGACTCTGGGGGGAAGTGTTTTCGCTCCGCTTCATGTGGACATGATTTTTCATCGTCCCACGGTGTGGTTGGACGAGCGGGTAATCGTCCGGGACGGGAAAATTATTGGCCTTTGAACCCGAGAAGCGGATTGCGGGACCGGGTCCGCGTGACCCGATGGCCGTCCCCCGCAAAAACGCGGCGAGGATAGACGGTGCGGTTCTTTGCGCGTGGATGGTGCCAGCTTATTTCGGTTGAGAATCGAAAGAGAAAATTATTTTAATTTTAGAGGCTGCTGAAAAAGTCCTTCATCACGCCGCTATAGGTTGGGCGAGTATATACTCGGGGAGCACCCCCCGCCTGATGGAGCCCCATTCATGCTCAGGCACGATTCCACCCAGCGAAGCTTCTTCGACCAGACCCTTTATGACCGCCTCATCAAGCCGGGCCACTTCTTGCGCCGCCTCGATGCAGTAATCGATCTCGGCTTCGTCCACCGCCTCTGCCGAGGCTGCTACGCGAAGGAGTCGGGGCGCCCCGCGGCCTCTCCGGTGATGTTGTTCAAGATTCTGCTGCTTCAGTTCCTCCACGACATCTCGGACCGAAGGATCGTGGAGGAGGTACGCTACAATATGGCCTTCAAGTGGTTCTGCGGTCTGGAGGCGGACGAGGAGCCGCCCCACCCGAC
>DNYS01000055.1:0-1003 GCA_003506735.1 Nitrospinota bacterium
GGAATTATCCCGGCCGGCCCGGATGCGCCCACCTCCCTCCCCCGCCGGGGGCTGGGCGGAATCCCATTGCCGCTACGGTGTATTTGTTGGATAATACGCCGTTCCCGGGTCATTTGAAACGCTAGAGCCAGGCCGGATTTTTACTGCTTTCGGGCAGCGCCGAATCGAGGCAGCCGAGGGGTGCGTTCGCCCCGATTTAATAGAGAGGGCCTATGGCCACCGATGGCGACGATATAAAACCGTTGAGTCCCACCATGCTCCGGCTCGAGGTGGGCCTCGCGGCGCTGCTGACCTGCATCGCCGGCTCGCTCTCCATTTTCATGCCCAGGCTGATCGCCACGGGCGGCATCCCGGCGGCCCAGGACGTCACCACGCTCTCGCCCATCTTCTTTCCGCGCCTCGCCTTCGGCCTCCTCTCGCTTCTGTGCCTGAACTACCTGGGCAAATCGGTCATGCGGCTCCGGGAGGTATCCTCGGGGATCTCCGGCGACGGCGATGCGGACCGTTTCTCGCGCGCCGCGCTGATGATGACCATCGCCGCCGGCTACGCCTATTTCGTCACGGTGCTGGGCTTCGGCCTGGCAACTCTCATTATGACGGCCATGGTTTCCGTCTTCCTCGGTCTCCGCCAGTGGTGGGCCGTTCTCTCCCTTCCGGTTCTCGCCCCCGTCGTCATTCGCTTCATATTCGAGCGCCTGCTTCTCATCTCGCTCCCCCGCAGCGAATTCGAATTCATCGCCGTCATCGAGGACGGGATCATGAAATTTTTAACCAGCATTTTTTTCGGCTGGTGAGGATTCTTACATGCTAGACTCTTTTTTCCAGGGATTTTCTCTTCTCCTCCGCTGGGACACCTATTTCTACATATCCGCCGGCCTCGTGGTGGGGATGTTCGTCGGGGCGATGCCGGGGCTGACCACCATTTTGGCGATGTCAGTGCTCCTTCCGGTCTCCTTTAAGCTCGAGCCCATGCTGGGAATCCCCTTCCTCGTCGGCGTCTACC
>DNYS01000055.1:1189-3887 GCA_003506735.1 Nitrospinota bacterium
CGCGATCGGCCCAATCGCCATCATCGTCCTTCTGGTCGGCCCGCCAGAGGTCTTCGCCGTCATTATCTTCTCCTTGGTCCTGATCGCGAGCGTATCGAGCGAGTCGGGCCTCAAGGGCGCCATCGCCGCCTTCCTGGGCATGGGCCTGGGCATGATCGGCACCGACGCCACGACCGGCGCGACGCGGATGACTTTCGACATCGAGGCTCTGAGCGGGGGCATCCCGCTCATTCCGCTGGCCATCGGCGTTTTCGCCATCCCCGAGGTTCTCGCGGCCGTCGAATCCCGGACCGTTGGCTTCATCTCCGAGCACATCGACCTCTCCAAGACCGGCGAGCGTCTCAGGTGGCACGAATTCAAGGCCTCCATCCGGACCATCTTGCGCTCGACGGTCATCGGCACCGGCATCGGCATGGTGCCCGGCGTGGGCCAGGTCGTCGCCGCCTTCATCGGCTACAGCGCGGCCAAGCGGGCCTCGGATCACCCCGAAACCTTCGGCAAGGGCGACCTCGACGGCATCGCGGGGCCCGAGGCGGCCAACAACGCCGTCAACGGCCCCACTCTGGTCCCGCTGCTCACCCTGGGCATCCCAGGCGACAACGTGACGGCCATCCTCCTGGGCGCCTTCGTGGCCCACGGGATGCGCCCCGGCCCCCAGATCTTCCAAGAACAGGGCCCCCTCATGTACGCCCTGCTGATCACCATCGTCCTGGCCAATATCCTGTTCATCTTCCTGGGCTATATCCTGCTCAAGCCCTTCGCCCAGGCGATTCAGCTCAAAAAGGCCTATCTTGTACCTGTCATATTGGCCCTTGCGTTCGTCGGAACCCTTTCCACGGGGGCGGATTCGGACGTGATTATTATGGTGATCATCGGTGTCTGCTCGTATATACTGAAGAAATTCCAGTTTGATTTAGCGCCGCTGATCATCGCGTTCGTGCTCGCCGAGCCGGTCGAGTACCGGCTGAGCCAGAGCATACTTTACGCGGACGGGGCGTTGTTTCATTACCTGTTCGTTCAGCGGCCGGTCGCCTCGTTGTTCCTTTCGGGGGCAATAATCTGGAGCCTTTACCTGTTTGTCGGTCCTTGGGTACGGCGGCGCCTCAAAGCGCAGCCGGCCTGATGGAGCATTTCTTCAAAACGCAACATTTCTTCAAAAGGAGACCCCGATGAAACGTTCATTGTTCATGCGCATTATTGGTGCGATCGCGATCGCCGCATTCCTGGCGGCCCCGATGGTTGCCTCGGCGGATCCGTTTCCCACGCGGCCCATCACGCTCGTCCTTCCGGTGGGCGCGGGCGGCAGCCACGACCTCCACGCACGCGGCATCACGAGCATCATCGGCAACATTCTCGGCCAGCCCATGATCGTCAAGCTGGTGCCCGGGGGCGCCGGAATGAAGGGGACAGGCTTCGCCGCCAGGGCCAAGGCGGACGGCTACACCATCCTCTTCACCCACAACGGCTTCGACACCCTCGTGCCGCAGACGCGGAAGGTCCCGTTCAAGACACTGCGCGACTTCAAGACCATCGCCAAGATCAACCACGGCCAGCCGGTTTTCATCTCGCTGTCCAGCAAACCGTGGAAGAACGTGAAAGAGCTCATCGCCTACGCGAAGAAAAACCCCGGCAAAATCAAATGGGGCCACAGCGGCGTCTGGGGCGCCGGACACCTGCCCTCGATGCAGTTCGTCAAGGCGGCCGGCATCAAAGTAAAATTCATCCCCCACAAAGGCGGCGGCCCCTCGCTGCGCGCGCTTCTCTCGGGGCAGGACGACGTGGGCATTGCGTTCCCGACGCAGTCGCGTCCGCACATCATCTCCGGCAAAATCCGGGCCCTTCTTATCACGGGCAACAAGCGTCTCTCGAAGGACAAGGTTTTCAAGAACGTCCCATCGGCGGGCGAACTCGGCTTTAACTCGGTTAACTTCCAGATGGACCGCATTTTCATGGGGCCCTCGAAGATGCCTGCGGATCATCTTGAAACGCTGCGCTCCGCTTTCGTGAAACTGACCAAAAACAAATCCTTCAAGCGCTTCATGAGGAGCATCGGCGAGAACGTGGTCTTCGTGGACGGCGCGACTTACGACAAGACGCGCCAGAAGCGGTGGGACGATTTCACCGCGCTCATCAAGGCAATGACCGGAAAGTAGACTGTCCGTTCGAAAATTTGGCGGGGGCCTTCCCTCCGGGGGAGGCCCCCTTTTTCTTCCTCTTCCGGCGGCAGTTTGGAGAACCGAGATGGTCAAATTCGCAAAGTTCGTTCACAACACCCGGACCATGAAACCCCGGCACGCCGGAGGCGACTACTCCACCGCGCACGGTCCGTTTATCGAGGGCGAGCGCCTGATCTTCGGAAAGATCACCATCCCGGCCGGAACGAAGGCCGAACCCCACAACCATCCCAACGAGCAGTTCAGCTACGTCCTGCAAGGGCGCGTGCGGATGACGATGGGCGGCAAGGTGAAGATGGCCGGCCCCGGAGATATCATTCACACTCCGGCCAACACCGTTCACAGCGCTACCGTTATCGGCGACGAAGACCACATCTTTATCACTTGCAAGGACGCTTCCTGGGGAATACACGGCATCAAGGCGGATGGACCCAAGAAAAAGGCCGCTCGAAAATTGGCGAAGAAGAAATCAGTCAAGAAATCAGCGAACAAAAAAGCCTCCAGATAACCGGCGGCGGTGGACA
>DNYS01000158.1:0-185 GCA_003506735.1 Nitrospinota bacterium
TGGGATAGATACTAGGTCACCTCTTTCGAGCCGATTCGTCACGGGCGCATGAATCGCCCCTTCCCCGGCGGGAAAATGAGAATGAAAATTCCATCGGGCTTCCCCAAAAACCTCCCCTCCTCCGGCGTCTATCATCTCGTTCTACATCTAAAGAAAGAGCGGCGGATACGGATCGGTGCGCTGGG
>DNYS01000158.1:331-766 GCA_003506735.1 Nitrospinota bacterium
CAAGCGGACAAACTTCGCATTGGCAACCCTCGCATTGCCAAACTTCACGTTGGCAATTTTCGCGTTGCCAAATCTCGCACTGCCAAACATCGTATTGGAGACCCTTATGGAAATGATCGATCTTTCACAGACCATCGCCCCCGGCGGCTACGAGCGGCCGTTTCATCCCAAGGTCACGATTGAGCCCCTGATGACCCACGAGGAATCGTCCAAGAAATTCCACGGAAAATTCTCGTTCCAGGCCATGACGATCACCCTGTCGGATCACACCGGCTCGCACGTGGACGCCCTCAACCATTACATCCCCGGGCCGGATGCCTCCTCGATCGACCGGCTTCCGCTGGAGCGCTTTTTCACGGGTGCGGTCTGCGTGGATTTCTCGGACGTCCCCCCGCGCACCTATATCGAGCGCTCCCACATCGACCGCGAGCTGGA
>DNYS01000158.1:820-8945 GCA_003506735.1 Nitrospinota bacterium
CGCCACGGCCTCGCCATCGAGCGGGGAGACACCTTTCTCTACTACACCGGCCATTACGAGAGGTGCTTCAACGATCCCGATCCGGACAAATGGTGGAAGGATTTCGCGGGCCTGAGCCGCCCGGCGACTGAGCATCTGGCCGACCTGGGGGTGATGAATATCGGGTGCGAGGCGTTCACCATCGAGAATCCGACGGAGATGTTCCCGGATTCGGAGGAGCCCTACCCCTCCCATCAGGTGTGCAAGGAGCGGGGGTTGCTCAACACGGAGAATTTGGTCATCCCCCGGCGCTTGGTGGGCAAGCGCTTCCGGTTCGTATGCCTGCCCCTCAAGCTCCGGGGCGGGACCGGCTCGCCCACCCGGGCGGTGGCCCTGCTGGACGGGTAGGCGCTATTTCTCTTCGGGGTTTTTTTCGGGTTTTTTGCAGACAGGTTTTTTACAAACAAACAGGTAGCGGTTGAGGCTGAAGAAGTATTCGCCCGCCCGGCCAAGCTCTTCGAGCTCGGCGGCCCAGGCCTTGACCTCCTCCTTGGGCAGATCGCCGAAGCGGATGACAAAGGGGACGATGATGCCGATCATCCCGAAACTGTAGCTGCCGGGCTCGTATTCGGGGTTGAGGATGGGATAGACATCGCGCCGCTGGATCTCGAAGCCAGCCTCGCGCAGCCGGGCCGAGAGGGTCCGGGGAAGGTGGGGATCGGCCAGGTGGGCGTCCCAGGCCTTGAGGATGCGCCCGGCACGCGCGGGGTCCCTGGCGTTCCAGACGAGGGAATCCCAGTCCGTGTCGAAGATGACCGCGCGCCCCCCGGGCCGGAGGACGCGGCGAAGCTCCCCCAGGGCGGCGGCGATGCCGGGGACGTATTCATAGACCTGGGTGACGATAGCGGCGTCGAACTCCCCGTCGCCCGCCGGAACCGCCTCGGCATTCCCCTCCCTGAGGGTGACCTGCGCCAGCCCTGCGCAGCGGCGTCGCGCAAGCGCGATCATCGCCCCGGCCGGCTCCACGCCCACCGCGCCGCCCGATGGGCCGACCGCCTCGCCGAGATCGCGCAGGACGTAGCCGGGGCCCGATCCGATATCGACGATCCGCTCGCCTGTGAGAGGTGCCAGAGCGTCCATGACGAACGCCCGCTGGCGCACCTCCTCCTTCGATGCGTAGACCGCCTCGACCCGCCGCGCCGCCTTCTCGTCGAACCTGGGCGGCTGCTCCACGTTCACTCCTCCTTGGACCCTTCGTTGGACCCTTTGTTGACCCTTCCGGCCCCGGAAGCGTATAAGAGCCTTTCTGCTTTTGGCGATTTTCCCTTCCGAGAGGACCATCCTGGTGGATCGGGCGAAAAAAACCAACATCGCCGCCATCGCCGCCAGCCATGGCGTCAATTCATTCTACCTGTTATTTCTGATCCCCATCCTTCCGATCATCGCCAAGGAATTCGAACTGAGCTACGTCGGGGTCGGCCTGATCGCATCCGTCTACGCCTTCGCCAACGGGGTGTTCCAGTTTCCCATATCGTTTCTGGGCGACTACCTCGGCCGGTGGCGCTCGGTGCTCGCATTTTCGCTCCTGGTCCAATCGGTCCCGGTATTCCTCTACGGCCTCGCCCCGGACTACACCGTCTTTCTGGGTTTCGTTTTTCTCAGCGGGCTGGGCTGCTCGGCCTACCACCCGCCCGCCATCGCCCTCATCACGCGCGAAATTCCCGGGCGGCGCGGATTTATCATGGGAATTTTCGCCGGCGGCGGGGAGGTGGGCAGCATCCTCACCCCCATCCTCGTCGGCTGGATGGCGGTGTATTTCGGCGGCTGGCGAGCGGCGGCCCACTGGGCGTTGATCCCCGGCGTCCTCATGGCGCTCTTCATCTGGCGCCACTTCGAGGACGTCCCGCGCGACCGCCGGCCCATGAAGCAGGCCGCCCGCGCCACCCTCCGGTCGTTTTCCAGGAATAAGGCCTTGATCCTCCTGATCCTGCTCTCCACCTTCCGCATCACGGGCTTCCGGGGGCTGATGACGTTCCTGCCCCTGCTCCTCGCCCGGAACTTCGGCTTCGATGTCCAGGGCGTGGGATGGGTCCTGTCGGCCTACTTCATCGTGGGCGCGGTGGCGACGGTGATCGTGGGCCGATGGTCGGACAAGGGCAGCAAGACGAAGTACATCGCGGCCATGACTTTCTTGTGCGGCCTGGCGCTGGGGTCGATCTCCATGGCGACCACAACGGCGGGCCTCCTGGCCTCCATCGCCGCGGTGGGCATCCTCCTGACACCGGTTCCGAGCCTGGTCCTCGCCGTGGGAACCGAGCTGGTCGAGGAGCGCCAGCGCGCAAGCGCCATCGGGCTCGTCTATGCCGTCAACGAAGGGGCGAGCACCCTTTCGCCGCTCATCGGGGGCCTCATCGCCGATTCCTTCAGCCTGCAGTTCTCGTTTCTCTTCTACGGCATCCTGTTCGGGGTATCGACCTGCATCGCCATGATTCTCCACCATGTGAACCAGGGCCGTCCCATGGCCCCGGCGGAGGGAGACGGATGAGCGGCGGGGAACCGGTGCGCGCGGAAAAAATGGTTCCGGCCGAAAAACCTCCCTGGGGCACCATCGGGCTGCTCTTCATGGCGCACTTCGTCGTCGATAGCCAGGTGAGCTTTCTCTCCCCCCTGCTCCCCTTGCTGAGGGAAAAATTCGGCCTCACCCTCGGGGCCGCGGGCGCGCTGATCGGCCTGCTGGGCATCTTCAACGCGGGGAGCCAGCCCATCACGGCCATCGTCACCGACCGGTGGCCCCGCCTCCCCTGGCTCGGCATCGGACTCATCGGCAGCGCTATTTTCCTGACCGCGGCGGGGTGGCTCTCCTCCTACGCCGCCGTGGCGATCGCGGTCCCCATCGGCGGGGCCCTCGCCGGCCTCGCCCACCCCGACATGGCCTCGCGGGCGGGCGCCCTCAGCGACCGCCACCGCAGCCTCGCCGTCAGCATTTTCGTGGCGGGCGGAAGGCTCGGCTTCTCCCTGGGGCCCATCATCGCCCTGTTCATCGTGAAATGGTGGGGGATGGAGTGGCTCTGGATCTATGTGGGGGTCAACATCGCCGCCGTCGCCGGGATCACGCGGGGGCTCCCCAAACTCGCCCCCGCCGCCGGAGGCGGGACCGGCCACTTCCGGGGGCTCGGCACCGAGGTGTGGGCGGCCCGGTATCCCTTGTCCATCCTGCTCGGCGTCACGGTTTCGCGGGCCATCGTCACCGTCAACATGCAGGGCCTCTTGCCCACGCTTTACGTCGAACGGGGCCTGGGCCTCTGGCAGGGCGGCATCGCGAACTCGGTGCTGCTCTTCTTCGGCATGGCGGGAGTCATGACCGGGGGGGCGCTCGCCGACCGGATCGGCAAGCGGAAGGTGATCGGATCGGGAATCGCCGCCTCCATCGTGGGCCTGATCGGGTTTCTCCTGGCCCCGCCCTGGTTCGCGATGGCCTGCATCGCCCTCCTGGGCTTTAGCCTTTACATGCCCATGGGAGTCGGCATGGCCTATGCCCAGGAGTTCCTCCCCGCCCACAGGGGCTTCGCCAGCTCCCTCACATTGGGCGTATCGTGGGGCCTGGCGAGCTTTTCCGTCATCCCCATCTCGAGGGTGGCCGAGGACATCGGGCTCCTCCAGACCTTCTGGGTTCTCCCCGCCTCCCTCGTCGTGGGGATGATCTTCACCTACTTCCTTCCCGAGGACCGGAAAGGGTAAGGGACGGCATTCCCGCCTCCGAAAAATATCGCGCGACAAAAATCCGCGGCCCCAGGCGCGCCGGGACCGCGATCGTTTTACCTTGTGAAAAAGCTAGGCGCCCGCCGCCACCTCGGCTCCCTGCTCGGAGAGAAGTTCATCCAGCAACGACTCGATCCGGGGCTTTTCGGTCCAATCGGCCTTGTAGGCGATCTTCCCCTCTTTATCGATGATGTAGATCATGTTCGGCATGCGGCCATAAGCCATCACCACGGACTCTTCCAAATCGTCCACGAGGACGGGCACCTTCATCCCGAACGTCTCGACCAACTCCTTCGCATAGCCCAGCTTGTGCTCGTAGGTGGAATGTTGGGTGTATTTTTTAAAATACCTTCGCTCGCCCGCATGGGGTTCCTTCGAATACACCACAAAAAACGCGACATCCCTATCCTTGTACTTTTGATTCAGCTCTTCGATACCCGGCAACTGCCGGCGGTAGGGGGGTCACGTAATGGCGCCGAATTCGACGACAATGTTCTTCTTCCCGAGAAAGTCGGCGAAGTTCACCTCGACCCCTTCGGTCGTTTTGAGCTGGACCGGCGGCGCATCGTCGCCCGGCTGGAGCAATTCCGAGAACGCCTTATGGCGGACCTTGCGGAATCCGCCGAGCTCCCGCTTGATCATCCGGATGGGGTCCAGGTACCAGAGGCTCCACATCCCTCCCAGGGGACCCGGCGGCCTGTCGAAATGATCTTGCTTTTGCATGAAAATCCTCCTTCCGCACTCCAGATATTTTCGGTGAGACTCCGAATATTACTTGAATAAGACTATTCATATCAGTGGCTTTTGTCGAGAGGGGCCGCCGAACCGGCAATCCTCTATTGAGGATTCCGCTTTAAAGGACTAAAATATTTGAAGTTGCCGGAGAATGTTCCCGCCCGGCCGCCAACGGAGAGAATCCGATGGATCCTATGAAACTGGTCATGGCCGGCCTGCTTGTCGCGGCGTCATCGCTTAGCCCGGGCGATTTTCCCGCATCCGTATATTCACAGGAAAAGAAATCGGATAAAAAGCCAGGCACGACAAAAATCGACCCCAAGACGGCCAAGAAACTCCGCGAGGCCCGGATCAAGGATATCCGGAAAAAAATCGACAACATCGGAACCCTCATCCAAAGCGTCAACTCGCAACTCAAGCTCCGGACCTCCGGCCCCGCAGTGTTCGACCAGAAGCGCTCGCTCGAAAACCAGCTTCGCGATCTGATCACGCTTTTCGCCCTGACCACTCAGGCCCTCACCGAGGCCGGGCGCCTTTCCCGCGAGGTCGGCGATATCAAGCGCCACGCGCGCAAAGGGCCGCGCGACACCCGGCGGCTGCAGCTGGCCAACTTCCTCGACGCCCGGCGCACCGAGTACATCATCTTCGGAACCCGGTAGGCCCTCGGGCCGCGCTCACGCGGATCCTCTTTCGAAAGCGACCCACGACACCTCCGCCATCCGGCGGAAGCCCAGGCTCCCGAATACCCGCTGGGAAGGCGTGTTCCCGTCAATGATATAGCAATAGACTGGCCTTCCGCGCGCCATCTGCATTTCGGCCAGGGCCGAGGCGACGTAGCGTCCCAGATTCCGGTTCCGGAACTTTTCGACCGTGTGGAGCATTCCGATCGAGTCGTTATCGTGAACGATCATGTAGGCGGCCAGTTCGCCGTCAATGCGCACGGCGGCATGCGGCGCCCGGAGAATGCGCTCGGAGATGTAGTCCTCGATCTCGCCGTACTCGGCCAGCTTGGATACGAGTCCGATCTCATCGTCCCGGATTCGGCCGATTTGCGGGCCCTCCGTGAACGGGGTGAAATTTTCTTTCTCCAGAGTGTAAAGGCCGCAGCCGTTCTCGCGGACGATGCGGCGCTTCGCGGCCAGCGCGTCCCGCGCCTCGCGGGGAAGCGCGTTCAGCCGTATCACATCCCCCTCTCCCTCCGGCGGGGCACGCCTCGTTTTTTCTCCGGCCTCCTTCATTTCCGCCGCCAGGGCTTCGAGATCGCCCAGATGCACCAGGATCGCCTCGGGGGCGCCCAGCGGGGACAGCCGGGCCCAGGCCCGGTGAACGCAGATAGAGGGCCGCGCCAGATCGTCCACCCACAGGGAGAGCCCCCCATTCGATTCGGCGATGGCGCCCTCGATCCGGTAGCTCAAGGGCCGGTTTGATTCGAGGAACCGGCGAAAGGCCGGCTCCTCGGTTCCCTCCAAACGATGGAGCGCCACAACAATCTCCTTGGGCATCGGTGAAAATTCGCCGCATCAACAAAAATTCGCCCGGGCGGCGCTGGGCGGGATTCTATACAATTCCGCCGTCCGGTGGTGTATGTAATGAAAACCGTCTCATTTTATTCGAAAAGGGGAACCCATGCGCGATTATCGCATCATCGTCATCCCGGGGGACAATATCGGGCCCGAACTCATCGACGCGGCCCTGCCCGTGCTCGAAGCCGTGACCAAAGCCGACGAGGGTTTCCGG
This sequence comes from Nitrospinota bacterium, assembly GCA_003506735.1. Lineage (GTDB taxonomy): Bacteria > UBA8248 > UBA8248 > UBA8248 > UBA8248 > UBA8248. Next base: position 7,031 of record DNYS01000158.1, read on the forward strand.
CTCACCTTCGAGACCCACCCGGCGGGAGCTGCCCATTACACCGAGCACGGCGTGGCCATGAGCAAGGAAACGATCGAGACCTGCCGGACGGCGGACAGCGTATTCAAGGCGCCGGTGGGCGACCCCTCGGTCCGGACACCGGAGGGGATCGAGGCGGGCCTTCTCGGGGGCATCCTGAGGAGCGACCTCGATCTCTTCGCCAACGTGCGGCCCGTCAAGCTCTATCCGGGCGCCCCCACCCCGCTGAGCGGTTACGAGCCGGGCGGCATCGATTATGTCATCGTCCGCGAAAACACCGAGGGGCTTTACGCCTCCCGGGGCAAGGGCGTGGGAGGCCCGAACGCCGTGGCGGACACCCTGATCACCACCCGGGCGGGGACCGAGCGCGTGGTCCGCTTCGCCTTTGAGCTGGCCAAAAAGCGCAGCGGCGCCCCGGCGGACGGCGTGCAACGGGTCACCTGCGCCGAGAAGAGCAATGTCCTCCGCTCGTTCGCTTTGTTCAAGGAAGTTTTCCTGGAGGTGGCGGCCGAGTACCCCGGAATCGAGGCGGAGACGATCTACCCGGACGCCGCGGCGCAGGCGCTTATCATGAATCCCGCTCATTACGATGTTCTCGTGATGGAGAATTTCATCGGGGACATCCTGAGCGACCTGGGCGGCGGGACCATCGGCGGCCTCGGCATGTGCCCGGGCGGAAACATCGGAGATCGGTACTCCTACTTCGAGCCCGTCCACGGCTCGGCGCCCGACATCGCGGGCCAGGGCATCGCCAACCCGGTGAGCCAGATCCTGGCGGGCGCGATGCTCCTCGATCATATCGGAGAGGCGGCGGCCGCCCGGCTCCTCGAGCGCGCCGTCTGGAAGGCCCTCGAGACCGGCGCCATCCCCATCGACAGGCGGGGACGGCTCGAAAAAGGAACGATGGCCGCGGCCGGGGCGATCATCGCCCAGCTTTGACACCAGCCGCCGAAGTCCGCCCGCTTGCCCGGGGATTCCGCCGCCGGGCGGCCGGTTTCATGCCCCCCGGAATAATATTTCGCCCACCCTGCCAACAGGCCACCCGGCGGATGGAAACGCTCCTCAACGGAGCCGCGTCCAGGAAATTCGGGAAAAAAGAATGCGCGGGGGGGGCTGAGGGGCGGCCTAATCCCGGAAACGGTAGCGGATGAGCGTCCAGATGGCGGCGAAGCCGTCGCGCCAGGTGATTTTTTTTCCCTCCCCGTAGTTCCTGCCGTAGTAGGACACCGGGATCTCGTACACGCGCCACTTCTTGGCCCTGAGGATCTTGGCGGTGAGTTCAGGTTCGACGTCGAATCGCCGGGAACGGATTACGATTCCCTCTATCACCTCCCGGCGGAACATTTTGTAGCAGGTCTCCATATCCGTCAGCGTGCAGTTGAACAGCAGGTTCGTCAAAAACGTCAGCAGGCGGTTTCCCATCTTGTGCCAGAACATGTGCACGCGCTGGGGTTTTCCCCCGAACCGCGAGCCGTAGACGACATCCGCCATCCCCTTCTCGATGGGGGCCATGAGCTCGGGGAGCTCGGCCGGATCGTACTCGAGATCGGCGTCCTGGATAACGATCACCTCTCCCGCCGCGGCGGCGAAGCCGGTCGCCAGCGCCGCCCCCTTTCCCCGGTTTTCGGGATGGCGGAGCACCCGCACCCCATCGCCCTCGATCCCCGCGAGGATTTCGCTCGTCCCGTCGTCGCTCCCGTCGTCCACGACGATGATCTCGAGATTCAGCGGAACGGCCCGCACCCGCCGGACAATCTCGGCGATGGTGTCGCGCTCGTTGTAGCTGGGGATGATGACGCTCAAAAAAAGGCCGTCCCCGCCCGTCGTGCTCATCCGATCTCCATTTATCTATTGGGCTTAATGTATGCCTCATTAAGTACGATTTATCAATTTATCG
>DNYS01000242.1 GCA_003506735.1 Nitrospinota bacterium
AATATACTCAAGGTTGATTGGACTGCGAAAGACTTTTCCATAATCTCAAATAAATGACGCAATTCATATAAGATTACACTAGTCCGATTCCCCCAAACAAACTCTAGAACCTGACTTCCTTCAACTCTGAGCATCTTTTGTTTTTCTACTTACATTTCATAATTTAATTTGTTAAATTAATTATCTTCTTTATCGAATTTCAAATCAGAAAGGTCCGGAAAATTCGCTGCCACTTCTGTCAACCCACCCATTAAGACATCACTACTGAGAAGGGTCTTTGTTTTCAAGCCAACGGTATAAGCACATAGCTCAAATCCACCCGCATCAATCAATTCTTCGATTTGCTTCACCTGACAATTCCTTTTCTAAAAACACTTCTCAGAATAACGTCCTTGTGAAATTAGTCACTCTTCTGCAATGGACTAAAACCCTAACCGGACAAAAATTCGACCGAATCACACAAAGAAAACCAAATTTCCCCGAACAATCTCATTCATGGCATAATTCTATCGAATTATGTTCTTGAGTTAAAAACTTAATATTTAGCCCCGCGGTAAGCGAGGGCAGTTTCCGGGAGCCCGGGGAGAGCGGAGCCGGCCCGCCGCCCTCAGGCGAGTTTGAAATCCGCATCTACCCCCGGCCGGTCCTGCGGCGGCGCGATTTCATTTTTTCCACCAGCCAGCGGGTCCGCACCCACATCCGCCGCCCTTTCCAGCGGCCGGATTTCACCCGGATCCGGGTGAATCCCCGGCGATCGGCCGAGAGCACCTCGACGAGCGTCCCGGGAGAAAGTCTGTAGGGATAGCGCTTGCCGCGGGGCTTGCGGTAACCGCCCGCATAGTTCAGGGGAAGCCCCCGGTAGGTGGCCCGGACGAATAGCGACTTCCCGACGGGATGTCCTCCCTTCATGCTCCCCTTGGCGCGGGAGGCCGCCCGCGAAGGCGCCGGCCTCGCGGAGGCCTTCATCCCGCCTCCGGGCCGTGCCGCCCGCCTCGGTCCGCCGGCACCCCGGGTTCTGGAGGCCATATCGCGAAGCCGGAGACGGACCTCATTAATGGACCTGCCATGTCTCTGAAGAATCTGGGTGTGGGCCAGCATTTGCCTGCGGATGAACTCGACTTTTGTTTGGACCAATTTCTGGTCCTTCACGTAGACTTCTTTTTTAATGATGTATCCGCATCCGGATATGAGCAAGGGAAGCAAGGCGAACCATATTCCGCCGCGCAAAACCTTTTGTCTTGATCCGAGTGACCCTGGCTTGATGTAACCCATCCGTACCCTCATACCGGATACCAACCCTCGATGGGCGGCATCACGACCAACTCGCTGTTTAATGATTCCACTCCCTCAAATGCGCCTGCGATGCTTTCGGAGAGATCCTTTTCATCTTGGCTGTTCACCCTGCCATGCAGGAAAAGCTGACCGCCAGCGGAGCATTCCACCGAAATGCCGCTCGCATCGATGCGATCGTCCGTCATCAACGCGGCTTTTACTTTTTGTGCAAATGATAGATTCCGCAGTTCCTCCGAGGAGGAGGGCGCATCTTTTGCGAAATCCTCGCGCTTCATCAATCTCACGAGCATCCGGCCAACGGCCTCTTCCTCGAAGAACCCGGTATTCAGGACCAAATCGAAACCGCCCGGGTCTCCCCAGCGGACATCGAAAAAATAACGGGTATAGGATTTCCGCTCCTGATCGTTGTGGCGCAAAAACTCTTCCGCCATCGATGCGGATAGGCCCTCGTTGGCGACAAGCCGCCTTTGGCGCACATCCTCGGGGGCGATGATCCGGCTCCGGAAAACGCCGGGAATGCCCGAAAGAAGGGAATTCCCTCCCCGGCCGAGAATGACATAGTTGTCGCGAAGAGCGCATTCATAAACTATCGCCCGCATGATATCGAGATAAACGAGCTGGCGATCGCGAAAAAAACGATCGACGAGCCCGGGACTCCGCTCGTCCACCCGCTCCAACTCGGCACGGACATACCCATAGGAGCGGGCGGCCTCGGCAAATCCCTCGATATCGAGGAGTTCCCAACTCAATTCCTCAGCCACTTTTTTCCCGATGGCGTCCCCGCCGCTACCTAATTCCCGAGAAATCGTTAGCACGCCCATGATCTTTATCTCCCGGCTGACCCGACGGTAAAAGGGTGGCCTGTCTGTAAAGGGACGGAGGTTTGCTTTCGATAATTGCATCCAAGCTTTTCCGTATGGTCGTACAGCCGCTCAATATCGTCAAGGCAACAATTCCCGCAGCGAATAGTGGTCGCATCATTCAACCCCCCCCGTTCGGGTATTTATCTCCTGGCCCGTTTAAATTTATCCAGCTGGACGCGGTAATATCGGTTGCTGGGCTCCAGTTCGATCGCTCGCTGAATGAGCGGAATCGATTTCACCGGCTGGTGGCTCCGGAAGTAAAGTTCCGCCAAAGTATCGAGGTAAAGTGGCGTGTCGGGGCGAATGTCCAATGAGCGCTTCGAGAGTTCGACTCCGCGTTCCAGGTTTTTTCCTTGCACATGAAACCACGCCAACCGGTTCAAAGCCGGGGCGGAATTCGGGTCCAGCTCCAAAACCCTGAGGAACACTGCTTTGGATTCAGCGGCCTTTCCGCTTTTCCAAAGCAGCATGCCCAATTCCAGCAAAATGACGGTCGATTTCGGATGATCCTCCCTCATTTTGAGGAGCATCCGATACGCCTTATCGCGGCGGTTCCGCCGCATTTCGATCAACGGTATCCGAACCAGCATATCCAAATTCGATGGATGCAGGTCGGCGGCGCGCCGGTACATTGCCACCGCTTCCTTATACCGTCGGCTGGCCTCGAGCAGCGCCCCGAGGCGCGCATAGGCGTCCAGCCAGTCCGGCGCCAATTGAATCACCCTTTGGTAGGCCTCTATGGCCCCGTTCCTGTCGGCGATTTCCGTCAGGGAGCTCCCCAGTTGAAAGTATAACCGGGGCTCGTCGGGCAACGCGGCGATTCCCTTGCGGACCACCTTCACGGCCTGAACCGGCTTTTTCTCGCCCAGCAGACGCTCCACTTCGTCGAGGATGCGGGACAGGGAAGGGATGTCCTTCATTCTCGATCCGGAGCGCCTTCCCCCGCCGATTCGGGCGCGCACCTTTTCCAATCTCCGCCGAAGAACCAAATCCGCCGGGTCGTGACGAACCGCCGCGGCATAGGCGAAAACCGCTTTTTGAAACCGCCCCGCTCCCGCGTACAGATCCCCCAGGAGAATCATCCCCCCGATATGGCCGGGCGCCTCCTTTAGGAGCTCGTTGAGGTGCCCGATGGCATCTTCATTGCGGCCCAACCGCGCAAAATTTTTCGCCAAACGGAATCGGGCCAGGCGGGAATTTTTCCCGTTCAGCAGGACCGCCCTCTCAAGGAGGGCCGCCGCTTCGGGGAATTTCTCCTCCCGCTCCCGGAGCAGGGCTTCTCCGAGAAACGATTCCTCGCGTTGATTCTTGCTGGCGTTGGACATTCGCGGGGCGGATCGCAGGGGGAAAGACTGCGCCAGGCTGGCGAGCCTTTTAATTCGGCCCTCCACGGAATTCCAGATTCCGGGCAGCTTGCCGATAGCCGTGGTGGCTCCCGCGCCCGCCAAAAAGAGGACAATGATGCCCACCGCGAAACGGTTCCGGTATCGATTGAAGGCGAAATTCGAGGCGGATCCCGGACTCGAATCCGGCATTTTCAGGACACCCTCGAGACGTGCCTCAGGGCTAATTTGAACCCGAAGGGCCTGGATATCCCCCCGGTGAAGACAGCCGGCCCGCAGGTCAAGCTTATCGATGGCGATGAGATCGCCCTCGGTGCAGCCGTGGTGGATCAATTCATCGGCGATGATTTTTCCCGCCGCCTGGGCCGAGGAGCCGATTTCAAGCCGGCCGCGTCCTTCGATCTCGCCCTTGAATTGCCCATCCAACAGAAATTTCCCCGTAAAGCGCAGAGAACCTTCCAGCCGGACGAAATCGCCGAAAAACGAAGAATCCGCTTCCGGCCATAATGGCAAACTCGATGAGGACATACGCGCCCCGATGACAAAAAGGCCCGGTTTGAACCGCCCACCTCTGATTGGCCGGGCCTCGCTATCGACAACCGGTATTATCCTAGCAAACTCCAGCCCCAATCGGAAAAAAAGGGGCCCTAACCGCTATTTTTCCGGAAAAGCCAATATACGTGCTGATCCCAATGATTCTCAAGAATGATGCCCTCCTGCCCGGGAGGGACAAACCACGCCCGTTGGGGGGCTCCTTTGGCGGCCTCGCGGAAACTCCTTGCGGCGGAAATTTTGCCCTCCCGAATCCCGAGGCGAATCGATGCCTTATCGACTACCTTTTTCGCATCGAAATCGGATTCAGACGAAACAAAATATATCCGGTAGCCCCGCCCGGGGGGAAGAAGCCTCGCGGAGAAATGCACCATATGTCCGGGACGAACCAAAGCGGGCTTCGCGTTTTTTTGGCCCGAAAAAAATATGGGCTCCGCTCGGCCGTATCGGTCCAGGGCGAATCCGTAGACGTATCTGGGCGCCATCACTCCGATACGGCCAACGATCAAGGCCTTGGACCCGATGATCTCTCCTCCGCTCAACCGAACCCGGGCGCCCTCGGAATCAATTTTCTCCAAAACCACCTCGAACGCCGGCTTCGCCCAATACCGGGAATGGCGCGGCCGGGCACGCGGGCGAGGGGGCACCTTGGCGGCCAGCCAGGCGTCCGGCACCCATTTTCGGGGTAATTTGACCCTCGCATAGCCGAGGTAGGGCCTGGAGACCTTCAGCCGATCGGGAAGACCGAATGCATCCTTGAGCTCCCTTTTAAAAAACAGTCTCCGGGGGGGGCGGTCCAAGACTACGGCCGCCCACACGAGAATTCGACCGCCCCTCTTCGCATAGGCTCCGTAAACGGCGGCCTCTGCTCCCAACATCGATGCCGCATGGACGACCGACCGCTCGCCGTAGCGCCCCCCCCGAATCCGTGGCCAAATCCCGTAGAGAGGATGGTCATCGCCCCACTCTGAGCCCCGCTTCGTCCGGGCGGCCCCCCGCGGCGCAACGGCTTTTTTGCCTGCCCGCCCGGGCGCTCCTCTCTCTCCGGGAGGCGCCGTAGCGGCAACACCCATCCCGGCCTCTTGCCAGGAGATGCCCTCTCCTCCATCGACGATTTCAAACATCCGGGATTTTTCCAGAGCGCTCCGAATGGCGTTTTCTATCTTCTCGCTGAATTTTGTGCGTAAACCGCTCCGCGCCTCGGGGAATCCGGCCACGATGAGTTTCAGGGAGACGGCGGATGGATTTTCATTCCCGACGACGGGGCCGCCCGTGCGCTGGGGAAATAAGCGGGCCCGTTTTTTTTCGGCTTCGATCTCAAGGGCGGAAACCATTTTCTTGCCCATGCCCGAAACCGAACCGATCCTTCCAGGCATCTCGCGCCAGAGAATCGGCTCATACCGGCCGCATGCCGGGAGCGCGAACAAAACGACCAGAAATAAAAAGCGGGGTGGAAGAAATTTCGACGGCATCAGCCGCTATCCGCACCGGCCCGTGCCGCGTCAATGGCGGCGAGCGACTCAAGAAGAGGAGCCAGGGCGTCCAGGGAAATCATGTTGGGTCCGTCCGAGAGCGCCTCGTCGGGCCGCGGGTGGCATTCCAAAAAAAAGGCATCCACGCCGACGGCGGCGGCGGCCCGCGCCAACGGCCCCACCATTCGGCGATCCCCGCCGCTCTGGTTCCCGAGTCCCCCCGGGGCCTGAACGCTGTGGGTCGCGTCGAACACGATCGGATATCCCGTCTCGCGCATCACGACAAGAGAGCGCATGTCGCAAACCAGGTTATGGTAGCCGAACGAGGAACCGCGCTCGGTCAGTAAAATCTGGCGGCACCCCGCTTCGTGGAGCTTTTCCACCACGTTTTCCATGTCCTCGGGCGCGAGGAACTGCCCCTTTTTCACGTTTACCGGCAACCCCGTTTTGCCGGCCGCCAGGAGCAAATCCGTTTGCCTGCACAAAAAAGCCGGGATCTGAAGGGCATCCACCACCTTCCCTGCCTCTTTGGCCTCCTCGGGGGAATGAACATCCGAGAGTATGGGCAGGCCGGTCGCATCCCGAACGGCAGAAAGCATCTCGAGCCCCTTGGCGAGGCCGGGGCCCCTGGGCGAGGAAATCGAACTGCGATTGGCTTTGTCGTAGGAGGATTTGAAAATCGCCTTCAGCCCCGAAGCCTCGGACGCTTTTTTGATGGCATCGGCGCATTCGAGGGCATTGGATTCGCTCTCAAGAACGCAAGGCCCGGCGATGAAGGCCGGAGGAGCGCCACCGCCGATGGTGACCGCGCCGATATCAACCGTTATGCGCTCAACCGACAATTCGCGGCACTCCCCAGGATTGGATTGCGCCCCCCTGCCCGGCGGGGTTCAACCGGCCGGATGGGTGGCTGGTCCGCCTAAGCGAAAAGCTCTCCCCGCGCCTTTTTGGCCGCGGCGATGAACCCCCGGAATAACGGATGCGGAGCGTAGGGGGCGCTCTTGAACTCGGGGTGAAACTGGCAGCCGAGGAAGAATGGGTGGTCCGGCAGTTCGACCATCTCGACCAGGCGCTCGTCCGGAGACAACCCGGAAAACCGCAGACCGCCCTCCTCCAGGCTTTCCCGGTAGGAATTGTTGACCTCGTAGCGGTGCCGGTGCCGCTCCTCTATGCGCGTAGCCCCTCCGTATACGCGTGAGGCCAGCGATCCGGGCCGCAAAATTCCCGGAAAAGACCCCAGGCGCATCGTTCCGCCCATCACCACATCCCCTTGGTCGGGCATCAAATCGACGACCGGATGGGGGGTTTCATCGGAAAACTCCGCGCTGTTCGCGCTTCCCAGGCCGCACACGTTCCGCGCGTACTCCACGATGGCGCACTGCATTCCCAGGCAAATCCCGAAAAACGGCACCACCCGCTCGCGCGCGTATTGGACGGCGCCGATTTTCCCCTCGATTCCCCGCTGGCCGAAGCCGCCCGGAATCAAGATTCCGTGGACCTGGGAGAGGAGCTGGGACGTTCCCTGCTCCTCGATTTCCTCGCTGTCCACATACCGGAGGTTCACGATGATGTCGTTGGCCAGCCCGCCGTGAAAAAGCGCCTCGGAGAGGCTTTTGTAGGATTCCTTCAAATCGACGTATTTTCCCACGATGGCGATCTCGGTCTCCTGCGTGATCTCCCGCGTCTTGCGGACAATTTCATCCCAGTGGGCCAGATCCGGCTCCCCGGCTCCCTTCAATCCGAGCTTGTCCACGATGATCTGATCCAGCCCCTCTTGATTGAATTTAAGGGGCACCTCGTAAATGGTCTCCACGTCGATGGCCGTGATCACGGCGCTGGGAGAGACGTTGCAAAACAGCGAAATCTTGCGCTTCAAATCTTGGTCCAGGGGAAATTCCGTCCGGCAAAGCAATATATCGGGCTGGATGCCGATCTCGCGCAGCTTCATGACCGAATGCTGGGTCGGCTTGGTCTTCAACTCCTCGGAGGCTTTGATATAGGGGACCAGCGTGACGTGAATAATCAAGACATTTTCGGCCCCGAGATCGTAGCGGAACTGGCGGATGGCCTCGAGAAACGGAAGGCTTTCGATGTCGCCCACCGTTCCGCCGATCTCGCACAAAATCACGTCCTCGCCGTGATCGACGGCGCGGAAACAACTCTTGATCTCATCGGTGATATGGGGGATGACCTGAACGGTCCCGCCGAGGTAGTCGCCCTCGCGCTCTTTGGTAATGACGTTGTAGTAGATTTTCCCCGCCGTGTAGTTGTTCTCCCGGCGCATCCGAGCGTGGGTGAAACGCTCGTAGTGGCCCAGATCGAGATCGGTCTCGGCCCCATCGTCGGTGACGAACACCTCGCCGTGCTGAAAGGGGCTCATCGTGCCGGGATCGACGTTCAGATAGGGATCGAACTTCTGGAGCGTGATGCGCAGCCCCCTGGCCTCCAGGAGGGCTCCGATGGAGGCCGAAGAGAGCCCCTTGCCAAGCGAACTCAGCACACCCCCCGTCACGAAGATATATTTGGCCACGAACCAATCTCCTGTTCGATAACCTCACGCAAGGCGGATTCTTTTTCGAGACGCGCCAAGTCCTCGGGGACATCCACGCCGATCGAGTCGTTTTCGACCTGAACCACCCGAATCCGGGCCCCGTCCTCGAGAACCCGCAATTGCTCCAGGCCCTCGGCCTGCTCCAGCCGGCTGGGCGGAAGAGCGGCGAGGCGGAGCAGATAATTCCGGCGGTAGGCATACAGGCCCAGGTGCTTCAAGGGCCGGGGCCGAATGTCGTTCCACCCCTCCCGCAGCAATTCGGCCGAAGCCTGCGCATTGCCGCAAAGATTGCGAATATGGGGCAGCGGAGCCCGAGAGAAGTACAGCGCATCGCCCTCTTCGTCCGCCAGCACCTTTACCACGTTTGGATCCAAAAAGTCCTCCACCCCCTGGATGGGAACCGCGATGGTGGTCATGTCCACGGGCGCCCCATCGAGGAGCGGCCCGGCGGCGGCGTCGATATCCCCAGGATGAATCAGCGGCTCATCGCCCTGAACATTGACGATGACCTCGGCTCCCTCCTCGGCCGCGGCCACCTCGGCCACCCGGTCGGTGCCGCTGGGATGATCTGCCCGCGTCATGCGCGCCTCCCCCCCGAAGGCCTTTACCGCATCGAATATCCGCTTATCGTCGGTCGCCACCAGCACCCAGCCCACCCGCCGCGCCCGGAGGGTCCGTCTGTAAACAAATTCGATGATGGGCCGGCCCGCCAGCTGGGCGAGTATCTTTCCGGGAAAACGCGTCGATCCCCAGCGGGCCGGAATGACCGCCAGGGCCTTTCCTCGATTCTCATTCACCTTGGGCAGCGACCTCACCTAGTAGGCGTTCTGGCTAATGAACCCCTTCCACACCGTCATCCACATGATCTTCAGGTCCATCGCCAGCGACCAGTTCTCGATGTAGTAGAGATCGAATTCAATCCGCTTGTCGATGGAGGTATCCCCCCGCCACCCGTTAACCTGGGCCCAGCCGGTCATGCCACTTTTCATCTTGTGGCGCAACATGTACCCGGGCACCGATTTTCGGAAATTTTCGACGAATACGGGCCGCTCGGGCCTGGGGCCCACCAGGCTCATATCGCCCTTGAGCACGTTAAACAGCTGGGGAAGCTCATCCAGGCTCGTTTTTCTGAGAAAAATGCCCAATCCCGTGCGGCGGTCATCATCGGCGCTCGCCCAAACGGCGCCGCTCTCCTTTTCGGCGTCCATCCGCATCGAACGGAATTTGTACATCTGGAACCGCACGCCATCGAGGCCCATCCGCTCCTGGGCGTAAAGTACGGGGCCCCGGCTCGTGAGCTTGACCAAAACGGCGATGATCGCAAGGAAGGGACTGCACAGGACAAGCGCCAAGAGCCCAAAGATGAAATCCATCCCCCGCTTGGCCATCCGGTTCCAGCCGAGGAGCGGGGTCTGGGAGAGCAGGATCACCGGAATCCCGTTCAATTCCTCGATGCCCGCGTTCAAGCTCATCCGTTCGACCAAATCGGGCACCACGCGCAGATCGACGCTCGAATCGCCCAGGCGGTCGAGCAGAAGGGATTGTTCCTTTTGTCTCTCGGCGGGCAAAACCACATATACCTCGTGAATTTCCTCGCGCTCGGCCACTTCCTTGACCTCATCCAGGGAGCCGAGAATCCGCAGGCCCTCCCCCTCGCTGGCGTCGGGCCCATATTCGGATAAATGGCCCACCACCTGAAATCCCAGGAACCGGTAGGCTTCCAGTTCGGACGCCGTGGTCCGCGCCAGGGAGGAGACACCCGCAATGAGAATGCGCCGCATGTCCACGCCCCGCCTGCGGAGATTTCGTATCATCGACCAGGTGACCCGGCGGAACAAAAACAGGAGGATCGGTCCCAGGACCATGAAAAAAATCACCATCACGCGGCTATAGCTTTTATCGCGATAGAAAAAAGTGAGCGCGATGATCATCAGCACCGTCCAGCCCATTGTCCGCGCGAGCCTTCCGATCTCGACCGTGCTTTTGAGTCCCCCCCGGTAGGAATACAAAAGGGTGAGGCGCGCGGCCAAAACCCACGCCAGCCAGATGAACGGCAGGAGAAACAAATAGTCGATCATGGGCGGGAACCCGCGCGTAACCGGGATCACCTCGATTCGGAACCGGAGCAGGTAGGCCAATATCCAGGAAAGGCCCAGAGCCGAGGCATCGCCCGCGAAAAGCATCACCACATTGAGCTGGCCGTATCGTTTGACCATGTTGAATTCCTAGACCGATGCCCGGGGAAGAATGCGCTCGCCATGCGCCTTCCATCCGCTCATGAAACGCTCTCGGACGGCATTCTTGAAGGTGTCGCGGCAAAACCGCTCGGCCTGGCGCCTGGCCGCCTCGGGACGGAAGATGTCCTCGTTTTTTTCAAACGCCAAAACGGCCTCGGCCACATCCTCCGCCTCGGGCCGCCTGAAAAAAAGGCCGGTCGGACCGCCCGGATTCTCCCCCAGGTCTTCCCACCGCGAGACTCCGGGAGGGAGGGAGTATTCGTCCCGGTTCGCGGCAATCACGGTTTCGAGCGCGCCGCCCTCGCCAAGGGCGATGACGGGCCGCCCGCAGGCCTGCGCCTCGAGCGGTGTGATCCCAAAATCCTCCACCCCCGGAAAGATGAACGCCCGGCATCCGGCATAAAGACCGGCCAGCGCGTTATCGTCCTGCCAGCCGAGGAACTCGACGTTGGATTTTCCCATCCCGCGGACCCGCTCGAAATCCTGGCCCCGCCCGACCACCCTGAGGGGCCGCCCCAGGCGGTTAAACGCCTCAACCGCTACGTCCACCTTTTTATAGGGCGCAAAAGCGGAGACCATCAGATAATAATCCTCCGCCCTCCCGCCCGGCCGGAAACGCTCCGTATCGACCGGCGGGTACACGACATCCGACTCGCGGCCATAATGGCGGCGGATGCGGTCGGCGACCGTATGGCTGATCGCCACGAATTCATGAACCCCCCGGTTCGATTCGGCGTCCCAGCGCCGAAGGGATTTCATCACGCGGGGGATAACCCACTGAGCCGCTCCCCTCACCCGGTTTCCGCCAAAATAATCATCGTAGCCCGACCAGGCGTAGCGCATCGGGGTATAACAGTAGCAAAGATGAAAAGCCGAATCGTCGCCCCGGGCGCCCTTGGCCACGCAATGGCTGCTCGATAGAATGAAATCGTATCCCGACAGGTCGAGCATCCCCACGGCGAGGGGCATCACGGGCAGCAAATAGCGGTACCGGCTTCCCGCCCCCGGAATGTATTGGATCGGGCTGGTCCGGATGGAATGGCTTTCGATGATTTTCGATACCGTCCCCGGCAGGTGCAGGAGCGTGAATATATCGGCCTCGGGAAATATCTCGCAAAACACCTCGAGGCATTTTTCTCCCCCGCGCATTCCGGTGAGCCAGTCGTGAACGATCGCCACCCGCATCAATTCGCATCCGCCCGGGAATCCGCCCGCCCCTCTTCCGGGGGCGCACTCTTGCGCAAAACGATGACGGCATACCGGCAGTAGCGCTGGAACCCCGGGAAAATCCGTAAAAGCACCCGATCGATGGCTTCGAGGAACAAAATCAGCGGCGGCCATCTGAATTGACGCCGGATCATCGAAAAAAGCTGGTA
>DNYS01000104.1:0-162 GCA_003506735.1 Nitrospinota bacterium
AAGTCCGTTTTGCTTGAAGAAAATTTCGCCGATGAAAGGAATGAGGCTGAGAACCGGGATTTTTATCGCCGAGAGCGTCGGTACCTGGGGGATGGATTCCACAACCCCTACGGACAGCCGGTAAATGGTGGGCGAGATGCCCAGGCCCAGAACGAAAATTCC
>DNYS01000104.1:348-577 GCA_003506735.1 Nitrospinota bacterium
GCAGCCGACGACGGGACTGTCCGAGTAGTAGGTGGAAAGGAACCCGATCACCGCCCCCAGCGTCACGATCCCCTCGATGCCTACGTTCAGGATTCCCGATCGTTCGATGATCGTTTCGCCCAGGCATGCGATGATGAGCGGCGCCATCATAAGCAGGGTGAGATGAAGAAGAGATATGTCAAAAAAGATGGACAAGGAAGCGGACTCCCAGGATCTGGTTTTGTAAGTG
>DNYS01000104.1:747-2077 GCA_003506735.1 Nitrospinota bacterium
TTATGTTTCCAGTATGTTACGGGAGATTTCTCGATAATTTATACCGATTTTGGTAATCGGGTCCGGTATATTACATGGATTTCAAAAGAAATTTCCGGGTCTGGCGTTCTGGTTTCCAGGGATTGCGCAGGCAAAAAATGCCCTGGACAAAAAGGATTATTGGATTATTAAAAATAACGGAAAAAGTTTAATTGCTGATGGAGAAACGCGTGAATCCGAACCCGAAATTTCGAATCGGCGTGGATACGGGCGGCACGTTTACCGATGTGGTGGCCGTGCGGGAAGAGGACGGAGCGGTTTTTTCGGATAAGGTCCCTTCCACCCCCTCGGATCCCGCCGAATCCCTGCTTTCCGCAATCAAGGTGATTCTCGAAAAAGGAGGCGCTGCGCCTTCGGATGTAGCGGCTTTCATTCACGGAACGACCGTTGCCACGAATTCCCTTCTGGAACGGGAAGACTACAACATGGGCCTGGTGGTGAACGAGGGTTTCCGGTTTCTCCTGGAAATCGCGAGACAGAGCGTCCCGGACGGATACGGCAATTCGTTTTTTTGGGTGAAGCCGCCACGCCTGGTTCCCGTTTCGCGGGTCATGGAGGTCGGCGGGCGTTTCGATTATTTAGGCAACGAGCTTGAGGAATTCGATGATAACGCCGCACGGAAGGCGGTCGGCCGGCTTCGGGAAATGGGGGTCGAAACGGTAGGAGTGTGTTTGCTCCATTCCTATATAAATCCCGCGCACGAGCTTCGGCTCCGTCAAATTTTTTCGGAAGAATTCCCCGAATGTCATGTATCGCTTTCATCCGAGGTATTGCCGGAATACCAGGAATACGAGCGGGCCTTGACCACCCTGATGGACGCCGCATGCAAGCCGGTGATCAAAGGCTACATCGCCCGGGCGGAGACCCGCATTAGCGAAACCCTCACCCCGGAAACGCCGTTTCTCGTGATGAAGTCCAATGGCGGCGTGGTGGGCGCGAGCAAAATTGCGGGCCACCCCCTGACGACGGCTTTATCGGGGCCGGCGGCGGGAGTGCTGGCGTGTTCCGCGCTCGCCCGCGAGGCGGGCCTTCCGAAAATCATCACATTCGACGCCGGCGGAACTTCCACCGACGTTTCCGTGGTTGAGAACGGAATTCCGCGCTTCACCACCAACTCGAAAATCGGCGAGCACACCGTCAAGGTTCCGATGATCGATATCGTCACCGTGGGAACGGGTGGCGGGTCCATCGCCTGGATAAATCCTGATGGACGGCTTCGGGTGGGCCCGCGCAGCGCGGGGGCGGACCCGGGTCCCATGTGTTACGGCAAGGGCGGCGAGGAACCCACCGT
>DNYS01000104.1:2087-8914 GCA_003506735.1 Nitrospinota bacterium
AACCCGGGCCGAAACAGGGATTCGTGCCATCGCGGAAAAGCAGGGACTCAGTCCCGAGGAGGCGGCGCGCGGGATTATCGAGGTAGCGGCATGGAACCAGGCCCTCGCCATTCGGCAAATGACGGTGAACCAGGGCAAGGATCCCCGTGAGTTCGTCCTGGTGGCATTCGGAGGGGCGGGTCCGTTGATGGCCGCCGATATCGCCGAAGTGCTGGAGGTGCGGGAAATCGTCGTGCCGCCCCAACCCGGGTGCGGAAGCGCGGTGGGTCTCGTCGAAGTGGACCTTCGAAACGATTACGTCAGGACTTTCATCGCCCTGCTGGACGAGATTTCCCCGGATAAGATTGAAAGCGAATTTCAGGAAATGGAAGAGGAAGCCGATGCCGATTTAAAGGTGGAGCAGGTGGACCCCGCTTCCCGTGTTTTTGTCCGGTCCTTGGATTTGCGCTATTTCGGCGAAGGGCAAGAGATGCGTGTGGATATTCCCCCGGCCGGGACGTTCTCCGAGGCCACCCGTAAGGTGATTGGCCGGTTTCACGAGGAATACAAATCCCAATTCGAATTTAACTACGAGAGCCAGACGCCGGTGGAGGTGGTGAACCTCAGGCTCACCGCGATTGGAGAGATGAAAAAGGCGCCAAGAAAGCGAATAGCCGGGGGAAAAGGAGCAGAAACGGCGCGGACGGGCCACCGGCCGGTGTATTTCGCCTCGAGGGAATTTGTCGAGACCCCCGTATACGACCGCGCTCGTCTCGGCAAGGGAGATCAAATTGAAGGGCCCGCCATCGTCGAGGATTTTGGAGCCACGACGGTGATTTTCCCCGGAAGCCGATGCGGAATCGACGATTGGGGGAATTTGCGAATTTCGCTGCCGGCCAGGAAGAAGGGAGAAACGGAGTCCGCAAGCGAAGGCGGCCAATCGGAAAACGGACCGGGCCCCGTCGTTCAGGAAATCGTCGAAGGAGCTCTTTATGCGGCGGAGCGCGAGATGGAAGATCTGGTCGAGCGGACGGCGCGCTCTCCCCTCATTCGGGATATGCATGATTACCGGGTGGGGCTGTTCGACCGGGAAGGCCGAAAACTCACCGGGCGTTCCTATTCCGCCGTGGTGGACCCCATTTTCAAAAAGTGGAACGTCGATGAAATCGCTCCGGGGGATGTGTTCATTTGGAACGATGTATATCTTGCCGAGGGCGGCATCGGCCACTTGCCCGATCTGTGTTCGTGTATTCCGATTTTCCATGAAAGCGAAATCGTCGCGTTTGCGCTGGTGTTCGGACATCATGACGATATCGGCGGGATGGTTCCGGGCAGCCTTCCGACGAACGCGACGGAAATATTTCAGGAAGGCCTGCTGGTCCCTCCGGTCAAGCTCTACGACAAAGGGGTCCGGAACGAAGACCTCTACACCGTGATATTCCGCAACAGCCGCCTCTCCGAACACCTCCAGGCGGACATCGACGCCGAGATCGCGGCCTGTCGGGTGGGCGGCGCCCGCGTGATAGAGCTTTTCGCGCGATTCGGCAGGGACACGGTGATTCAATGTTTCGAAGGATTTCTGGATAAATGCGAGCGCACGATTCGCGAGGAACTCATTTCGAAAATTCCCGACGGTGAATACGAATGGGAAGATTACATCGAATCCGACGGCGTGGAGGCGGATAAAATCCACACCCTCAAATTGAAGATGACGAAGAAAGACGACCGTCTGCATCTCGATTTTCGCGGCACATCTCCCCAGGCGATGGGGCCGATCAACTGGCCGGGCAATTATTCCGAAGGGCGGTTTCTGAAAAAATGGATCGGCCCCATTCTCCGGAATCTGGCCGACAGCTATGAGCGAATGTTCGAAATCGACATCAACGAAGGAATCTGCCGGTTGATCGATATCCAGTTTCCGGAGCCCGGCACCTTGATCACACCGATCTTTCCGGCTCCAACGAATATGCGGACCTTCACCATACTACGCCTGTTGAGTCTGTTCTGCGGTGTGTTGGGGATTGCGACGAAAGGGGCCATGCCGGCCGATCAGGAAACCATCCGCTACTGGGGTATCCACGGCAACGACGAGGAAGGGAAGTTTTTCCTTTTCCGGGAAATTCTTGGAGGCGGCTCAGGCGGCCGCCCATGGGGGGACGGCGAGGATGTGATCCATGTCGTTCCCAATAGCCGGAATCTTCCCGCCGAGTTTAGCGAGGGGCGGTTTCCCGTTCGCGTGGAGCGACTCGGGCTTGCATGTGATTCAGGCGGGCCGGGAAAGTGGCGCGGAGGGTTGGGCTACTTCAAGGAGGTCAGGGTGCTTTGCGACTGCGAGGCCTTGAGCAACGCCGACCGTTCGTTTCTCGCCCCCTGGGGCACGAATGGTGGCGGCCCGGGCGGGCTCTACCGGATAATGGTCAACCCCGGCCGGTCCGGCGAGCGCGAAGTTCCCGCCCTCAGCAATCACGTCGCGATAGCCAAGGGGGATTTAATTCGTGTGGTTACCACGGGCGGCGGCGGGTGGGGCGATCCGCTCGAACGCGAGGTGGATCTGGTCCGCCGGGACGTTCTCTGGGGCAAGGTAAGCGTCGCAGGCGCGGGCCGCGACTACGGGGTCGTGTTTCGGGATGAAGATTCTCTCGATGTTGACGAGAATGCGACCGTGTCGCTTCGCGAATCGATTCGGGTTCGGCAGGGGGTTCCCGCCTTCTTTGATCGCGGGGTGAATTATTCTTCGGTGCGGCCGTCAGGATGACCGTGCTGGACAATCGGACACTTATTCCGGGAATCATTTCTTAGTCAAAAGGAGACTTCCAAAATGAAATTGATCGATTTAAGTATGGAAATATATCGGGATATGCCGATTTATCCCGATCTTCCCGGCCCGTCCCTCACCGTCGATGAGGACTGGGATACCGTGGCCCGGCGGACCGGCGCTATTAACTACGGCGCCGACATCGTTACGAACCATTGCGTCATCTTCATGAGCGACCATACCGGGACGCACATCGACTCCCCCTGGCACAACAATCCCGACGGCTTTACGACCGAGCGGATCCCAATCGAATGGTGCATTTCGGACGGGGTGGTTCTGGATTTCACCGACAAGGAACACGGTTACGAGATCATGGCGGCGGATGTGGAAACCGCCCTGAAAAAAATCGACTATACCCTCAAGCCTCTGGACATTGTATTGATCCGCACCGATGCAAGCCTGGACTGGCAGACGGACCCGGATTACACGAAGAACCAGCCGGGCATGAGCGCTGAGGCGACCCACTATTTGATCGACAACGGCATCCACGTGATGGGAATCGACGGGAGCGGGTGGGATGTCCCGATTTGGAAAATGCACGAAACCCGGCGATACTGGGAAGCCCACCGGGTCATGCTCGAAAAGGAATACTGCCATATCGAAAATTTGGTGAATCTACATCTGATTCCCAAGCCTCATGGTTTTAAAATTTCGGTGCTCCCCATCAAGTTCCGCGGCATTTCAGGTTCCCCCATTCGCGCGGTGGCGATGATAGAGAGTTAGGTTTCGGATAAAGTGGAGAAAATGAAATGGCGGTAGCCGTTCGCGTATTGTCCGGGGTGTACCACGATTCGGTGAAGCTGATGCGTGTCAGCGCTGCCGCCTGGGAGAAACCGGGTATCCGGCAGGCGGTGGCCGTTTTGGGAACCCCGATGAACCGCGAACAGCTTGCCCAGGGAGGCCTGCTTGCCGGCCAGGCGGAACATGCGGGGCCGAACGATCTGGTCCTGGCTGTAGAGGCGGACAGTGCACAGGTGGCGGAAGATCAACTGGTTTCCATGGAAGCGGACCTGAGTGCACCTCGATCCGGCGGAGGAGCGGGAGGTTTCACGAATTTCCCCGTACCGACCCTGGACGCCGCATTGGGAAAAGATCCCCAGATCAATCTCGCTCTTTTTTCGATTCCCGGACCGAACGTGCGCCGTGAGGCGGAGCGTGCGCTCCGAAAAGGTCTTCATTGCCTGATCTTTAGCGATAACGTCTCCGTCGAGGACGAGGTGGCGCTCAAGCGAATGGGCCGGGAGAAGGGCCTGCTGGTCATGGGCCCCGACTGCGGAACGGCTCATATCGGAGGCGTTGGACTCGGGTTTTGCAATGTCATGCGGCCGGGGAAAATCGGAATCGTAGGCGCGGCCGGGACGGGCATTCAGGAAGTCATGGCCGCTATTGACGCGGCGGGTGGCGGAATTTCATGCGCCTTGGGCACCGGGGGGCGGGATGTTTCCGACGCCGTGGGCGGCCTTGCCATGGTTCAGTCCATCGAGATGCTCGCGGAAGATTCAGGCACGGAAGTTCTGTTGATACTGGGGAAACCCCCCGAGGCTGTGGCGATGGAGAAAGTGCTCGAAGCGGCCGCCAAGTGTGGAAAGCCGACGGTTATACACTTTGTCGGGGTCCTGATCGGGGAAATCCGCCGGCGGGCCGGCGAATATCCCCATCTTCACGAGGCGGATTCGCTGGCCGCCGCAGGGAGACTTTCGGTTTCACTGGCCGGCCAGTCGGGTGCTGTAGCCGCATCTGAAATCGGCCCGGAGTCGTCAAAAAGGATTTCCGAATGGGGCCGGCGGCGCGCGAGGGGCCGACGATTTCTGCGGGGCGTCTATACGGGCGGGACGCTGTGCGCCGAAGCGCAGGCGGTCATCGGAAGGACGGTTCCGGGTATCCGTTCAAATGCGCCAATCGATAAAATCAATGGGATGATGGCGGATCCCGTGAAGTCGGAAGGCCATTCGGTGGTGGATTTGGGCGACGATTTTTTCACCCGGGGAAAACCCCATCCCATGATCGACCCCGAACCGAGAAACGCTAGGCTCATTCAAGAAGCGGAGGATTCCGAAACGGCGGTGGTGCTCTTCGATGTGGTTCTGGGATTGGGCTCGCATGAAGATCCGGCGGGGGAGGTGGCAAAAGCGATTGAGGGGGCGCTGGTTTCGAGTCCAGACGTTTTGTTTGTCGGTTCCGTGACGGGGACCGGGGGCGATCCGCAGAATCTGAAAGCCCAGCGCGCCAGACTGGCGGAGGCCGGGGTATTGGTCGCGGATACGCATGTAGAGGCATGTCTGGCCGCCGCGGCCGCGCTCAAGGAGTTTTCCGAGTGAATGAGAAAAAGCTACTGGAGGGCGTTCGTGTTGCAAATATCGGGGTGGATTTGTTTTCGGAGAGCCTTGTTTCCCAGAATGCCCCTGTGGTCCAGGTGGATTGGCGTCCCGCCGCGGGAGGAGATCCGGAAATGATTGAA
Source organism: Nitrospinota bacterium (assembly GCA_003506735.1). Taxonomy (GTDB): domain Bacteria; phylum UBA8248; class UBA8248; order UBA8248; family UBA8248; genus UBA8248. Next base: position 7,340 of record DNYS01000104.1, read on the forward strand.
CGACTCGACCGATTGGCCTCCTGCGATGCGGCCAACGATATCGCAATGGAGCGTCTTCAGGCCGCGAGGCCCGTATGGGTGGATGTGGGGGTTGCCGCCGACGCGATACCCGGAATGGGGGAGAGGATGCTCCTGCACGCCGGGCCTCCCATCGGCTGGGACGATATGTCCGGCCCCATGCGCGGCGCGATGATCGGGGCGATGCTCCTGGAGGGCTGGGCGAAAGACGAAAGCGAGGCGGAAAAGCTTGGCGCCGGTGGAGAGATTGCCTTCGAGCCCTGTCATCACCATTCGGCGGTGGGGCCGATGGCGGGCGTGATTTCGCCCTCGATGCCTGTCAACGTCATCGAAAATCAGGCGCCGTCCGATTTGGGAGGCGGCAACAGGAGCTATTCCACCCTGAACGAGGGTCTGGGCAAGGTTCTCCGGTACGGCGCATATTCGCCGGACGTCCTGGATCGCCTCCGGTGGATGGCGGATGAACTGGCCCCGGCCATGCGGGAGACGGTGAAGGCGATGGAAGGGGGGCTCGATATCAAAAACATAATCGCGCGGGCCCTGCACATGGGTGATGAGGTCCACAACCGAAACCTGGCGGCGACGGCGACGGTATTTCGGATGATTATGCCCCACCTGGCGGATTCGGTGAGCGATACGAAGGTGATATCCCGCGTGGCGAATTTCATTGCCGGGAACGATCATTTTTTCCTGAATTTGGGGATGCCGGCCGCTAAGGCGAGCCTGGATGCCATGGCCAACGTGGAAGGCTGCTCCCTGGTCTACGCCATGGCGCGCAATGGGACCGAGTTTGGCATTCGGGTTAGCGGTCTGGGAAATCGGTGGTTCACCGCGCCGGCGAAGCATCCGGTCGGGCTCTTTTTCCCCGGCTATGGCCAGGAGGACGCCAACCTGGATATTGGCGATTCGGCGATTATGGAGACCCTCGGCCTCGGTGGATTTGCGATGGGGGCCGCGCCCGCGATTGTCCAGTTTGTCGGAGGATCAACGGCCGAGGCCATTCAGGCGACCAACGAAATGTACGGAATCACCTGGACGAGGAGCCGGGACTATACCCTTCCGATATTTGATTTTGCGGGAGTTCCGATGGGAATCGACATCCGGAAAGTGATCGAAACGGGGATATTTCCCAATATCAATACCGGAATCGCCCACCGGGATGCGGGTATCGGGCAGATAGGGGCGGGCATTCTCCGTGCGCCCGAAGCTCCGTTCCAGGAAGCTTTCGAGGCCCTGGCCGAAAAGATGCCCGCATAGTCGGGAAGGCTTCGCCGGGAAAACCACGGCAGGATATTTTTAAAGGGGATTACAATCGGGGAATATTTTTACCTCGTCTTTTACAGATGAGAGCGTGAGGTCAATTTTCGGCCACATCGAGATTCAAGAGATTCACCGAAGGAAATGTGGAAGGTAGTGGTTTCGAAGGTCCGCGATAAATGGTTCTTGCCCCTGAGGATGGATGAGCATGGACCGCCACCCGGATATTCCTGATCGGTTTCTCGTCGCCATCGGCGGGAACGCCACCCATCCGCCCGGCATTATTGGCACCCCGGAAGA
>DNYS01000104.1:9039-11201 GCA_003506735.1 Nitrospinota bacterium
GGGCCCGTTGTGGGCAAAATATTGATGCGGCAAACTCTTGCCCGTGACCGGGTAACTCCAATGACGATGGACATTTGCGTTGCGCATAGCCAAGGGGGAATCGCCTACCTCCTCATGCAGGCGCTCGAAAACACGCTTCGGGAGGCGGGAAACCCTCGTCACGTGGTGTGTCTTCTGACCCAGGTCGAAGTGGACCCCGATGACCCCGCTTTCCAAAACCCTATGAAACCCATCGGTTATTTCTACACCGAAGAAGAAGCTCAAGAACTCAAGAATCAATTGGGTTGGGAAATGCGAGAGGATTCGAACCGAGGCTGGCGGCATGTCGTTCCCTCGCCGGAACCGAAGCATATCGCAGACATCTCCCTCGTCCGGACGGTTATCGAAGGAGGCGCCGTCTGCATCGCTGGAGGCGGAGGCGGAATTCCTGTTGTGCGTAGCGCGAGAGGAACGCGCAAGGGTGTCGAGGCGGTTATCGACAAAGACCTTACCTCGGCGCTGATGGCGAACGTTCTCGGAATTGAGCATATGATGATCTTGACGTCGCTTTCCCGCGTCGCCATCCACTTCGGCACGGATAAGGAGAGAGAACTCGGTAAAATTTCCCTTTCCGAGCTTCGGGCCTACCATGCCGAGGGGCACTTCCCGCCGGGAAGCATGGGCCCCAAGGTCGAAGCCGCCATCCGCTTTCTCGATGGGGGCGGGAAACATGTCATCATTGCCGCATTGGAAGAGGCACTCCCCGCTCTGCGTGGCGAATCGGGTACGCACATTACAAATAATTAAGAATCGTCTAACGATCGGGAGAGATGGATTCGGCACAATAATTTCTCCGTGGCCGTGCACAGGATGTGCAACGGATCTATCCTGAGTCATCCCCGTTAGCTGGCAATTTATCGGCGTGAGCCACTTCTCAACTGAGGCAGGGAGTCCGCAATTGGCGCCGCATCGAATCGGTATCGACGTGGGAGGTACGTTTACCGACCTTGTCCTGCTCAACGAGGAGAGCGGGGAAGTCCATCACACGAAGGTCCTCACCACCTATCCAAATCCGGCCGAGGGGGTTCTTCGCGCGCTGGACCGGGGGCTCGAAGAGACGGGGGTCGCGGGCGAAAGCGTCGGAATCATCCTCCACGGGACGACCATCGCGACAAACTCCCTTCTCCAGCGCCGGGGCGCGCGCACGGCGCTCATCACCACCGAGGGGTTCAGGGACGTCCTCGAAATCGGCCGGCAGATTCGGCCAAGCCTCTTCGACTGGCGGGCGGAGAAGCCCCCCTGCCTCGCGCCGCGCCGGCGGCGGTTCGAGCTTCGAGAACGCGTCCGGGCGGACGGTTCGGTGATGGTGGCGCCCTCGGAGGCGGACTATGAAAAAGCGATTGAGGAGACGCTTGCCTCTGGGCCTGAGGCGGTGGCCGTGTCGCTGTTGTTCTCGTTCCTGAATCCCGAACACGAGGAGCGCCTCCTCGATGAGCTGCAAAAACGCCGGCCCGGGCTTTTGGTTTCCCTGTCCTCGCGTGTCCTGCCCGAATACCGGGAGTTCGATCGGACAAGCACCACGGTCGCCAACGCATTCATCACGCCGGTTCTGACGAGCTACGCCGAAAAACTCGGGGAGGCCCTGGGTGAGCGCGGCCTGGCCGCCCGCCTCCGGCTGCTCCAGTCCAACGGCGGGGTCGGGACGGTGGACGCCCTCCGCGACCGGTGCATCGCTACGGCCCTTTCCGGCCCGGCGGGCGGCGTGACGGCGGCGGCTTATCTTTCGGACAAGCACCACCTGGGCGATTGCATCAGCTTCGACATGGGCGGGACATCGAGCGATATCTGCCTCATCCGCGGGGGAAAGCCCGAATGGACGGTGGACGCCATGATCGGCGGATTCCCGGTGCGCATCCCGATGATCGACGTCCACACCGTGGGCGCCGGTGGCGGGAGCGTCATCTGGGTGGATAGCGGGGGCGGCCTCCGGGTGGGACCCCGCAGCGCGGGCAGCAACCCCGGACCGGCCTGCTACGGCTTCGGCGGAGAGGAGCCCACAATTACCGACGCGCACATGGAGGCGGGAAGCCTCCGGACCGAATTTTTCGAGGGAAAAGACATCCCCTTCCGGCCCGGGGCGGGGACGGAGGCTTTGCGGCGGGGGGGGGCGGGGGCCGGGCGGG
>DNYS01000104.1:11327-12060 GCA_003506735.1 Nitrospinota bacterium
GACGCCTCGGCCTTCACGCTGATCCCTTTTGGCGGGGCGGGGCAGCTTCATGCCTGCGCGGTGGCCGTGGAGTTGCGGGTGGACCGGGTTTTCCTGCCCCATGCGGCGGGCGTTCTCTCGGCCCTGGGCGCCTCGCTGGCCGACTACCGCTACGATTTTTCCCATGCGCTCCTCCGGCGCTGGGCCGATGTCGAACAAGAGGACATCGAGAGGGCCTACCGCCATCTCGAAGGGCTCGGGCGTGAGCGCCTGGCCGATTTTCCCGACCGGGACGTTCGGATCGAGCGGTCGATCGATCTGCGCTATGTGGGGCAGTCCTTCGAGATCAACGTCGCTGCCGCCCGAAACGGGAACCTTCTCCCGGTGGCGGAAATCCTAGAGGACTTTCACCGAAAGCACGAGTTCACCTACGGATTTTGCGACCCGGATGAGCCCGTCGAATTCGTCAACCTGCGCGTCTCGGTCTTTGGCCTCACCTCGAAGCCGGATGGCGCCTTCCGGTCCGCATCCGGCGCGGGCCCGGCGCGCGAGGTCCCGGTGCGCACGGCAGGGGGATGGGAGAGGGTCCACCGGCTGATCGACCGGGCCGGCCTCACGGAGGGCGAGAGGGTCGAGGGGCCTTCGATCCTCTATGACGCATATGCCACGGCGCTCGTCCCGCCCGGCTGGGCCGGCGCGGTGGACGGAAGCGGCCACATTCTTCTCGCGCGGCAGAAATCGCAGGAGGAAACCC
>DNYS01000104.1:12154-13515 GCA_003506735.1 Nitrospinota bacterium
CTCACCGCCATCACCGACGAGATGGGCACGGCGCTCAAGAAATCCGCCTATTCGCCCAACATCAAAACGCGTGAGGACCACACTTGCTCGATTTTCAATCTCCGGCTGGAGATGCTCTCCCAGACGGCGCATCAAATCGGCCATCTGGGTGCGTTTCCCTTCATCATCAAAAGAACGATGGAAGAGCACGACATCGCCAGCCTTGAGCCGGGGGACGGCATCCTGGTGAACGATCCCTACCGGGGTGGGACCCACCTGCCCGACATCATCCTGATATCCCCCCTCTTTTACCGGGATCGTCTCTGGGGTTTCGTGGGCAATCTGGCTCACCACAGCGACGTGGGCGGAATGTCGCCGGGCAGCATGAGCGGGACGGCGACCGAGATATTCCAGGAAGGCCTCCGCATCCCTTCGGTCATGTATTTAAAGAAGGGCAAGGTGGTGCCCGATATCCAGAAGATGATTCTCGCCAACGTCCGCACCCCCGAGGAGCGAAAGGGCGACCTGGCCGCCCAGATAGCCGCCAACAACACGGCCATCCGCCGCGTGCGCGAACTCATCGACCGATACGGTTTCGATGAATTCAACGGTTATTGCGATGCCCTGATCGCCTATTGCGAGCGCCGGATGCGCGCCGAGATTAAAAAGATTCCGGACGGGGTCTACGAGGGCGAGGACTTCATGGACGACGACGGATCGACGGATGAGCCCATCCGGCTGAAATGCAAAATCACAAAAGAAAACGATGAGATCACGTTCGATTTCGAGGGGACGGACAAACAGCGCCCGGGGCCCTGCAACGCCACCTATTACATGACCATGTCACTCGTTATGTATACCCTGCGCTGCATCACGGATCCGGACATTCCTCAAAACGAAGGGTGCTACCGGCCACTCCATTTGATAATCCCCGAGGGGACGGCGCTGAACGCCCGGTTTCCCGCCGCCTGCGCCGCGGGTTGGGAAATCTCCCGCCGGGGCATCGACGTTGTCTGCCGTGCGCTCAAGGACGCCCTGCCGGAAAGCATCCCGGCCGGAAGCAACGGCGCCATGAACCAGTTTTCCTTTGGCGGCCCCCGGCCGGAGGGCGGCCATTACGCCTACTATGAAACGACGGGGGGCGGTTTCGGTGCGCGCTACGACAAAGACGGGATGGACGGCGTCCATTCGGTTTCGAACACGAAAAACACGCCTGTCGAGGAGATGGAGCTCAACTATCCCCTGATGTACCGCTGCTACGTCCTGCGGCCGGACAGCGAAGGGCCGGGAAAATTCCGCGGCGGCATCGGTATCCGGCGCGAGGTGACGTTTCTCACCGACGTGACGGCCACCTCGATATCGGACCGGGTGAAGTTCAAGCC
>DNYS01000104.1:13785-14477 GCA_003506735.1 Nitrospinota bacterium
TTTGAAAAATTCCGCATAATTTTTCGCCGGGACCTCCCCGGCAGCTTCTTCAAGAGTTTTTAAAATAGGCCCCTGGTGAACCCGGTCCATGGCGAATGAGTCATTCTCCATGGACAGGACAAAAGGCCTGTATTCAAGCTATTATTTTCAATTCGCCATACAAAGGCAGGTCACAGGGGCAATTTAGGTTAGCCCAACTCTTACTCTCGGCCAATTAAATCAAAACGGAAAAAGACGATGGGCGGTCACGATCAACGGCTGGTTCACATTCGGCTCGAAGAAAAGCCGCGAGGTCTCGTCGCGCACCTGACCATAGACAACGAGTCTAAGCTGAACGCGATGAACAGTGAATTAATGGGTCAATTTATCGAGGAGACGGCGCGCCTGGCCGCCATCGACCGACTCCGTGCAGTCATTCTGACAGGCGCAGGACCGAAGGCGTTCGTTGGCGGAGCCGATATCAATGAAATGGCGGCGCTTAAAACTCCCAATCAGGCAAAAGAATTTATTACGCGCCTGCACCGGTGCTGCGATGGGGTTCGGTCTATTCCCGTACCGGTAATTGCCCGCATCCAAGGGTTCACGTTTGGAGCCGGCCTTGAATTGGCGGGTTCATGCGATCTTCGCATTGCGTCCGAGGATGCCGTATTTGGCATGCCGGAGGTTAAGCTTGGCATTCCGTCCGTCATAGA
>DNYS01000277.1:0-1558 GCA_003506735.1 Nitrospinota bacterium
CACCGGCGTGGGGGCCGCTGTCTTCAGCGCCCCCGGCAGGGCCCGAAGCACCGGGGCGGGGGGGGGGGGCGGGGGGGCGGGGGGAAAAGGGGGGGGGGGGGGGGGGGGGGGGGGGCCCCCCGGGGGTGGGGGGGGGGGGGGGGCGGGGAGGGCGGGGGGGGGGGGGGGGGGCGGAGGGACGGGGAAGCGGGGGGCGGGTGAAATTTTCCTCGATTTCGCGGGTTTCATGTTGAAAGATAAGGTTTTGAAACGTATTCTTCATCCTAGAAGTTCTGCCTTGTTCTGTCGCGGTTTGTGAAAACGGACCTCACCGGGAGCCCTGAATGAACGTCATGCGGGTGAAGTTATCGATCGCTGGCGCCGTCCTTGTCAGCGCGTTTCTCTTTTTGTTCCTCACCAGCTTCAAGAGCGCGAATCTCTCGTATTTCCTGACGGTGGACGAAATTGCCGAGAAGGGATCGAGCCTCATCGGCCGGGGCATTCGCGTCGAGGGAAAAATCGTCCCCGCCTCCATCAAGAAGGACCTCCAGGCCATGAAGCTCGCCTTCCGCATCCAGGGAAAAAACGCGACCCTCCCCGTGAATTTCACGGGCGTTTCCCCGGATCTGCTCGAAAACGGGTTCCCGGTCATCGCCGAGGGGAAACTCGACGCCCGGGGGGTGCTCATGGCGAAAAACCTGATGGTGGCCTGCCCGTCGAAATTCGAGGAAATGAAAAAAGCGGGGAGCAAGGTGCCCACCTCCGCCGAGCATAAAAAATTGCGCAAACAGGCGGCGGCCGCCGGTAAGCAGGCGCAAAACTAGAATCGCCTACCCTTGCGCCGGCTGTCCGGCGCGGTTTCGGTTTTCCAATCCAGGACCCACGGGAGTTCCCCATTGCTGCTCATTAATCTTGGACACTACGGCCTGTGGGCCGCCTATGCTCTGGCCTTGTTCAGCGTCGCCGCATCCGTCTGGGGCGGATTGAAAGATCGGCCCGACCTCACCGACGCCGGGCGGAACGCCGCGGTTTCGGTGTTTTACCTGGTCGCCGGGGCCAGCGTTTGCCTGATCGTTTTGCTTCTCAATCGCGACTACCGCGTGGAGTACGTGGTCAGCGTGGTGAACAACGCCCTGAACGCCTTCTACCGGTTCAGCGGATTCTGGGGCGGGCAGGAGGGAAGCCTGCTTCTCTGGCTTCTTTTGCTCTGCGTGTACTCTTACATCGTTATCCGCCAGAATCGCCACCGCAACGCCGATTTGATGCCCTACGTCACGGCGACGCTGATGGCGACCGCCGCCTTTTTTCTCACCATCCTCAACTTTGTCACACCGCCCTTCGACACCCTGGCGAATCCCCCCCTCGACGGGCGCGGGCTCAACCCCCTTCTCCAGGACTGGGGGATGGTAATCCATCCGCCCAACCTGTATCTCGGGTTTGTGGGCTTCGCCGTCCCCTTCGCCTTTTGCATTGGCGCCCTCGTGACGGGAAGGCTCGACTCGGGATGGATCGCCACCACCCGCCGCTGGACGCTGGCCGCGTGGTTCTTCAACGGAATCGGCGTCCTGCTCGGGGGCGC
>DNYS01000277.1:1604-3940 GCA_003506735.1 Nitrospinota bacterium
GGCTACTGGGCTTGGGACCCGGTGGAAAACGCCAGCCTGATGCCCTGGCTCACCGGAACCGCGTTTCTCCACTCCGTGATGATTCAGGAGAAGCGGGGGATGCTGAAGGTGTGGAACGTGTCCCTGATCATCATGACCTATTCGCTCACCCTGTTCGGAACCTTTCTCACCCGAAGCGGGATCGTATCGAGCGTTCACGCATTCGCGAACAGCAGCTTCGGCTGGACGTTCCTGGCCTACATCATTGTGGCCCTGATCGTGGCCTTCGGGCTTGTCATCTGGCGCCTTCCGCTGCTCAAGAGCGAACACGAGGTGGAAAGTTTTTTCTCGCGCGAGGCGGGCTTTCTCCTGAATAACGTGGTGCTGGTCGGAATTACGTTCGCGATATTCTGGGGAACGATGTTTCCCGTGATTACGGAGGCGGTCAAGGGGGTGAAGGTGACCGTCGGGCCCCCTTTCTTCAATCAGGTGAACGTACCGATAGGGCTCCTTTTAATGTTGCTGGCCGCCACAGTTCCGCTGCTCGCCTGGCGGAAGTCCTCGAAAGGCCAGCTCCGGAAAAATTTCACCTACCCCGTCGTCGTCTCCCTGGTTTCCCTTGCGGTGCTCGTGACCTTCGGCGTGCGGCATGTTTTCGCCACCATGGCGTTCGCGCTGGCCATTTTCATGATTTCCACGATTTATCTCGAATTTTACCGGGGAATCTCGGCGCGCCGCCGCCATCAGGGGGACACCCTCCTGGCGGGAGCGTGGGAACTGACCATGCGCAACAAGCGGCGGTTCGGCGGATATATCGTCCACTTCGGGATGGCGGTAATTTTCATCGGCGTGGCGGCCTCTTCCGCCTACCAGCAGGTGGGCGAGGTGCGGCTCTCGCCGGGCGAGAGTTTTGCGATGAAGGACGTCCGGCTCCGCTTTGAGGGGGTTCGCCGGGGAATAAATGCGCAATACCGGTCCGAATTCGCGCGCCTGGCCGTCTACCGGGGGGGGCGGCGCCTGGGCGAAATCGAGACCGAAAGGCGTCTCTACTTCACCCCGCCCCAGCCCACGACCGAGGCCGGCATCCGGTACGGTCTGGGCGAGGATATTTATGCCGTATTCTCCGATGTGGATCAGGATGGATCGGCTAGCTTCAAGTTCCTGATCAATCCCCTGATCAATTGGATATGGATCGGAGGATGCTTCCTGGCGCTGGGGACCCTTGTTTGCTCACTTCCCGAACGGTGGGGCCGGCGGCGGCGCAAGGCCGGGCCATCGCCGGCGGGGGCCTAGGGCTTGGAAATTCTAGGTTATCTCATCGTCGCCGCCATCATGATCGCGGCGTTCGCATACGCCTTCCTGCCCCTGGCGCAACCCGCCGGAGGCATGGCCGTTGCCGGCGCCGCGGGCGGCGGGGCCGATAAGGAAATCGCCCACCTGGTCATCGAGCGGGAGCGGGCCTACAAAAATATCCAGGACATCGAACTGGACTGGGAGATGGAAAAGCTCTCGAAGGAGGATTATGAGGACATGCTCGGCCGCGGCCGGGCGCGGGCGCTGGAAGTCCTGAGGCGGCTCGAGGGCCGCGGCGTGAAGGAGGGCACGATTCCGCTCCACCTGAGCGAGCGGGAGGCCGTGAGCGCGGCGCTCCAGCAAAAGGGGGCCGGTCCGGCCGTCCCGGAACCCACACTCGATGAGGCGCTGGAGGCCGAAATCCTCCGAAACCGAAAAGTCTTGCCATCCAAGGAGCCGGAGACAGCCTCCCCCAAGGCACCGGAATTGGCGACGGCCCCGGCGGTGAATTTCTGCCCCGAATGCGGACGGGAAGCGGTAGAAACGGACAATTATTGCTCGGGTTGTGGGAAAAAGTTAAAGTGAAATATAGGTTGTTTCCGAAATTATTCATCCTCTGCGCCGCCCTCCTGATCGCATGGCTCCCGCCCGGTTCCACCCAGGCCGCCAAGGCGGAACAAAGCGTCCCCGCCACGACATCGGACACCTCCCGGCTGACCCTGATGCGAAACATTCTGTTCGTCCGGCTGACCAAGGGTTTTTACGAGATTCAGGAAATATTCATGTTTCAAAACCGGGGAAAGAAGACCATCGTTTCCAAGCACGGATCGCCGACGCTGCGCCTGGTGTTGCCAAGGAGCAATAACATTCGCAGGCCGGACGCCGAGCTGTCCGCCCCCCTTCAGGGGGTAAGGCGGAAAAATGTGCGCCTCTCGGGCGCGGAGGTCAACATCACCGAGCCCATTCCGCCCGGCATTAAGCTGGTGGGCCTTTTCTATCGCCTGGCGGATGAATTCGGGGGAATCGTGGTGGATCGGCCCATCGCGTACGGCACCTCCAGCTTC
>DNYS01000277.1:4097-7012 GCA_003506735.1 Nitrospinota bacterium
GTGAAATTCGAGGAGAAGGAGTACGACTCCTTTTTGGGTTCGACCCGGGCAGGGGCCGTTGTCCGCTTCACCTTGAAGGCTCCGGATTCTGCCGGCGGGCTCGTGTATTTTTACGCGGCGGGCGGTATGTTCGTACTCCTGGGAGGCGGTTTGTCGGTTTGGATTCGAATCCGGCGGAGAGGGGATCTGGTGGCGCGGATGGAGCGGGACGAACTCCTTCGCTCCCTGGTGTCGTTGGACGACCGGCTGGAGCAGGGAGAAATTTCCGCCGAAGCCCATCAAAGCCAGCGCGGCCCTCTTTTCGAATCCCTCCGGGGAATGTCCCGCTAGATGGCGGATATACTCGAAGCGGCCGGGGTGTCCCGCCGTTTCGGATGGCGCTGGGCGCTCCGCCGGGTCGATTTGGCTCTGGAGCGGGGGCACCGGGTGGCCATCGTCGGGGAGAACGGCTCCGGCAAAACGACTTTCCTCCGGGTGGTTTCGGGCCTCCTTCGCCCGAACGAGGGGGAGGTTCGGCTGGGCGGCAGCCCGGTCTCCGCCTTGAACCGCTCCCGGATCGGGCTTCTCGTACACGATCCGTTCCTGTATCCGGCGCTGACGCTGAAGGAGAACCTGGACTTTTTCGCCAAGCTGTTCCGCTTGCCGCCGGGGGCGGCGGACGAGAAGGCGCTCTATCTGGCCGGGATACTGGGACTCGAAGATCGCCTGGACGATCCGGTCCAGACGCTGAGCCAGGGGCTTTGCCAGCGGGCGGCGCTGGCCCGGGCGATGCTTCATGAGCCGAATTTTTTTCTACTGGACGAGCCCTTCGCCGGGCTGGATCAGAGTGCCGCCGAGGGGTTGGAGGCCATCCTTCGGAATATATCGGAGGGGGCCGGGTTTCAGGATGGGGCGCCGAGGAGCCTCCTTTTCACGGATCACGATATCCCCCGGGCGCTGGGCTTGGCCGATTGGGTGGTGGTCTTGTCGAAGGGAGAAGCCGTTTTTCGCGCCGCCTCGGCGGAGACCTCGGCCGGGGAGGTTTCGGCGGCGATGCGGGCGGGCGGGAAATGAGGTTTTTCTTCTCGACCGTTTGGGCGGTGGCGGAGAAGGACCTTCGCCTGGAACTTCGGGAGCGGGAAAGCCTGGCGGTCATGGTGGTATTCACGCTGTTGGTCCTGACGTTGTTCAGTTTTGCCTTCGGACCCGGCCAGGGGGGGAAGGAGGCCGCTCCGCTGCAGGCGGGGGTGTTGTGGGTGGCGTTTTTGTTCGCCTCGGTGACCGGGTTTTCGCGCTCGATGGGGATCGAGCGGGAGAGCCACGGGTTTTCGGCCATGCGCCTGAGCCCTGCGGACCCGGCCGCCATCTATTTCGGAAAAATGGGGGCGATCGTTTTTCTGGTAGCGGTGATGGAGGCGGCGGGGTTCGCGGCGCTGGCAGTGTTCTACCGGGCGCCGGTGTGGGAGAATCTGGGGCCGCTGGCCCTGGTGGCGCTTGTGGCGACGCTGGGAATCTCGGCAATCGGGACGCTGTTCGCGGCGATGACGGCCCAGACGAAGACCCGGGATATTCTCCTTCCGGTCCTGATGTTTCCGCTGCTGGCGCCGGTCCTGATCGGGGCGGTCAAGGCGACGGCGGCCATCCTGGCCGGGGGCGGATGGGAGGAGACGGGCGATTGGGTGAAGCTGATTGGGGCGTATGATCTGATTTTCATCTCGGTCGCGGCGGTGATGTTCGAGTATGTGTTGGAAGAGTGATATTAGTTTGTTGGGAAAGTTTTGTTCGCATGATGCGCGAGGGTTTCCGGCCTTTTCGGGAAGCCCCGGTGGTTTTGGGAAGTCCCGGTGTTTTTAGAAGCACCGGCGGTGATTTTGAAAAGACCCGGCGGAGTTTTGAGAAGCTCAGGCGGTAATTTTGGAAACATTGTTGGCGCCATCCGCCGGATTCATTGGGTTTGCGGGCATGATGTGGCGTGTTTTGGGGCATGATGTGGCGGTGTTTACGGTATTGCGTTTCGGGTTGTGGTGATGAAAAATTGGCGGGTTGAGACAATATTATCAATTTATTATATGGAATATCTCACCTGATATGTTGAGTTTGTTTCGAGTAATTCGCCCCCCCAGGGCGCGCGCGCGGGGGAGGATGGTCTTTTGAGTCCTTATTTCCTGATATTCCTGGCCGCCTTCGCCGCCCTTGCCTGGCTCATCTGGAGCCATGAGGAGGGCGCCGATCGCGTGCTCGCCCTTGCGGGTGCGGCCTTTTTGGTCTTCGCGGTGTACGCGGATTTCTTCATCGCCCCCACCGCGAGGCAGGGCGAGGCGCAGCGGATTTTCTACGTCCATGTGCCCTCGGCCTGGCTCGCCTTTTTTGCCTTCTTTTGGGTGTTTGTTTTCTCGATCCGCTATCTCATCTGGCGAAGGGCGATTGACGATAGCCGGGCGCATTCCTGCGCTGAAGTGGGCGTTGTTTTCTGCACCCTGGTTTTGATTACCGGCCCGATTTGGGCGCGTCCGGTCTGGGGCGTATGGTGGACCTGGGATGCCCGCCTGACCACTTCCCTGATTCTGTGGATGATATATGTTGGATACCTGATGGTCCGGACCTACATTGCGGAAAGGGAGCAAAGCGCTCGATTCGCGGCGGTTTTGGGAATTATCGGGTTTATCGATGTTCCCATAGTCCATATGTCGGTTAAATGGTGGCGAACTCTTCATCCGGGGCCGGTGGTTATGCGCTCAGGGGGCATGTCCGAGCTCCCGCCTGGCATGCATGTGGCCCTGTGGAGCTCTCTGGTGGCATTTACGCTGGTGTTCATTTATTTTGTGAAACGGCGCACGGCATTAGGGCTTTTGCAGGACAGGGTCGATTTCGCCCATGCCGCACGGGAGAAATGATATGGCCTATGTCGTTGCGGCATATATCATTGTCTTGGGGGC
>DNYS01000277.1:7153-7976 GCA_003506735.1 Nitrospinota bacterium
CCATGATAGCTGGACGTTCATGTCGATCGATTATTCCTCTTTCAGGATTTTTTGCCTGTCTTTGTGCGGGATTATTTATTCTTATGGTAGCGGTTTCATCCTCGGTGGGGGAGTCGGCGTCCGATCCCGAGGCAGTTTACACAGAACTCGTGAATTCAATCATGAGCCCTGTGTGCCCAGGTAAGGTTTTGCAGGCCTGCCCGAGCGCCGAGGGGGCTCAACTTCGTCAATTAGTGCGCCGCAAGGCTTTTGAGGGGGAAACCAAGGAGCAAATTATTCGCTATTTCGTTGAGGTTTACGGCCCCGAAGTCATGCCGACCCCGCCCGCGGAAGGTTTTTTTCTAACAGCGTGGGGGTTGCCTTTCGCAGCGATTTTGGCGGGGATAGGTGTTGTAATGGTACTGGTGCGGGCTTGGACGGCCCACCCAATGAGAATTACTCCCCCCCCCTCCTCTGCCGGGGAACGCTCATCCCTGATTGATTCAAATGACGCTTTAGAAAAGCGCCTTAAGCGGGAACTTGAAGAGTTCATTTGATTTTTTCTTTTTGAACATTCCGTCCTGTGCGGTGGGACACTGGGTAAGAGGATTTGGTTGATGGGTTTTGATTCAAAAGTGATTCTTGCACAAAATGTGGACGGACTAGCCGAAGATCGAGTAAAAGCTAAAATTCGCAAATGGATCCTCGGCGTGGTGATCCTCCTTTTTCTTGCAACCGGCGTTGCCCTGGGGACAAGAAAATGGGGAAGCATTTTTTCTGTCGCCCGCCCGTCCTCGGGGCAAATGCCCGTTAGTAAAATAGCCATTTTCCGGAAAATGAGTTT
>DNYS01000277.1:8057-12828 GCA_003506735.1 Nitrospinota bacterium
TTTTGCCGAACACAAAGAGAGTAGAGGCTCCCGATTTTTATCTCCGCACCCTAGATGGGCAAAATCGGACTCTTCGGCAGGATAGGGGAAAGGTCGTCCTCGTCAATTTTTGGGCGACTTGGTGTCCTCCCTGTCTCCGAGAGATGCCAGCCATGCAACGGACATATGAAAAGTTCAAAACCCAAGGATTTCAAATTGTCGCTGTTTCGGTGGATCAGGGAAGCTCCGATGCAGTTCGGAAGTTTGCGGAAAACTTAAATCTAAAATTTCAAATCGTTCTCGATCCAGAGCACACGGCCAAGCGGGCTTATCAGGTTAAAGCACTTCCGGCGACTTATCTCATTGACCGGAGTGGCCGTATCGTTGCCTACGGTATGGGTGCGCGCAAGTGGGATGGAGAAGCAGCCTTCGATTTGATCGAATTTCTTCTTAAGGAAAATGGGTAAAATTTCGGTAAAATGAATTTGATGCGAATGGGCGGGGATTCATGAGCGTCGTACGACCGATTGAGACAGACACAGAAAGTATTCTGGCGAGCGCTCGAAAAAGAGCCATCGCCATCATATTGACTCCCGTTGTCGTGACTGTTATCTGGGCATTTGCGGCAATACTGACGAGCGGACCAGCGCCAACGCCTCCTCCTCCCGCTCCAAGGGTGGGCCAACCGGCTCCTGTATTTACCTTTCCCCTGTTGGGAGGGGGGACGTCCAGCCTATCCGACTACAGGAGCAAGGTGGTTCTCATCAATATTTGGGCGACATGGTGTCCCTCTTGCATCGATGAGATGCCCGACCTCCAAAACCTTTACGCTCAAATGAAATCCAAGAGAGTGTCTTTCGAAATTCTTGGGGTAAGCATAGATGCCTTGGGGGCAGAACCCGTCAGAAAATGGGTGGATCGGTTCGGGATAACCTTTCCGATCCTGCTCGATCCGAGGGGCACTGTTAAAAAGCTTTACCGAACGACGGGGGTTCCCGAGACGTTTGTCATTGACCCTAAGGGTGTGTTGGTTCGCAAGTTCATCGGGCCGCGAAAGTGGGACGGTCCGACGATGATCAATTACCTGAATGGTATCTTTAATGCTTCCAAGAGGTCCGCTTCCTAGTCTGGATTATTTTAACCTCCAGTATCAAATTTCAAAGCCGAGGTGAAGCTGCTCGTTGATGGATTGAATCTGCTCTAGCACGGCCGGGGTAATAGGAATTCCGATGCGCCGGTTTTCTTCCTCTGCGATGGCCTCGGGCTCCCCGTGGATGAAAATTTGATCCTGACCAGGTTCTTTCTGACTCCTCCGGATAACATCAAATGTCTCGGCCATCTGACGGAACACGCTTGCCTTGTCCCGAAACCCCTCCACTTTAATCGCGCCGAAGAAGTGCCCTGTATTGGGCCGAGCCTCCCCGGCCGCACCGGCAATTCGGTCTTCCAAACTTCCGCCCGAAAGGATGCTGCAGAGAAGCTCCACCATGAGCGAAAGGCCATAGCCTTTGTGCCCTCCACCCTCCATGCCCTCGCCCCCTAGCGGGAGAACTGGAACATCATGGGTGAGGATGCTTCGCTCATTCAGCTTCGGGGATCCGTAGCTGCGAGGTACCCAACCTTTCGGCACCTCGCGCCCCTCCCTGAGGGCGGTCTCGATCTTTCCAACAGCTACAATCGAGGTGGCCATGTCGAGGTGAAAGTCATGTCCGCCTGGACCGCCTGGGATGCCGACACTAAAGGGATTCGTACCGAAAAGTGGATCAATTCCATAAGTGGCCGTTCCACGGCGGCCCCCGTTTGTCATGCTGAATCCAATATAGCCATTTTTCATGGCCTTCATGGACCAGTATCCGCAGTAGCCGAAGTGGCTGCTGTTCTTCACGGAGACGAAGCCACAGCCGTGCTTGTCAGCTCGTGCCATGGCTTCATTCATCGCGAGGTTCGAGGCGACGATGCCCAGCCCGCCGTCCGCATCGAGGACGCCTGTTGTGTCGCTTCCCGGCGAGAACACCATGTTCGGGTTTTTATTGATGACGCCGTTTTCGATCCGCACCATGAAAAATGGAATCCGGCCCGCGCCGTGGCTCCGGATGCCGCGCAAGTCGGCGCTGTTGAGTACGTCTGCGACAAGGGTGGCATGTTCGTCGGATATTTCCATTGCCCGGAACACGGAATACGTAAATTGGTGAATAACCTCGTGTGGGAAACGTACGGTGCCCTCGGGCAGGGGAGTTAACTCGACCATGAAAATCTCCTTGGCTGAATAAGTTGTTGGCTGGATGATGGGCAATGATAGCTTTCTTCCATCCAAGACGGAAGCTACATGCGGACATGGCGCGTGGAGAGGCGCTCTGTCAAAATAGTGTCATTTGGTTCGTTCTTTTTTTTGGAGAAAGTCCACATGGCCAAGATTGCGGTAATTCGGGGTGATGGAATAGCGAACGAGGTAATGCCCGAGGCGGAAGAAATATTGC
The DNA here is from genome assembly GCA_003506735.1 of Nitrospinota bacterium. Lineage (GTDB taxonomy): Bacteria > UBA8248 > UBA8248 > UBA8248 > UBA8248 > UBA8248. The sequence continues at coordinate 10,514 of DNYS01000277.1, forward strand.
TCGCGGCGGCGAATACCGTCTCGTTTCCTGTGGATTTCACCCATTTCGACTGGGGAAGCGACCGGTATCTTCGAGAGGGCAGGGGGATGCCCGAAGATGCCTGCGACATCATTCGCGAGGGATTCGACGCTGTCTTTCAGGGCGCCATCGGGGACCCGCGCGTTCCTGGCTCCATCGTCCAGGAACAGGTCATTATGGGCATTCGCAATGGCCTCGATGCCTATGCCAACGTCCGCCCCTGCCGCCTCTACCATGAGGACCTCACCCCGCTTAAAGGACGCGGGAAAGGGGAGATTGACCACGTTGTTTTTCGAGAAAATACAGAGGGTCTTTATGTCAATGTGGGCGGCCTCTTCAAGCAGGGAACGCCGGATGAAGTGGCGCTCCAGGAAGAGATTCACACCTACAAGGGGGTGGAGCGGGTTGTCCGGGCCGCCTTCTCCTTCGCTGAGCGCCATGGGCGGCGAAAAGTCACCGTGGCTGATAAAGCGGGAGGGCTCAGGTTCGCCGGACCCGTCTGGCGGCGGGTTTGGGAGGAGGTGCGGGCGGATTTTCCGGATATTGAGACCAATGCCATGCACATCGATGCCGTGGCGATGGAGATCATCCGCCATCCGGGCGATTTCGATGTTATCGTCACCGAGAACATGTTCGGCGACATCCTGAGCGACATCACCTCCGCCCTCGTCGGCGGCGTGGGACTGGCCCCCTCGGCCAACCTGAACATGGAGGGCGTCTCCATGTTCGAGCCCGTCCACGGGACCGCCCCCGATATATACGGGCAGGGGATCGCCAACCCTGTCGCGGCCATCCTCACCGCGGCCATGCTCCTCGACCATCTGGGCTGCGCCGAGGGCGCCGCCGCCATCCACCGGGCGGTCGAGGAGGCCATCGAGGCAGGCGAGCGTACCGGAGACATCGGCGGCACGCTCTCGACCCGGGCCTGCGGCGAGGCCATCCGGAAACGCCTCCCATAGCAAATATTTTGAAACAATTTTAATGTACAATCAAGATAAAGACACTTAAAGAGCTGATAAAATAATAGTTATCATCGGCAATGTCTCGTTCGCAGAAGGCGAACGGGGCCGCAACAAAATTTTCGTAACTCCATCGAGATAAGGATATCTAAATGCCTGATAAACAAATTATTATCACCGATGACGTTCCGTTTGGGAACGTCGAATGGGGGCGGAGCAAAATTCTCGTATCCCCGGCCATGAACGGCGCCGAACACCTCCGCGTCGGCGTCACCGAATACCACCCCGACACCCCCCACGCGCCCCACAGCCACCCCGGCCAGGAGGAGGTCATCTGGGTCCTCTCCGGCCATGGCTACACCGAGACCCACGGCGAGCGCCAGCCCCTCCGCCCCGGTGCCCTCGCCTACATCCCCGCCGGCCTTGAGCACAAGACCGCCGCCGAGGGCGGCCCCATGACCGCTATCGTCATCAAGGGCCCAGCCGCCGATTCCTCGGGGAAAGTCTCCTAGCGCCCTCCGGCCTGAAGACGCTCCGGTCCGGAGGCGCTCCGGTCCGGGCCCTCCCTCCCGCTCGTTGCCATCCCGATCATCGATCGATCCCCCCGGGGCGGATGGCCCTGCCCATGCAAGAGGCCCGAACGGACCCGAGGCCGCCTCCAGTCCACTCCACAGCCGTCCAAGTGAAAAAGTTCCCCTCAAACTCCCTCAAACCCCCCTCCTTTTTTTCCGCCCGAGGAGCCCGCCCCCTTCGCCGGTAATTGGTACAACGCGATGAATATAGGGGCGAACGCGGAAACGGCCGCTACCGGAATTACGCGGAGATGCGAGGTCCGCCTCAGGGTGCAAACAAGTGGGGTAGGAGGTGGGTGGGTGTCGCCATGCCCACTTTTTTGCGGGGCACCGCGTCGGCTACGGCGAATTGTTAGGCAGCTATCTAACATTACCTTTTCAGAATGAACGCCACGATCTCATCATGGGTTTTCTTATGTGCTTCACCGCTTAAATAGCGGATTGGGTCCACTTTCCGGCTCACAAATGACATGGCTGGAATAGCTAGCACAGCAGTAACAAACCCCCAATAGAGGCCGTGAATGTAACTCAAACCAGCTAGACCAGCCCCGAAAAAGCGAGAGTTCGGGCCGCTGCCCCGTTATCTTTCGCCACATTTGGATAATTGTCCCAATGAGGCTAGCGCGTGATTAGATATTTCGCACCTTCCGAGAGTCCAGGAGGCGGGTTACCATGGACCTAGCGGAGCGCCCATTGGTTCAAGAGCAAATAGGCCACTGTGACCTGCCCCCCCCCAAACCGGTCCATGCTGAATGAGAGGATTTTC
>DNYS01000277.1:12926-23336 GCA_003506735.1 Nitrospinota bacterium
CGTCCCTGCGGCCTGCAAGACAATAGAGGTTTCCGAGCAGATGCGGGATGAACTCTTGAATCGGGAAATATTCTACACGCTAGATGAGGCGAAGGTCCTGGTGGAGCGCTGGAGGCATGTCTAGTTGTGTTCTCTATTATTATTACAGGATGCCAGGCAGGAGGGGCCGTTTATTTAAAAAACCCAAAAACTGGGGAGGTTGTGTCGTGTAGTGGACATCTTACGGTATGGCTATTTTCGTCTAGTAGTCTCGCGGCACAACGAGGCTGTATAAATGACTTCCAAATACAGGGTTATGTAAGAATTGCCAAATGAAATAAATGTTTCTTGTGGAAATTCAATAAGTTCCCTCATCCTGATTCACGGTCCTCTCGCAAAGGGGTGACTCATGATGGACAATTCCCCGTTCCTAATTCTCAGTTTGGTCGTAAATAAATGATTCCGTTGCCCAATAGAGCATATTTCCGGTTTCTCATCGGAGCCTTCGTTCTTTCCGGATTGGTTTATGGATGTGGAGGAACGCAACCGGGATCGGGTGGATGGGAACTCATTCAGGCCAAAGGGTTGACTCAAAGCGCGATAAATTCATGCAAGGGCGATTTTTACGTTTTTGAAGATAAGAATGGAGACTCGGGCCAACCTTACGGCGCAGTCCTAATCAGCAAAGGATTCACAATTGGAAATGTCGGGGATTTATCTGAAATAGTTGAGAGAAACAAAGCTCTAGCTAATTACGTTAAAAACGTTGATGAATCCAAATATCATTTTGTTAGCGCAAAAGTGAATGGAAAAACTTTATGCGGAATCATTCATGAAAATGTAGACGTGTAAGTTGATAGAGCGGGCGAGGGGCTTCTCTGATTCACCCTCATCAACATTCACTGGAAATACTGAACAAGCCAAGTGTTGTTCCTGCTGCCAGACGCGGAATGGCGGCGTCCCGCCTGGGACAGGGATCGAAAGTTTGACCCCGTTCCGCCCCACCCGCACAACTTTCATGCTGGATTTACTGCCTTGCCGGAGCCTGGTTTTAATGATGGTGCCGATGACTCGCTGACAGCGCTTCCTGGACTCGAACGCCTGTGGGTTGCCTCCGATGGTCCACTGGCCTCCCGGAGGATTCGCACCGAGCGAATACTTGTGCCAAAGGATTCAGGCGAAGGCGACCATCAGCAAGGCTTGCCAGCGTTTGGGTTTCATGGGGAGCTCCTTTTGGCGAATCGTCTCGGGCGAACCGTCCGGCCCGGCGCGGTCAGGAGCATGCGCCCGGTGCAGGGCGCGCGGGGAAGGCGATCAATTTTTCGGGGACTTTGCCCCCTTGGCGCGCTCGTAGTGGATGAGGCCGAGCATGTACTGGGCGTCTTTGTCGCCTTTCCGGGCGGCCTTGCCGAACCACTTGCCGGCCCGGCCATGGTTCTTGGGGACGCCCTTGCCGTCGTAGTGGATGATGCCGAGCATGTACTGGGCCCCGGAGTGATCCTGCTTGGCGGCGCGCTCGAACCAGGTGCGGGCGGTGGGATAGCTTTTTTCAACCCCCCGCCCGTTATAGAAGATGAGGCCGAGCATGTACTGGGCGTTTTTGTGGCCCTGCTTGGCGGCGCGGCGGAACCATTTTTGCGCCTCGCTGTAGCCCGTGGCGGGAGATTTGTTTTTCTCTATTCCCCTTTTTTCCTCTGGGGCCTGGGCGAGAGAGGGCGCGGCTCCTGGGCCGAGGGAGGGGCCGAGGGCGCCGAGGATGAGCGCGATGGAGACGATGAGAGCCCGATGCCGCATGAGGGAGGCCTCGAATCCGTTTGAGAGTGATGTAGCCCCATTATATGAGGATTGGGGGTTTGGGCAAGCGGCATAATCGGACGGCCGGCGAAGGCCTTTCGGAATGACCCTCCGAAGGCGGCGGAGAGGGGGGATATGGTTGCCGGTGGAGCGGGGGCTATTTCCCGGGATTTACGAGCACCCGGCCGCCCTCGGTCTCGATGCGCGTCCCGAAGGGGGCGGAGAGGCGGCGCATAAGGTCGACGATTGCCTTGCCCTTGCCCCCCCGGGGGGAGAGGAGGCGGGGCTTTTCGAAATCCCCGCTCCAGCAGGGAATGAAATGCGTGTCGGCGGCGCCCGATTTCGTGAGCGTTGCACCAAAGAGAAACGTTTGTTTCGAGGCCTCAGTGAAAAACGGAATTTTGAAATCGAAGATGAGGTTCCCCATGCTGTAGACGATGGGGACGCCCCGGTGGAACTCGATGCCCTGGAGGAGGTGGGGGTGCCCGCCGAGGACGAGATCGGCCCCCGCGTCCACCGTGGCGTGGGCGATCTCGCCCTGAAAATCGCGGGGGTCGGGGATCATGCTCGTTCCCCAGTGGTGGTTGACGATGACGATGTCGGCCCGCTTCTTCAGGGTGCGGACCTCCCGCTTCATGCGCCTCAGGTCCTCGGGTTCGGCCCAGGTCGAGACCGCGGGGAGAGTGCCCGGGTACTCGGTGAGATCCCTGTGCTGGCGGTAGGCGGTGTGGGCGCGAAGGGGGTTGAGGCCGGCCTTATTGGGTCCGGCGGCGAACCCGCGGGGGATGATCGACGAGTAGGCGAGCAGCCCGATCCGGAGGCCGCCGCGCTCGATGAGGGCGGAACGCCGGGCGGCGGCGATATTGGCACCGGCGCCGGTATGGGCGAATCCTCCCTCCTCGAGGAGGTCGAGGGTGTCGGCGAGGGCTTCTTCTCCGTAGTCGAGAATGTGGTTGTTGGCGATGCCCAGGAGGTCGAAGCGCGCCTCGCTCAGGGCGGCGGCCATATCGGGCGCGCCCCGGAGGAGAATTTCCTTGGCCGCGGGCCGGCCCCGCCGGGAGAGGGGCAGCTCCAGGTTGACGAAGGCGGCCCCCGCCCGCCGGAAGAGGGGGGCGAGTCTTCCGAAGGCGCCCCGCCCGCTCGCGCGGTTGATGGCCACATCCCCTCCCGCGAGGAAGGCCACTCCCTTGGCGGCGCGCGCGGTCATGGCAAATCGCCTACTCGGTGAGGAGGAGGGCGTGTTCGGGCTCGAAGGTGAGGTGGACCCTCTGCCCGGGGGTGAGCTGCTCGAAGTGGTCCATCTGGACGCCGATCTCGTGGGGTCCGACGCGGACCTGGCAGTCGAGGAAGTTGCCCTGGTAGACGGTGTCGATGATCTCGCCCGAGAGGCGGTTGGGCGCGTCCTCGGGCGGGGCGGTCAGGTGGAGCGTGATGTCCTCAGGCCGCATGCTCAGGATCACCCGCTGGCCGGCCGAGGCCGCCTCGGCTCCCAGCGCCCGGAGGCGCAGGGGAGGGGCTCCCTCGCCTGCGGGAAACTGGGCCTCTCCCAGCTTGCCCGAGCGGGAGAGGAAGGTTCCCTCCATCAGGTTCGCCACCCCGATGAAGTTGGCCACGAAGGCGTTCGCCGGGCGGGCGTAGATCGTCTCGGGGTCGCCGATCTGCTGGATGAGGCCCTCGTTCATGACCACCACCCGATCGCTCATGACCAGGGCCTCGGCCTGGTCGTGGGTGACGTAGATCGAGGTGATGCCCACTTCGTGCTGAAGGCGGACGAGTTCGATGCGCATCTGCTCGCGGAGCTTGGCGTCGAGGTTGCTCAAGGGCTCATCGAAGAGAACCACCTGCGGGCTGTAGACGATGGCGCGGGCCAGGGCGACCCGCTGGCGCTGGCCCCCCGAGAGCTTGGTCGCGTAGCGGTCGGCCACCTGGCCCAGCCCCACAAGGTCGAGCACCTTCGAGGTTTTCTCCTGGATCTCGCGCCGGCCCGCGCGGCGGATCTTGAGCCCGAAGGCTACGTTGTCGAACACCGTCATGTGGGGCCACACGGCGTAGCTCTGAAACACCATCCCCAGGTTGCGGTCCTCGGGGTTGAGAAAAATGCCTTTCTCCACCGAGGTGATCGGCTCGCCCTCGATGCGGATCTCGCCCGCGTCGGGGTGCTCGAGGCCCGCGATGCAGCGGAGCGTCGTCGTCTTCCCGCAGCCCGAGGGGCCCAGAAGCGTGACGAACTCGCCCTGCTCGATGTTCAGGTCGATTCCGGCGACGGCGACCTCTTTGCCGAAGCGCTTGATGAGACCCTCGATTTCAACCGTGGGCACGAAACCGTCTCCTTCAGGGCAACACCGCCAGGGTGTGGTCGGCGTCGAGGCGGATGTGGACGCGCTCGCCCTCGCGAAGGCGCTCGCGGGGGTGGGCCTGCACCTTCCACTCGAATTCCCCCCACCGCACCCGGCAATCGAGGTAGTTTCCCAAAAACACCATCTGAATGACCTCGCCCTCCATCGAGGGGCCCTCGGGCTTCTCGCGAAAGGCATGGACGTTCTCCGGGCGGACCGAGAGAACCGCCTCGTCCCCCTCCGAGAGCCCCTCGCCCAGAAGGCAGGGGAGAAGGATGCGCTCCCCCTCTCCGGCCACCTCGATCTCGCCCCGGCCGGCTCCGGCCTCGCGGACGATCCGCCCCTCGATGAGGTTGGCCACGCCGATGAAGTTGCTCACGTAGCGGCTCACCGGGTGGGCGTAGATGTCGTGCGGGCCGCCCGTCTGCTCGATCCGCCCCTTGCTCATGACGATGATCTCGTCGCTCATGACCAGGGCCTCGGCCTGATCGTGGGTGACGTAGACCGAGGTGATGCCCACCTCGTGCTGGATTCGCTTGAGCTCGACCCGCATCCTCTGGCGCAGCTTGAGGTCGAGGTTGCTCAGCGGCTCATCGAAGAGCAAAAGGCTGGGCCTGCACACGATCGCCCGCGCCAGGGCGGCGCGCTGCTGCTGGCCCCCCGAGAGCTGGGTGGCGTCCTTGCCCACCATGTCATTCAGGCCCACCAGGCGAATGACTTCGTTGACCCGGTCGTCGATCTCGGAGGGGTCGGTCTTTCGGACCTCGAGGGGGTAGGAGATGTTCTGCTCGAGCGTCATGTGGGGCCAGATCGCGTAGCTCTGGAAGACCATCCCGATGTCGCGTTTTTCGGGCGCGAGAAGAATCTTTTTTTTCACCGAGGTGAACGTCCGCGCGCCCACCCGGATTTCGCCCGCGTCCGGCTTGTGAAGGCCCGCGATGCACATCAGCGTCGTCGTCTTCCCGCACCCCGAGGGGCCCAAGAGGGTGAGGAACTTGCCCTCGGGCACCCCGATCGAAATCCCGTCCACCGCCCGGTCGTCGCCGAAGTACTTGACCAGGTTTTCGATTTCCAGATAGTTGGCGCTGGATTCCCCGTTGCTCATGTTGGCGCTGGTATCCTCGTTGGTCATGTGGCGTTCCATGTTTTCTTGCTAGGCGGTGAGGGCCTCTTTTCCGGCGACTTTCCGGAAGAGAACGATGCAGCCCAGGAGGATGACGGTTTGTACGATCGCAAGCGCCGCGGTCAAGGGGTCTCCCTCGAAGTCCGCGAGGTAGAGGACGCCCACCGAAAGCGTTTCGGTCCCCACCGAGTAGAGCATGATCGATATCGAAAGTTCGCGCAGGAAAATAACGAAGAGAAGGATCCATCCGGCGAAGATACCCGGTTTGAGGAGCGGAATCGTGATCCGCCACAGGGTGGTCAGCCAGGTGGCCCCGGCCATGCGCGAGCTCTGGTCGAGCTCCTCGGAGACGGCCAGCAAGATGGAGGAGATGTTTCGCTGCCCGTAAGGGAAAAAGCGGGTGATATAGCCGACAAGGAGAATCCCCAGCGTCGCGTATATGGGCGTTTTGATGTAGGCGACCAGGACTCCCATCGCGAGGACGATCCCCGGAAAGCCGATGGGGACAAGGCAGAGAAAATCGAGCAGGGTGGATCCGAAGCCCTTGGTCCGGTGGATCATGTAGCCGATTACAATGGAGAGCACCATCGCGATCGTGGCGCCCGAAAAGGCGAGGATGAAGCTGTTGATGATGCCCCGCGTTGCGATGCCGATGCTGTCGGGCGACCAGAAGAAAAGAACCTTCCTGTAATTCCAGAGCGTCAGGTCGTCCGGGATGATTCTGCCTTGCCAAACCGGATGAACGCTCACGATAAGCAAGGTGACGAGCGGAAGAATGACGGCGATAAAGATGTAGGCCAGGTTGAAGCTCAGGGCGGCCCATTTCCAGCGGCCCAGGTCGATCGTGTTCGGGCGGAATCCCTTTCCGGTGACGGTGGTGTATTCGCGCGGGGCGATGATGCGCCGCTGAATCCAGATAAAGAGGCCGGTGATGACGGCGAGCGACATGCTCATGGCCGCGCCCAGGTAGTGGTTCGCATCGTCGCCCACGGCCTTGGTGTAAATCTGGGTCGTCAGAGTGTCCCACCCGTAGGGGGCGCCGAGCTTGAAGGGGACGCCGAATTCGCCCGCCGAGGTGACGAAGACGATGATCGCCCCCGAAAGGATGGCCGGGGTGACGAGGGGCAGGGTGACGCTCATCGTCGTGCGAATCAGGCCGGCGCCCGTTGTGCGCGCGCTGTCCTCGAGCGAGGGGTCCATCCGGCGCAGGGAGCCCACCACAAAAAGATAGACCAGCGGGGTGAAGAAGATTCCAGTCACCCAGATGACGCCGTAAATGTTGTCTACGTTGAGGATATGGCCCTCGATGCCGAAGAGCCACCGGGCGATGTTGTTCAGGAAGCCCACCTTCGGGGCGGCCAGGTTATGCCAGGCGATGGCGCCGACAAAAGGGCTGAGGAAGAACGGAATCAGGTTGAACGGTTCGAGCCTGTCGCGCCAGGGACAGTTCGTCCGGGCGTTGATCCAGGCGAGCGAGACGCCCAGGAAGGTGGCCAGCACGGTGGTCCCGGCGCTGATCAGGAGGGTGTTGCGGAAGGCCTTCCGGATGACGCGGCCCTCGAAGATCTCGTAATAGTTGCCCAAGCCCCATTCGGTGTCGAAGCCCAGATCGTCTAACACCTCGAAACTGCTCTCGACGAGCCAAAACAATGGCAGGAAGACGGCGATGAAGACGACGATGCTGACTGCCGAGGTGACGACATTTTCTAAAGTGAGGTAGGTGCGCCACCGGCTCTGCCGTTCGATTTCAAGATCGCTGGATGGGGCTTCGGTCGTCATGTCTGGATATTCGCTTGAAGGTTTTTGTGAGCCATGGGGTTGGGCAAGGAAAGGGGGCCCGGCTGTGCCGGGCCCCCACCCAGTCGTTTTCTAAATGCGTGGGTTATTTGAAGCGTTTAATCCATTCGCCGCGCACTTTTTTGAATTTCTTCTGGGCCCCGACCCAATCCTTGAGGCCCAGCAGCTTATGTTTGCTCAGGTCGAGGAGGTAGGGCCTCGCCGCCGCCGGGGCGACATAGCCCTTGCGGAAGGAGTAGATGGCCTCGCCCTCGACAAAGATATCGGCGCCCTCTTTGCTCAGGAGGAAATCGACGAGAAGCTTGGCCGCGTTCGGGTGCGGTCCGCCCTTCACGGCGGCGGCCTGGTTGCCCAGCAAGACCTGGCCCTCTTTGTAGGAGCCAATCTTGAGGATTTTCGCGAGGGCGGGCTTCTTGAGGACGTTCTGGTAGACGCGGCCCGAGAGGTTCATCATGTCGAAGGGGCGCTCGCAGGCGATGACCATCTGTATCTTCGGCTCGGTGCGGAACTCGACGATGGGGTCGGTCAACTTGAGCTTGTCCCATATCGCGTTCATGTCCACGCCGTTTTCCATCAGCGAGATCACCGTATTCGTGTAGGTGAAGCTCTTGGTGATGTCGGGCGATATCGTCTTGCCTTTCAGGGCGATCTGGACGGCATCTTCATAGGAATTAATGGTGATGTCCTTCATGCCGGGGCACGAGCTGTTCCAGACCGGCTGGAAGGTGTAGGCCAGCGGGGTCACGACGTAGGGATAGTTGTGATACTGGCCGGCTTTTTCGACCAGTTCGACGCTGTCCTTCCAGTAGACACTGTTGAGCTTCGAGAAGGCGCCCCGCTTTTGGGCCGCGTAAAAGAAGCCCGGCGCGCTGACCAAATGGACGTCGATGGTGAACTTGCCCGCCCTGATCTCCTGGCGGACGGTGGCGACGGTCGAGCCGGTGCCCTTGCGGATGTTGTTGAACTTGAATCCGCTGCCGAGGCCGTAGAACTTGGCGAAGGCCGGGCCCATGCGCTTGGCGGTCCGGTCGCTGAAGAGCGGGTTGATGAGGACGACGGCACCCTCTTTTTTGGCGGCGCGGGCGAGTTTTTTCTCCCCGGCGCTGAGCATGGCCCCGGAGGCGTCGGTCACCATTCCGATGGACGAGACGGCCACGGCTGCCGCGATGAACCCGGTGGAACAAAGGCGCAAATATTTCTTCATCGGTCTTCTCCTTTTATTATGAATCGAACATTTTGTCCGACGTATACAAAATCGCGCCCGCTCCCCAACGGGTGCAGCGATACTGGAAACCCAGGGAGACATGACTTTTCTTAAAACTAACCGATTTCGGGAGAATGTCAATCCCTCTTTGCCCATTATAGGTCAACGGGATGTCCGGCGCCTTTAAAACCGGGGCGGATTTTCCTAATATACGGGAAACGCTCCCAGCGCAAAGGCTTAGGCCTCCCGGTGGGGGGGGAATGCCGCGGAAAATTTAGGGGAGTTGCAATAAGGACGGATTCGAAATGGCTCTGTTCGCTACGAAAGATATTAAGAAAATCGATCATTTCTACCAGCAGGCGCAGTGGGCGAAAATTATCCAAAGCCTCGGGAAGAAATCCCTGGCGAATTCGACGATATCCGCCTGCTCAACGATCTGGCGATCGCCTACCACCAGGTCAAGGACTGGGACAAGGTCGTCGAGGTCTACGAGCGGATCCGCGCCATCGAGCCCTGGCCGGACGTGATGAAACAGCAATCCGAGCTCACGCTCCGCTATATGCGCCATCATGCCGTGATGGGCGAGGCGCTCTGCCGGCGGGGAGAGTTCGACAGGGTGCTGGCCATCTTCAACGACCTCAAGGCGGTGGGCAGCCGCTTTTCGGACAAATACTATTTTTCGGGCCGCATCCACACGAAAAAGGGCGACTACCGGAGGGCTCTTCTCGAGTTCAAGGGCATGATCGCCAATATCCCCAACCGCATGCGCGATGTCATCCGGGGGTTGGGCGACCTCATCGAGGCCAGCCCCGCCCAGGCGGGCATCTACAAACAGTTTCATTTGGCCTGCCAGCACAAGGATCGGGTGGAGCACTACCTTGACCGCTGCAAAAAGGAGATGGCCTAATCCGGGGCGCCATTCCCGCCTCGCTCAAGGTGGCCCATCTTCTCTTTTTTGAGGGCGACCGGGTGGGCGCTGAAAAAATCCTCGGCTCGATCGGGCCCAAGGATGACGCCCAAAAGGGGTGGATCGAGCTCATCCGAGGCGACTGGGCCCTGGAGGGTGGCGGGGTGGATGCCGCCCTGGCGCACTACGAGGCCGCCGAGCCGCTCCTGGAGGCGGGAGATCTCTTGATCGTCGAGCGGCTCGAAGAGGTGGCGCACCACCACCAATCGTCCCCGGCCCTGTGCCGTAAGCTGGCCGGGATGTGCGAGGCGGGCGGGGATATCGACAGGGCCTGCCGGCATCTGGAGGCGCTCCTTTCCGCCGGGCCAGGCGGCGAGGAGGCGCGCGGCGAGCTCGGGCGGCTCCTACGCCAGTCGATGAACGCGGCCTTCGCCTCGGGCGAGATGGTGAGCGCCGTGAGTTTGGCCAATCGCCTGCTCCAGGTTTTTCCGGAGGATGCCAACGTGGCCGCCCAGGTTCAGCAGATCGGCCAGGCGCGCGTCATCGGCCGGAAGGAAAACTCGAGGAACTCCTCGGAACCGGCCGCATGCCCGCCTCCGAGGCCGCAAAGGCTCATTTCGAGCTGGCCAATCTCGAGCGCTCGATGGAGGGCGGCGAGGAGGCGGTGCTCGCGCACCTTCAAAAGGCGGCGGGCGAGCGCTCCCCTGTGCGCGCCCGGGCCCTTCATGAAATGGGGCAAATCCACATGGCCCGCGGCGATATCGACTCCGCCGAGGGGGTTTTCGAAATTCTCTTCCGGCTCCGGATTCCCGAGGAGAATCGGCTGGAGTGGGCCTACGGCATCGCCGTGGCCTTCGAGGAGAAGGGCGAGGAGAATCAGGCCCTCGAGTATTTCGAGCTGGTCGGGAAGGCGGACCCCTCCTACCGCGACGCAGTCGGCCAGGCAAAGCGGCTCCTCAAGGAGATCGAGGCGGCGGCCACGTCCGCTCCGGTGGCCGCCCCGTCCGCCCCGGCGCCCGAGTCCAGCGACCCGATGGATATCCTCTCGAAGCGCTATGATGATATCCAAGAGCTGGGCCGGGGGGCGATGGGGGTGGTATACAAGGCGCGCGATAAAATCCTGGACCGCCCGGTCGCATCAAGATGATTCTGGGAGATCTCGGCGGGGACCCCGAGGCGCAGAGCGCGGCGGCGCTCGAACACCCGGGAATCATCACCGTCTACGACATCCGGGCCGAGGCGCCCATGTTTATCGTCATGGAATTCGTCG
>DNYS01000277.1:23401-27711 GCA_003506735.1 Nitrospinota bacterium
ACATCCTGCGCCAGACCGCCGATGCCCTGACCGCCGCACATGGCATGCACATCTGGCACCGCGATATCAAGCCCGACAACATCATTGTCACCAAGGCGGGCGGAGTGAAAATCGCCGATTTCGGCCTCTCCCGGAAGGGGAGCGGAAGCGGAATGACCCAGGTGGGACAGGTCATGGGAACCCCCTATTACATGCCCCCCGAGCAGATTCGCGGGGCCGCGACCGATGGGCGGAGCGATATCTACTCCCTCGGCATCACGGTCTACGAGATGTTGACGGGCCCCCCCCCCTTCACGGAGGGCGATATTGCGTATTTGCATATGCACGAGGATCCCGCCAAAATCGCCATGAAGAACCCCGAGGTCTCTAAAGAGCTTGAGGATATTGTCCTTAAGTGCCTCAAGAAGGACCCAGACGAGCGTTTTCAAACGGTGGATGAGTTGTTGGCTGCGCTTCGCGCCTTGTCCTAAACGGTCCCCCCGGGGGCCCGCGGGAAGGAAAACCCTTGGAACAAAAAATCGCCCCCACCCGAATCCAATGTCCCCAGCGCGAGGCCGTCTACCGCGTCGGCCGCCCGCAGGCGGAACTGGCCCAGATGCGGGTGAAGTGTAAAAAATGCGGGTGCACCTTTACGCCCTCTTTTCCAGAACCGAATGCGCCCGCGCCTCCCTCGGCTTCGTCGCTCGCGGCTCCCGCCGTGGCGACTTCCGCGCCTCCAGCTTCCGTCGTGGCGGCTCCGCCGCCTCCAGCTCCCGCGGCTTCCGCCCCCCCGCCTTCGGCGGAGGAGGGAGTGGATTCGTTCGAACTGGTAGAGGAGATCGTCGGCAATCGTTCCCGGGCCATATACGAAGTGCGCCGGGATTCCCCCGACGCCATTCCCTCCGAGATCACCGGGCATGTTGGCCGGATTGCCGATGCCATCGTTGACGTCAAGCGCCAGGTGGGCTCCCTCCGCCGCGCCGGGCAGGATCTGGAAAACCTTCTTGAAGCCAGCAACGCTCTCAACCGGGAGCGGAATCTGGCCCCGCTGCTCGAATTGATCATGGACTCGGCCATCAAGACCCTGAACGCCGAACGGGGATTTCTGGTGATGAAAAAGATGGGGACGGGGGCTCTGGACGTGAGCGTGGCGCGCGGCATGGGGGAGGCTCTGGCGGACGAGGAGACCGGGGAGTTCAGCACCGGCATCGCCAGCACCGTCGCCCACGAGGGCAAGCCGTTCTTCACCGCCAACTCCAAGGGAGACGAGCGCGTGTCCGAATTCGCCAGCGTCATGCGCTCGGATGCACGGGCGATCCTGTGCGTGCCCGTGAATTTTCAGGACCGCAATTTGGGGACCCTCTATCTCGACAACCGGGCGGGCACCCCCGGGTTTACCGAAGACCTCCTCCGGCTGGCCGCCTCGTTCGCCAGCGCCGCCGCCGGCGCCATCGAAAACGCCCGCCTCTACGAAAGCATTCAGGCCGAGACGGCCAAGCGCGCGAGTCTTTCCCGTTATCTCTCGCCCACCGTCATCGAGGACATTCTAAAAAGGGGAGATGATTTCGAACTCGGCGGATCGACCGTGGACTGCTCGGTGCTGTTTTCCGATGTGGCCGGATTTACTTCGTTCAGCGAAAATCTCCAGCCGGGCGAACTGGTGCTTTTGATGAACGAGTACTTCACCGTCCTGGCGAACGTGATTTTCGAGAATCACGGCACCCTGGATAAATTCATCGGGGATGCGACGATGGCCATCTTCGGAGCGCCCGTAAGCGAGCCCGACCACGCCATTTACGCCGTCAAGGCCGGCCTGGAGATGCTCGAGGCCTGCCATGCGTTGATGGCGAAGTGGGAGGGGGAGGGGAAACCCACCTTTCAGATGCGCATGGGGGTGAACTCGGGGCCCGTGATCGCGGGGAATCTCGGCTCGCCCCAGCGGATGGACTACACCGTCATCGGCGATGCCGTGAACCTGGCGAGCCGGATGGAAACCTCATCCGAGCGCGGTACGCTGTGCATCAGCGAATATACATGGAACCTCATCAAGGAATTCGCCCGGGCCGAGGACAAGGGCCCCATCATGGTGAAGGGAAAGTCCGAGGAATTCCGTGTCTACCATGTACTGTCGATCGATCCGCCCAAACGCGATGCGGACTACGTCCAGAGAGCATCGCCTCGCGTGTAGACGGAAATATTCGCCATTTACGGCCAGGAGGGCGAAACCGGCACCAAACAGGGAATCATCAAGGATTTGAGCGAGGGCGGCGTCAGGCTCCACTCCGGCACCCCCGCCGAGGCGGGGAAGAGCATCTTGCTGAATTTCTCGCTTCCAACGGGGGAGCAGATGAAAGACCTGTCTGCAAGCGTCGTCCGGGCCGCCTTGCTGGAGGAAGACGGCGGGACCCAGATCAACCTGAAATTCACGGAGATCAGCGAAAATAACATGAACGCCCTGTCATCCTTTTTGTACAACAAGCTTGCCGAAGAGAAAGATTAACTTCTCCGGTGAGACTTCCGCCGGCTTGATAAAGGCCGGCGCGAGGCCCAACGCCGTTTCGGCATCGACCCAATACGGAAATCCATATGAAAGAAACCGAATTTCAAGAAGAAGGCATCCGTACGCTTCAAATCGATTCGCCCGCCGGTTCGGTGATGGATCATGTGCTCGTTATCCTGGCGGGCGAGGGCCCGTATGTCCTGATCGACGCGGGATACCCCGAGGCCATGGAAGAGGTTTGCGCCTGGGTGTCCCGAAAGGCCGGAGACCGTCTCGAAGCCCTCCTCCTCACCCATCATCACCATGACCACCTGGGTGGCGCGGAGGCCATCGTCGCCGCAACCGGCGTGCCATGTTTTGCCCATCCCGTGGAAGCCGAACTGATGAAAGAGCGCGCGCCGGCGCTTTCTCACGTGCTCTTGCGGGACGGTGAAACCTTCCGCGCCGGGGGGATCGCGTTCGAGGCGCTCCTGACCCCCGGCCACTCGCCAGGTCATCTGGCCTTCTGGTGGCCCGAGCGGGGGATCCTGTTCGGGGGCGATAATGTCCTTATGCCGAATTCCACATGGGTGGGGCCGCCCCTGGGGAATTTGCGGGTGTACCTCGAAAGCCTGGAAAAAGTGCGCGCCCTGGACCCCCGGGTGATTTTTCCGGGCCACGGCCCCCCGGTCGAGGATCCCGCCGGCCGCATCGATGCCCTCATCCGCCACCGCGCCGACCGCGAGGAACAGGTCCTCGACGCCCTTGCTGGGGGCCTGGACACGCCCGGAAAAATGGCGGAGCGAATCTACCGGGGCCTTGGCGAAAAAATCGTCCGGGTCGGAGCCAGCATGCTCACGGCGCATCTCGAAAAACTCATCGAAGAGGGCCGGGTCCGCCGGGAGGGGGAGAGGTATCTTCTCGATGGATAGGCGCGTAATTTGAAGCCGCCCGCGCGGTTCTATAAAAACGTGCCGGACTTTTTCTGAATTTTTTTCCGAACTTTTCCGCGGAGCCGCCGTGCTGACCAATTGCCACACCCTGATTCTCAGGAACCTCCTCGATCACGGGCCCGATCCCCCGCCCGGCGAGCAGGATCTCTATCTCTACAACGTCGCGCCCGACCATCTGCCCCTGGCCGACGGGTTCCGCTCGCGCGAGACCCACCGCTTCGATCCCCCGCCCGGCGCCCTCGAGCGCTATCCCAAGCTCATCTGGGTGAAATGCCATCTCGTCGTGGATAATTTTTGCCACTATGGGCCGGGCGGAAAACCGGCGGGCGGCCTCTCGCCGGCCGAAAAGGAAGGCTACACCTACCGGCGCGGTGCGGGCATCGTTCCGCTCATGCTCGAATACGCCGCCGAGATGGAAGCGCCGCTGAACGAGGCGGACGCCCACTACCTGGCCCACATCATGGTCGAGATCGCGGTGGACTACATCATTTCGGCCGAGGATCGCAGCGTGCCCGGCACCCTCCGGCGGGCAAGAACCGCCATCGCCCCCGGCCTGATGGCCGAATTCGAGGAGGGCATCGCCGCCCTCTACGGGCGGACCCGGGAGGAGATTACGGCCACCCACGACGCCGCCGAGCGCTTCTACGGCGACGTGGACGACATCGACTTTTTGTATCTGGACGGGCGAACGCGGATCATTCTCCGAAAGCTCCGGCTTCCCTTCATCGATGAAAACGTCGCCCGGACGAGGCGGCTCATTCTGGATTCGGCCGCGCGGATTCCGGACGCCATGGATTTTGTCCGGGATTCGGTGGAAATGCTCGCCGACCGCGGCGCATGGGCCGGCGGCGGGGCGATGGTGGGGGAGATGGAGTAGGGGCCGGAGAGGAGAGTGGCAC
>DNYS01000205.1:0-6859 GCA_003506735.1 Nitrospinota bacterium
ATCGCGATGAAAAAATCAAGCCCGGCCCGGGTGCTGGCCGCGCTGGCCAATGCCTACCCCGATGCCCGGTGTGGATTGTCCTTCGAGAGCCCGCTTCAACTGCTCGTTGCGACGATCCTTTCGGCACAGTGCACCGACGTTCGGGTCAACCGGGTGACGCCGGGATTGTTCCGCGAATTCTCCACCGCCGAAGCCTTTGCCGCCGCCCCCCAGGCCAGGATCGAGAAAATAGTTCACTCATGCGGGTTTTTCAGGCAAAAGGCCAAATCCATTCGGAGCTGCTGCCGGGCCATCGCCGAGCGCCACGGGGGGGAGGTTCCCCGCCGCCTGGAGGATTTGGTCAAGCTCGCCGGCGTGGGCCGAAAGACGGCCAACGTCGTGCTCAACGAGGCTTTCGGCCAGCCGGCCATCGCCGTGGATACCCACGTTCTGCGGACGAGCAACCGGCTCGGGTGGATATCCACCCGGGACCCGGTCAAGGCCGAGTTCCGGATCATGGAAACGGTGCCGGAAAAATGGTGGACTCGATTTACCCTGCTCATGATCGCCCACGGAAGGCGGTGCTGCACGGCGCGAAAACCTGCCTGTCCGGAGTGCCCGGTCCTGGCCCACTGTTCCTTCGGGCAAGAGGAGATAAACGATAGGGGATGAGCCGGTGGTGGCCGCCTATTTCCGGGTGGACAGGGTGTCCTGGCGAGAGCCGGGTTTTTTCTTCGAGGTTCTTTTTCGCGGCGCGGGTTTTCTCCGGGTGGTTTGCCGATTGCGGAGGTTCCGCTTGGCGGTTCGCCGCTTTCGGGAATTCCGGGTGGCCCTCCTTCGCCAGCTTCTCCCTTTTCGGCGTTTTTTCCGGACCCTCTTCTTTGCCCGCCGGGTCGGAATCCGAATTTTCGTCCCCACCTCCAGAAAACTTGGGTGTTCGATAGTTCCCCGGTTGATGCGCATCAGCGTCTTGGGACTGGTCTTGAGGCGCCGCGCGATTTTCGAGAGGGTGTCCCCCCGCCGGACTCTGTAGGGCCGGTACTTCACGCGCCTCCGGCGGCGCCTGGCTCTTCGCCGGGATTTTCTTTTCAATGAAGAGCGCCTTCTCCCTCGTCTTTTCGAAATTCTCCGGCGCCCCCTTCGGCGCCTGCGCCGCTTTTTCCGGAGTTTGGACTTTTTGGGAACGCGGATGACATCGCCGATCTCGAGGACGCTGGGATGTTCGATGCGGTTCGTGTTGAGGCCCATCAAAATCGCGGAAGTGGTGCCGAACCGTCTGGCGACGATGCCCATGGTGTCGCCCGGCCGGATCCGGTAGGAGCCGGGAGCCTTCGGGTCCAGCGAAGGGACGGGCTTGGGTTCGGGGGGCATTGCCCGCGCGCCCGGAAAATTTCTCCTCGCCGCCATTTGCCGCCGTGCGGGCGCTTTCCGGCCGATCGGAATTTCCCGGGCTTCCCTGCCCGGCCCGAAACTTCCTCCACGCTTCGGGGCCGGCATTTTCTGCCCCGGGAGAATTTTTTTGGCCTGAAGCCTCTTGGGAGGGGGCATTTTGGCCACCGTCAATGCCCGCGCCCCCCGTTTATTGGCGGGCATTGTTTTCATCTTGCGGACATGGGTGAGGATGGCGTTGCTTTTTCCCTCGTTGAAATAGAATTCCTCAAGCCCGTAGCCGACGTTGACCGAGGCGGGGTTGATGGATATGGCCTGGTCGAGTTCGCGCTGGGCCTTCCGGCTTTCGCCTTCGGTTTCCAGGATGGCCGACAGGAATACGCGGGGGAGGGCGAGGCCGGAATTAAGCTGGATGGTTTTGCGAAGTTCCTTTTTGGCTTTTTGCCGCTCACCTTGTTCCTGGTACATGGCGCCGAGGAAGAAATGAGGCTCGGCCAGGTTCGAATCCGCCGCGATGGCCTTCATGAACGAGGCCTGCGCCCGGAGCCGGTCGAGGGCCATGTATTGCAGGACGCCGAGATTGTAGTGGGACAGGGCGTCCCGGGGGTCCCGTTTGACCGCCGTTTCGAAGTATTTTTTGGCGGCCTTGGGCTTGGTTCGCCTCCGGTAGATGATGCCCAGGTTGAAGTAGCCATCGACAAAATTGGGGTCGCTCTTGACGGAGCGCTCGAAGGATTTGATCGCCACGTCGATCTGTTTTTTATGATAGGAGATGACGCCCATGCGGAAATTGGCCTCGGGTTGGCCCGGGCACAGATTGAGGGCCCGCTTGAGATAGCTGACGGTGAGTGGGCTCTCGTCGCGGAAATCGTTGGCCTGCTTGACGATGTGAACCGCCCGATTGCAACGGTCACGGCTCAGCCGGGCTTCCTGGGAGGACATTTTCGGCCCACTGCGGAGGGGGTCGATTCGCCCGCCCCGCGAGAGGGGGGGAAGGGGGGTCCGCGTGATGTCGCCCGTTACGGGCGGGGGCCCGGCCGCTCCCGGAGCGGGGGTTGCCTGACCGGCCCAGAGGGGGGACGGCAGGGCCATTAATCCGGTGAGGATAAATCCCGCCAGCCGGAGGGCGGCGGTGCTGGGGTTCTGCTGAAATTTTGGCAACATCTGAAAGCACTTCCCGCGGCGGAGAGCAGTGCCAACGAACTAATTGTTTTTATTGTAGTTGGATGAGGTTGTTTTTGGCAACCCTTTTCTGTCTCAAGGAGCGGTTTTTGAATCGAAGGCGGTCTTGGCGGGCTAGGGTGTTTTCCCGATATTTTCCAAAAGGCCGGGGAAGGTTGCCAGGACGCGCTTGAGCCCGCTCCGGGCGAGCTGATCGTTTTTCTGCCAGATGAGACCGTGCTCTGCGTAGCGGGGAAGCAGGAGGAGGTTGTCCATCAGGAAAATCTGTTCCTCGTTAAAAGTCGCTTCCCAGAGGATATCCCCATTTTTGGTGCTCACGAGATAAGCGGTGTAGGTCACGTGGGACCCCTGGTCGCCGATGAGCGCTCCCCCTGAGCGGTTCCGGTATTTGGTGACGACCCCGGTGAGGATGGCGTCGAGGGGCCGGTCGTCCGTGGCGCCGCCCGAGGATTTTGCCACCGTTCCCTGGATGGTTTCCGGGGCGGCGGGTTCGGCGCTGCCCTCGAAGTACTCGCCCGGATAGGTCATCTTGAGATTCGTTATGTAGGGTTGAACGGTCGAAATAAAGCGGTTCACCTTGTCCACCAGCCAGGAGGTGTCATTCACCTGGTTGCGGCCTCTCCTGGGCTGGGCGCCCCGCAGCCGGAACTCGATTTGGACATCGCCGATGTCCGGAACAACGGGCGGGGGCTGGACCTCGTACCGGGAGGAGGGCGCGAGGCCCTCGTAGAAGAAATTCGCTAATTTGACGCCCGCGTTCTCCACCCCCGATTCGTTCCGGAAGGGGAGGACGGCGATTCGCTTGATGGGGGTATCGCGGAATTTATCCGAGGTGTGCGAAGTCACCCCCGAGGGAGGCCGGAAATTCCATCCGATGTCGCCGCTCGACCCGCAGCCGGCCGAAAGGGGGAGGAGGGCGAAGAGGGAAATCGCGAAGGTGCGTCGAAATATCACCGGATATCCTCCATGGCCAGAGCAACCGCAACGCATTCATGATGCCACCCCGGGCGGTCCGGGACAAGAGCGGAGTTGAGGGTAAACCCTTGGAGGGCTCTCCGGTGGACATTCCATCGCCCACCCTCCTATAATCTCCCAAAGTACTACTCATCCGGTTCCGCAGGGCCTTTTATAGGAGTGAAGCGATGTCCCCAGGGAATCATGCGGGTGCTGAAGCGATTCTCGAAATCAAAAACCTGAAAACGCACTTTCACACCCCCGACGGCGTAGTGAAGGCCGTGGACGGGGTGACCTACGACCTCCATGCCGGCGAGACGCTCGGGGTGGTCGGCGAGTCGGGCTGCGGAAAATCCGTCACCGCGCTTTCCATCCTGCGGCTCATTCCCGAGCCTCCGGGCCGCATTACGGGCGACGGTATCTTTTTCGAGGGGGAGGATCTCACTCAGCTTCCGACCCGTGAGCTTCGCAAAATCCGGGGCAACAAAATTTCCATGATATTCCAAGAGCCCATGACCAGCCTCAACCCGGTGTTCACCATCGGCTTTCAGATCGCCGAGGCCGTCATGCTCCACCAGGGGCTCTCGAAAAAAGATGCCATGGACAAGGCCGCCGAAATGCTCGACCTGGTGGGCATCCCCCTTCCGCGCCAGCGCGTGAAGGAATACCCGCACCAGCTTTCGGGCGGCATGCGCCAGCGGGTCATGATCGCCATGGCCCTTTCGTGCAACCCGAAGATTCTCCTCGCCGACGAGCCCACGACGGCCCTGGACGTCACCATTCAGGCGCAGATTCTCGATCTCATGTTTAAGCTCAAGGACGACCTCGGCACCGCCATCATCATGATTACCCACGACCTGGGGCTCGTGGCCGAGACCTGCCAGCGCGTCGTCGTCATGTACGCGGGAAAGATCGTCGAGAATGCGCCGGTCGATGAGATTTTCGCGAACCCGATGCACCCTTACACGATTGGGCTGCTCAACTCGATTCCCAAGCTGCGCACCTCGGC
Source organism: Nitrospinota bacterium (assembly GCA_003506735.1). Classification (GTDB taxonomy): domain Bacteria; phylum UBA8248; class UBA8248; order UBA8248; family UBA8248; genus UBA8248. Next base: position 4,514 of record DNYS01000205.1, read on the forward strand.
CACTGACAAGGAGCAGGGCCGCCTGCAGGAGATTCCCGGCGTCGTGCCGAGCCTTCACCGCCTGCCCACCGGGTGCACCTTCAACCCCCGCTGCCCCGAAGTGTTCGGGATGTGCCTGGAAAACGAGCCCGAACTCAAGGAAGTTTCGCCCAATCATTTCGTCCGCTGCTTCTTGCACTAGGCCTGGAGGGACCCCCCATGGGCATCGAAGAGCGGCTGGGCGAACTCGGGTTGGAACTGCCCCCCGTGCCCGACGCCGTGGCCAACTATATTCCCGGCGTCCTTGTCGGCGAAATCCTCTACCTCTCGGGCACCATCGGTAAAATCAAGGACAACCTCGTTTATCAGGGCAAGCTCGGCGCCGGCATCAGCGTCGAGGAGGGCTACCAGTCCGCGCGCCTGTGCACCCTGAACCACCTCGCCATGGCCAAGTCCGTCCTCGGCGATCTGGACCGCATCGAGCGGGTGGTCCGCCTCATCGGCTATGTCAACAGCGCGCCCGGCTTCAATGAGGCCCCCTGGGTCGTCAACGGCGCCTCCGACCTCCTCATCGAGGTCCTGGGCGAGGAGCGCGGCCGCCACGCCCGAGCGGCGCTGAACATCAACGAACTCACTTTCGACGCCCCGGTCGAAACCGTCCTCACCCTGCAAGTCAAGCCATAGGCCCGGTCCGGCGGCGAGGATTTTTCCGGTGAAGCGCAAAACCCTCCTCCTCCTCGTGGCCGTCGCGCTCACCGCCGGGGCCGGTATCTGGGTGGCCCAGCTTCTCATCGCCCCCCCCGAGGATCGCACCTCGCCCTCATCGGCGGACGGGCGGATCGTTTATGGTGAGGCCTGCGCCCGCTGCCACGGGCTTGTGGGTAATGGCAAGGGGGGCAACCCGCGCCTCCGGGGCCGGGACCTCGCCCGGGACCTTATTCGCCTCCGGGTTCAGAGCGGCTACCGGGCCATGCCCCGGTTTCCCAATATCCGGGGCGAGGCGCTCAAGAATCTGGCGGCCCATGTCGCCGCCATGAAGTAAGGAAGGGGCCGCGTTGGCCCTTTGATGGCGGATTCGGAGTTTCGCCTGTTTTTCCAGGCGGGCGGATTCTCGGGCAAATAACTTCCGGAAAGGAGCGGAGATGCCCCTCATCGGAAATATCGAAGACCTCAAGTGGACCTATGAAGAAGAGGCGGCCGCCGCCGGCGGCTCCCCCATCCCGATCAACACGCCTAATCTGGAGGTCCGGGTCATCCTCCTCGAGCCCGGTGTCTACCCGCCCTATCATGCCCACCACACCGAGATGGACGAGGGCTACCTCATCTACGGCGGGCGCGGCCTCATCCACAACGGCGGCGAGACGTTTCATATCGAAAAGGGAAACGTCCTCCTCAACCCGCGCGGCGGGATGCACCACATGAAAAACATCGGCGGGGACGGCCTGATCGAATTCAATTTCCGGGGCGGGCGGATGCCCTCCCAGTTCATTCTCCCTGGAGGCGATCCCCCGCCGAACCCCGACCCCGAGACCGTCGGGAACCCCGCCCGGACACCGGTGTCTTACATTCAGGGAAACGCGCTCGACATGATGGGCCGCTTCGACCCGGCCACTATCAAGCAAACGGGTCTGCCCGCGGTTTTTTCGACCGAATTCCTCGAACTCCGAATCGTTTCCTTCGCGCCGGGCGCGCGGCCCGAAACCCACCGCCATCTCGGCGAGGTGGACGAGGCCACCCTCATGCTCGGGGGGCGGCTTCATTTTTATATCGACGATGACGAATTTGTGGCCGGGCCGGGGGATATGGTCCACGTGCCCGGCGGGGCGGTCCACCATGTGGAAAACGAGGGGGGCGAGGACGGCATCATCTTTAACTTCATCGGAGGCCGCCTGCCCGCCGAAACCGAATGGATGTAGCGGAGCTTTGTCCGGGATCGGCCGAAGCGCCCGGAATGACGATCCGGACCCGTGCTACTCCAAACCCTTCGCCCAGTAAAAGCCCCGGGTGCTGTCCCTGGTGAGGGGATCGACCCAGAACCGGCGGGAGGCCCGGAAGTAGATTGAATCGCAGCCGTGGTTGAACCATGCCCCCCGCAGGACCCGCCGGTTGCCCGATTCAGGCCCCTTTGGGTTCCGCCTGCCCGTACGGCTCATTTGCCGAGTTTCTCTCGAAGGAATTCGGTTGCCTTTCCGGCTTTATCGCCGACGAATTTGCCGCCCTTGCCGGCGATCTCGGCGCCTTTGCGGATTCCCTTGTCGATGTGTTGGACGCCTTTGCCGACTTTCTTGCCGACGAAATCGGCTCCCTTGCCGATACTCTTGCCGACGCTTTTAACTCCTCTAGTGACACTCCCTCCGGCGCGTTTGG
>DNYS01000205.1:7040-19329 GCA_003506735.1 Nitrospinota bacterium
TCTTTTTGGCTTTCTGAACGGCTTCATTGACGGTTTTTCCGATTTTCTGGCCGGTCTTTTTCGCCTTCTCGATAAGATTGTGCCCAACCCAATGATCAGCCTCGCCCGGGCCGGGGGCCGCTGCGGAGATCATGAACATGAGCGCGATGGCCGTGCCGGTGAACGCTGTCCGCTTACGCATGTTTTCTTCCTCTCTTGAAAATTTTTTCACGGCACCTGGGTGAACGGTTTTATTGGCTGTATGAACCCGCAGACCCGCGGCTTCGGGGCGGGCTCCGATGGCCGGGTGCTCCCCGGCCCGAGCGCCTTGGCGGCGGCCGCGGTGGGAGCCAGGCCGAATGGCGCGCACCTCCTCTCAGGGGGTAGCAGGATTGCTCCTGATTATAAGTGGAATCGGCGGGGGCAAGAAACCGGCAACCCCCGCCCGCCCGCCTCCCCAATGGAGCGGTTGTCTCCGGCCCGTATCGGATGGCATACTTTCGCCAGCCATTCAGCTATCCGCATCTCCATGGAGACCGCGCATGAGCCCCCAGGAGCCGAAGCCGTCCGGAGAAAAATCTCCCACCAAATCGGACGAAGTCAACAAGACCCTCTCGCCCGAGCTCAAGGCCCTCATCGACCGCCTCATCGAGACCTGCTTATTTTTCTTCTTAATGGACGCGGGCGAGGTCGAAGCTTTTCTCCACCAATGCAAAAGCGAAAAGGCCGAGCCGGGCGAGATGATCTTCCGCAAGGGCGATGAGGGGAACGACATGTACATCATCGTCACCGGCGAAGTGATCGTCCTCTCCGGCGGAGATGAAGAGCACAACCTCCGGTTGGGGGAGGGCGAGGTGTTCGGCGAGATCGCCCTCATCGAAGGCATCCCCCGCACCGCGAGCGTTCGCGCCGAGACGAAAACCTCCTTTCTGACCGTGAGCCGGCGAATCCTCGAAACCAACGCCCCTCTCCTCCGGGCCAAGGTGCTCGCCAACGTCGCCCACCAAACCGTCGGCTCTCTCCTCAAGGCGGATGAGGAGATCAACCGCCTCCGTGCCGAAGTCGAACGCCTCTCGGCGGGCGCCACCTAGCCTCCGGGCGCGAGCGGGATTTCCGCGCACGGAGAGAGGGATTTGAAATGGCTAAAATTCTGGAAAATTCCAGCGAATATTTCTATTTTGTTTTTAGAGTATTCGTCGGCTTATTGTTTGCCCAGCATGGCGCCCAGAAACTGTTCGGGATGTTCACCGCCAGGCCGCCGGTGGAATTGTTCAGCCTTTTCGGGTTGGCCGGCGTCATCGAACTCTTCGGCGGGCTGGCCATCGCCCTGGGCATCCTGACCCGCCTGGCTGCCCTTGCGGGCGCGGCGGAGATGGTGGCCGCTTATTTCAAGGTGCATGTCCCCCGGGGCCCGGTCCCGAACGAAAACCAGGGAGAGCTCGCCCTCCTGTTCCTCGCGGCCTTCCTCATCCTGATCGCTCATGGATCGAAAATATGGGGCCTCGAAATGCTTCTTTTTAAAAAGAAAACCTCCTATCCCGAGTTCTAGAGTTCGGAATGTCTCCCCGGGATGTCGGAGGCCGTTGGGTGAGCGCGGGAATTCAGGTGAAAGCCGCCCAGATCAGGCTCGCCCCGAAGAGAACCGCCACCGCAGCCTGGCTTCGCTGATAACTCTCCGGCCGCTCAATCCACCACGCCAAAAGCGCCTCGTAGCGCCGCTGGCCCAGAAGCGGCAAGCCCAGTCCCGCCGCGATCGTCACCCACCCCAATATCCGAAGATAGAGCGGCGCCCGTGAGCCCGCCGCCGCGATGAGCATCACCGCCCCCATCCCCAGGCGGAGGATCGACGCCGCGTAGAGCCCCGTCCGCGACTTCATGTGCGCGACGAAGCGCACCATCCGCCCCGGCGAAACCATCCCCGCCCCGCCCAGCGCGCAAATCAAAATCCCCAGCAGCACGATGACCCACAGCAAGTAAATCCCTCCCAAGCGGCGCGGGAGTATCCCCCCTCAAATGCATTATGGGCCTTGGAGGAGGGGATGGCGAGATGGGGGAGGGCGTTCCCTTCTTGCCGGGGGGGGCTTGGGGTGATGGGAGAACTCAAGGCCAGGCCGCCCAGATCAAGCCCGCCCCGAAGAGAACCGCCACCGCCGCCCAGCTTCGCTGAATACCCTCCGGCGGCGGTTTCTTACATATTCTTCCGCATCTCCTCGATCTTTCGCTTGAGTTCCGGCAGGTCCCGCTCAATCGCACTCCAGACGGTTTCGGTGTCGATGCTGAAGTAGTCGTGGACGAGGATGTGCCGCATGCCGATGATTTTCGACCAGGGGATTTCCGGCTCCGCATTACGCACCTCATCGGACAGCGCCCGCACGGCTTCGCCGATGATTTGCAAGTGCCTGACAAACCAGTTTTGAATGAGTTCGTCGTTCTCGAACGCGGCCCTTCCCCGCGCGGCGTACCGCTCGATGTGGCCGATGGCCTCGAGAATGTCCTCTAGCCGCTCGCCCAGATCTCTCATAGGGCGACCGCGCCGCGGAGAACGCGGTCGCGGATTCGGGGTTTCAAGCCCCGCTCGGTGACGACATCCACCTCGCGGCCAAGGAGTGCCTGGAGGTCCATGAGAAGCCCACCCATGTCGAGGAGGCTTCTTCCTTGCTCCATGTCCACGAGAAAATCCAGGTCGCTGGCCTCGTCTGCCTCGCCCCGGGCGGCGGAGCCGAACAGGCGCACGTTCCGGGCGCCGTGCCGGGCGGCGGTTTCGAGGATTTCCGCGCGTTTTACTTTCAGTAGTTCTTGGACGGTCATCGTTCCGCTCCGAGCTTAGGATATCCAACCTATGGGGAATGATCGGCTACAGCGGGAGGAACGTCAAATCTCCATACAAAAAGCCCCCGAAACCTTCGTTCCGGGGGCTTTAATAATTCTGCCTTAGTTTCCGTTTCTCATCTCTCTTTTAGCTCCTAGTGACCGTTCGTGGCGGCGCCGACGGGTACCTCGGCCTCGGAGAGGCCGCAGAAGAACTCGTAGTCGATGAGCTCGGTGATGGTGGGGCTGTCGCCGCAGACGGGGCAGCTGGGGTCGCGCCGGGCCTTGAGGACGCGGAACTGCGATTTCAGGGCGTCGTACATCAGCAGCTTGCCGACGAGGGGCTCGCCGAAGCCGACGATGAGCTTGGCGACCTCGGTGGCCTGGATGGAGCCCATGGTGCCGCAAAGGGAGCCGAGGACGCCGGCGTCCTGGCAGCTGGGGACCATGCCCGGAGGCGGCGGCTCGGGGTAGAGGCACCGGTAGCAGGGACCGCCGTTGGCCGAGTCGTAGACAGTGGCCTGGCCCTCGAACTTGAAGATGGAGGCGTCCACGATGGGCTTGCCGAGAAAGACGCAGGCGTCGTTGACGAGGTAGCGCGTCGGGAAGTTGTCGGCGCCGTTCACGATGACGTCGTACTGGCCCAGGATTTCGAGGGCGTTGGTGCGGTCGATGCGCTCTTCGTGGCCGATGATTTTAACGTCCGGGTTGAGGGCGGTGAGAGTCTGCCGGGCGCTTTCGACCTTGGAGGTGCCCACGCGGTCGTTGGTGTGGACGATCTGGCGCTGGAGGTTGCTCATGTCCACGACGTCGAGATCGACGATGCCGATGGTGCCAACGCCCATGGCGGTGAGGTAGAGGCCGGTGGGCGAGCCGAGGCCGCCGGCGCCGATGAGCAGGACCTTGGAGTCGAGGAGCTTGGCCTGGCCCTTTTCGCCGATTTGGGAGAGGAGAAAGTGGCGGCTGTAGCGCTCAAGCTGTTCGGTGGACATCTGTTTATCGACCTGGACGGGGTGGCCGAGGTCTTTCCATTTGGCGTAGCCGCCGGACATGGATTTGACGTCGGCATAGCCCATGGTCTTGAGCACCTGGCCGGCGAGGAGGGAGCGCACGCCGCCGGCGCAGTAGGCGATGATGGGGGTGGCGCGGTCCTGGACGACCTGTTCGATCTTGAGTTCGAGGAAGCCGCGGCTGACGTGTTCGGCGCCGGGGATAAAGCCTGCGCGGAATTCGTCGGGCTCGCGCACGTCGATGAGGGCGAAGCCGGTGCCAGAGCTCTTGAGGGTGGCGACTTCGTCGGGGGTGATTTCGGGGATATCGTTCCGGGCGGCCTCGAGGAGGTCGCGTCCGCTGGTTGCCATTTGTCCGTCTCCTAGTAAAACCGGTAAGGAATATCGGCCGGGAAGGACCCCGGCAAAAGGCGGGGGGCTACCCGACTGGATGTCTGCTTTCCCGCCAGGCGTGGTAGCCGCCCTTCATCGAGAAAACGTTTTTGTAAGCCATGTCCTGAAGCTGCTTGCCGGCGAAGAGGCTCCGCAGGCCTCCCGCGCAGTAAAATACGGCCTCGGCGCCCGGATCGGGGACGCGCGCGCGGGCCTCGCCGGGCAGCTTTTGAAGCAATTCTTACATTTTCAGACTCTTATTTAAAGAGCCGCGACAGGCGGGGCGCGGGGTGAAAGCATGGTCCGGTAGAGGGAAACCGTCCGCTCCCGAATTCGATGAGTAATTTGCACTAATTTTATCAGGAATAGCAATGTATATCCCGAGTTCGCTGTGGATTATATTTTTGAAATGGGGAGTAACTACGTAACATATTGTTTTTATTTTATTTATACGTATTTCGCTATAGCCCCGCACCCTTCTCGAAGTGCTCGATGATGGCGTTCTGGTCGGCATCCCCATGCCCCAGAGCCGCCGCGCCCATGTAGATCTGCCGGGCCGCCGCGCAAAGGGGGATGGGCACCTTCGTCTCCTCGGCCATGGCGGCGATCATGCGCAGGTCCTTGAGCATGAGGTTTACGGTGAAAGTGGGGGTGTAGTCCTTGACGATCATCGGGCTCACTTTGTAGTCGAGAATCTTGGGGATGACGCTCGCCTTGAGGAAGGCGGCCATAGCCTCGGGGTCGAGGCCGGATTTCTTTCCTAGGGTAAGGGCCTCGGCGATGGCCGAGATATGCACGGCGAAAATGTGGTTGGTAACCAGCTTCATCTGGAGACCGGCCCCGTTGGGGCCGAAGTGATGCACATCCCCGCCGATGGCCGCCAGGACGTCGCGGTGCTCTTCCAGGGCGGATGGGTCTCCTCCGGCGATGATGGCCAGGGTTCCCGCCCGGGCGTGGGGGACGCTGCCGCTCACCGGGGTGTCCAGGAACCGGAGGCCCCGTTTTTCGGCCTCGGCCGCGATCCGCTGGCTGCCTTCGACGGCAATGGTCGAGAAATCGAAGCAGACGGCGCCCTCGGGTGCAGCGGCGAGCGCTCCGTTTTCTCCCAGGTAGGCCTCGGCCGCGTGTTCGGTCTCGGGAACCGAGCTGCATATCACCTGGACGCCCGCGGCCGCCTCGGCGGGGGAGCCGAAAACCTGGATACCCCCGCTCTCGGCGCGGGTTCTTGCGGCCCCGGAGGGATCGTACCCATGCACCTCGAACCCGGCTTTGGCCAGGTTCGACGCCATGGCTCCCCCCATGTTTCCCAAACCGAGATAAGCCACCTTCTTTGCCATGAATCTTTTCTCCTCGCGGTCTCTTTCCGTAGATTAGTGGCCCCCCCCCCGCCGTTTCGGTTTTATGCCGGCGGCGTTCAGATAGGCCTCGAATACGGCGTTGAAATCGGCCCGGCCCAGGCCGAGCGCCTTGGCGGCGACATATTGCTGGCGCGCCGCAACGCCGAGAGGAACCGGGGCTCCGAGATCGTTCGCCTCCTCGACGCTCAGGCCGAGGTCTTTTTTGCTGAGTTCAACGTCGGCGATGACCTCCGAGTAATCGCGGGCGGCCATAAAGGGGCCCTTGTAGAAGAGCAGTTGAGGCAACGCGCTTCCCTGGAGGAAATCGACCATCTTTTCCGCCTTCAGGCCCGCCTTGATTCCGAACGCAAGGCCCTCGGCGATGCCGGCGTGATGAATGCCCAGGATGTGGTTGGTCACGAGTTTCATGATCAGGCCCCTGCCGGAGGGGCCCATGTAGGTGACCGACTTGCAGAAGGCCTCGAGAATATCCTGGTGCTTTCCCAGCGCCTTCCGGTCTCCGCCCACGATGGCCGAGACCTCCTTGTTTTTCAGGTGGGGGATGCTCCCGCTCACCGGGGAGTCGAGAAAGGCAACCCCCTTTTTTTTCGCCAAAGCGGCGATCTCGACCGCCAGAGCGACTTCGCTGGTGGAGAGCTCGAAAATGACCGCCCCCCGGCGGGCCGCTTTCAGGGCGCCGCCCGAACCCAGGTAGACCTCGCGCACAACGGACGGGGTGGGGAGCGAGCTGCAAATGACATCGGCGCCCCGCACCGCGGCGGCCGGGGTTTTGGCCGTCCGCGCCCCGTTTTTTTTCGCCGCCGCCAGGGCCTTGGGAGCAGGATCGTAGCCCGTGACGTGGTAGCCCGCTTCGGCCAGATGCTTCGTCATAAGGCCGCCCATCTTGCCCAGCCCGAGGAAAGCCACTTTTTTTGTCATGAAATCAATCCTCCTTTTTTATGCGTTCTCGGCGGAGGCGCCTCTGGCCGGCCTCGGGGACGAAAATCGCCCGGGAGATAGATGCCCGAAATGTGAGATGGCAATGATTTGAGTTCGCGCCCCGAATATATCACGGGAGAGAAACGCCGGGGCCGGCGGGGCGGAACGGTTTTCAGGTGGTTCTTCCCGCGCGCACGAGGCGAATCAGAAACGGGATGGCGACGATCGTCGTGAGGATGGACACGGACCCGCCGGCGATGAAAGCCATTTTATAGGCGTTCTCGGCGGGGGCGCCACTGGCGAGCATGGATTGGACGACCGTGCCTCCCAGAAGCGGACCGATCAAAAATCCGAGCGAGCCGGCCGAGTTGAAAGCTCCCATCGCCGTCGAGCGGGACTCGGAGCCGGCGAGGTCGGCGACCAGCGCCAGGCTCGGCGAAAAATTGAGGGCGCTGATGACGCCGAGCAAGAGCATCGAGGGGAAGAGCCAGCCGGGGTCTATCCAGGCGAAAGCCGCAACGAAGACGGCATAGAGCAGCGAGGCGGAGACGATGATAATGCTTTTCGACCATATTCTGCATAGCTTCCCGAAGGGATAGCAAAGCAGTCCGAATGGAAAGAGGAGGGTGGACATGAGGAAGCCGAATCGTTTCGGCGTCCAGCCGAGATGATGGACGAGGTAGAGGTTGAACGAGGAGATGATGATGCCCACAAGGAGCCGGTCGGCGAAGGTGAAAAGGCATGGGACAAGGAGGGCTCTTTCCTTGCGGAAAATTCGAGCCAGCGCGGACAGCCCGGGGCCTCCCTTATGGGATGGCACGTCCCGGTCGTGCCGGAGAAACCATCCGCTGATGAGGGCGCCTGAAAAGCCGATGATGGTGGCCCCGATGAGGGGGCGGATAATGCCGCCCCTTGAGAGCGCGCCTCCGAGACCCGCGCCGCTCGCGACGGCAAAAATAATGGAAGCGCCCACCGCGCCCATGATGGGAGCCGATCGGATCGGGTTGCGGTGAGCCATGGCAAGGGCCACCCCCATGACGCCGGTCAGGGCAGCGATGTGGGTGATGCCCTCGAAAAAACGCATGATCATCAGGGTGGCGTAGTTCGGCGCCCAGCCCAGCGCCAGGATGAGGAGGGCATCGAGCACGAAGGCGGCGACGACGATGGGCAGGCGCCTTCCGATCCGATCGATGGCCCAGCCCACCAAGGGCGCGGCGAGGATGGCGCCCACCATGTTCGCCGAGAGAAAGGCGTGGGCCGCGAAAGGGCTCACGGAATAACGGTCGAGCACCAAAGGCTTGAGAATCGGCACCAGCAGGGTGACCGGAATGACGGCGAGAAATACGAGAAGGCACAGTGCGCCCAAGGGCGGATGGTGGAGATCGCCTTCCGCGCGGCCGTGCGGTTCATTCATCGGTTGTATATCGGCATGAGATCCCTGGGGGTGGAACTGGATCGAGGACGGGCGTTAGCCGATGTCTCCCTCGTGTCCGTACACTTTGTGCCGCGGGCGCTCCTGGAGGATTTCAGCTTTTCCCCAATCGGTCACATCCTTGAATGCGTCGCTTTGGATAAATGCCTTAAATGCATCGCGGGAGTCCCACTCGGAAAAGATGGTATAGGAATTGGGTTTTTTCACCTGCTGGTAGAGCAGGCTTTGCACATGGCCTGGAGAGCCGTCGAGGGCATTTGCCACGGCCTCGAACTTTTCCTCGAAATCGCTTTCTTTCCCTTCGATCACCTCATAGTACATACCCACAGTAATCATGGAATATCCTCGAATGGTTTGTCGGTCAGAATTGGGCTCGGGCCACTTCCTTCGCAGATTAACAAGAAGCGGCGAAATCCGAAACCGAATGCGGGAATATTTCCGGTATTTTGGCCGGCCAAAAAAAATCAGGCCGGTTTTCCCTTTCGCCTGGTCCGGGAAAGAAAATGCCGGCTTGTCTCCCGAGTGGCGGGAAAGATAAAGTACCAAGAGATGTGATTTCAGGTCCCGCCTGGGGAAATGTATTTCGAGTGAGGATTCCGGTTTTTCCCGTACGCGACGAATTTCGTGCCATTTCTTTCAAGGAACGCATTCCAGGGTCCTTGGGGTTGAAGGCCTGCGTGAATTCCTCCCGTTCCCCGGGGGGGAGTGCGAGTTGAGCGGCCCATTGCGGATTCTCATGGTGCTCGACAGCTTTTTCCCCGACAGCCAGGGTGGGGCCGAACGGATGGTGGACGGTTGGTGCCGGGAATTCGCCGCCAGGGGACATGAAGTGCGTGTCCTGGCGGGGCGAATCGGGATGCCGGCGGGCCAGGAAGAGGAGATGGGCGGCTACCGGGTGTTGAGGTGGACCTCGAAGCGGCGCTCATTCAGCGACGGATACTTTTCCGCGATTGTTGCCTGTGCGGGATCGGCCGCCCGCATCGGAAAAGAATGGCGGCCCGATGTCGTCCACTGCCACCAGGGGCTTTCGGCCTATGCGGCGCTTCATTCCGGAATCTCGGCTCCGGCTCTTTGCACATTTCATAGCCCCTGGCGCGATGAATTTATCGAGGATGCCCGGGCGAAGGAGGAGACCCTCTCCCCCGCGCTCCGCCCGCTCTACCGGCTGGCGTCTATCCTCAAAGCGGCGCGAATTCACCAGATGGAGGGCGATGCGCTTCTCCGGAGCCAGGGTGCGGCGGTCCTGAGCGTCTTCAGCCGCGGCCGGCTCGCCGATGCCCACGGCATCCCGCCCGAAAGCATCGATCTCCTGCGGGGGGGGATCGATCTGGATCGTTTCTCTCCCGCCCCCGGAGATGAGCGCGCGCAAATTCGCCGCCGCCTGGGCTTTGCCGGGTTGACCCTGTTGAGCGTGCGGCGGCTGGTCAGGCGGACGGGGGTCGATCTTCTGCTTCAGGCCATGGTTCAAATCTGCTCGGGGGTGCCGGACGTTCATCTCATCCTGGTGGGAAAGGGGCCCGAGCGGAAATCGCTCGAGCGTATGGCGGACGAGTTGGGTATCGGCTCCTCCGTCCGGTTCGCCGGTTTTATTCCGGACGAGGTACTGCCCGACTATTACCGGGCTGCCGATCTATTCGTCCTCCCCACGCGCTCCCTGGAGGGTTTTGGCATGGCGACGGTGGAGGCCCTGGCATCGGGCACGCCGGTGGTGGGAACGCCCGTGGGCGCCACGCCCGAGATATTGGGGCCTTTGGAGAAAGGGTTGCTGGCGGCCAAGGCCACAGCCCACGGAATTTCGAGGGCGGCTCTTCCGTTGCTCGTTTTTCCCAGCGCCCTGGACGATCTGCGCTCGCGGTGCCGGAGCTACGCCGAGGCGAACTACCGGTGGTCCGATGCGGGAGACGCTCTCGAAGAGGTCTATGTGCGCCTGATAGCAGAGAGGAAAGGGGAGGCCTGATCGCCGATGCGGGTTCTCCTGGTCTCCCACGCATGCGCCGCTCCGATTAACCGGGCAAAATTATCGGCCCTCTCCCGGCGGCCGGATTTAGAGATATCCCTTCTCGTGCCCCGTCTCTGGAAGGAAGGGGGATGCCGGTATCTCACAAAGCCGGGAGAGGACGAGGGATTCCGGATTTACGCTGGCGGCGTATTATTCTCCGGGCGGGTGACGGGCCATTTCTACCGGAGCGGGTTGAATCGGGCCCTGCGGGCGGAGCGCCCCGACATCGTTCATTTGGAGGAGGAGCCCTGGAGCCTGGTGGCGGCCCAGATTATGGCCGAGTTGGCCTTGATTCGCCCGCGTCCGAAGCTGGTCCTGTTTTCGTTTGAAAACATGGACCTGAATCTTCCCTGGTACCGCGATGGCATCGAGCGGTGGGTGTTGGCGTCGGCGGATGCCCTCATCGCGGGAGGGGAAACCGTCCGCGAGCGATTGCTCGGCCGGGGGGCGGCTCCGGGACGCCTGACGGTGCTTCCCCAGTTCGGGCTGGACCCGGATATTTTTCGCCCGCCCGCCGGGCCGGAGCGGCCGGATATTTTCACGGTGGGATTCATCGGCCGCCATGTCCACGAAAAAGGGGTCGATATCCTCATCGAGGCGCTGGCACGGCTAAAAGGAGCCTGGCGGGCCATTATCGCCGGGGATGGGCCCACGCGGGCCGAACTCGAATCCTCCGCCGGGAGACATGGCATGGGCGGGCGGATTCTTTTTACGGGGTGGCTGGACCATTTCGAAATTCCGGGTTTGCTGAGACAAATGCATGTCCTGGTCCTGCCCACAAGGACGGTTGAGAGATACAAGGAACAATTCGGCCACGTTCTCATCGAGGCCATGAGCGCGGGCGTCGTTCCCGTTGGCTCCTCTTCGGGAGAAATCCCCCATGTCATCGGGGCGGATGGGTTCATTTTTCCCGAAAACGATCCCGCCGCGCTGGCGGGCATACTCCAGGATTTGCTCGATCGGCCCGCCCTTTTGGATCGGCTATCCGCCTCGGGAAGAAAGCGGGTGATTTCCGAGTTTGGATGGGATGTGATTGCCGAAAAGACCCATGCCGTTTACGGGCGGGCGCTTTCGGGCGAAAACGCCGCTTGCGGGGCGCAGGGCCAATGAGCTGGATGGCCGAGGCGGTGAAAAATTCCGGATGGGTTTTGGCTGGCCGGGGCCTGGAGCGCCTGATCCGAATCGCCGTTGTCGTTGTTCTCGCCCGGGTGCTGGGTGTGCGGGGATTCGGGGTCTACTCTTTTGCGTTTGCATTTGCCGAAATGTTCGCCATTTTTACCGACGCCGGGCTTCATACCGTCCTCGTGCGCGAAATCGCCAAGAACCGCGACGAAGCCCCCCGCCTCCTCGGCAGCGCGCTGGTTCTGAAAGGGTTCATGGCCCTGGCGAGCTGGGCCGCCATGTGGGTCATGGTCGTCTGGACGATTCCGGCCGGAGAATCGCGCACCTCGGCGCTGGTCGCCTCGTTCCTGCTGTTCGTCTCCTTCCGTGTGACTTCCCTGCGCACGCTTCTCGACGCCCCGTTCGAGGCCGGCCTGCGGATGGCCAGGCCCATGATTCTGGGGATTGGAAGTGAATTTCTTTCCGCTGTCGGACTCATCGCCGCCGCATGGGCGGGGTGGCCCATCCCGGGCCTGATCGCCGTCCAGCTGGTCTTGTTCGTTCCCGGCTGCGCCGTTTTGGCCCGGTTATTTTTTCGGGAGGTCCGGCCAGACCTCCGGTTCGACCCGCGCCATTGGTTTGGCCTGTTGCGAATGGCGGTTCCCATCGGAGCGGCCAACGCCTTTTTCATCGTCTATACGCGGACCGATTTTCTGATGCTGGAATGGATTTCGGGAGAAAGGTCTGTCGGAATGTATTCGGCCGCCTACAAGCTGACCGGTTCGCTGGGCATTATTCCGCTGGCCGTGACCACCTCGCTGCTGCCCCTCATTTCCCGCTCTTTCGAGGCGGGAAAGGGCGATGAAGTTCGCAAGATGTACCGTGCGTCAATGTCGTTGGCGATGGCCGTGGGGCTGCCCCTTGCGGTCTGCGGTATTTTATTTCCGGGCGCGATTATCGGGTTGATATATGGCCCCGAATTCGCCCCCGCGGCGAATGCCCTCCAGGTTCTGGCGGGATCCATGCTCTTGAGTTTTCTTCTTTTTGTGATGACAACGGCTGGCGTGGCGGTCGGCAAGGCGGGACTGTTTGCGGGATACGCAGGGCTTTTGGCCATTTTGAACGCCGCTTTGAACGCGGCCCTCATTCCGCGATTTGGTTATGTGGGGGCCAGCTGGGCGACGTTTGTGGCCGAGGCCACGATGCTGGCGGTGGGCCTGATGGTCCTGAGGCCGGTTGTGGGGCTGCCTTCCGGCGGGACCGCCCTTCGCGCGGCCGGGGCGGCGGCGGCGGCGGCGGGCGGGGGCGGCGG
>DNYS01000205.1:19384-22346 GCA_003506735.1 Nitrospinota bacterium
GGGGGATCACCCCCGAAGGGCTGGCCGCGGTAAAATCGCTGCTGGGTTCGAGATTCCGCCAACCGAAAGGCGATGAAGAATAGGATCATGAAAGGGGCCGATCAGAATCCACCCGTGTTCTCTCTGGACTCATCCTCGGGGGAGGCCACGAATTCCAATCCTTCCGGCAAAGCTTCCGGAAAAGTTCTGACCATCGAACTCGGAAGAATCGAACCGCCGGAGGCTCCTCGCGCTGCCCCCTCCGCTCAGCAAAAATCCCCTCCACGCCAGTACGCTTACCGCAGCCGATGGGCCGTCCGGTTGTTCCGCCTGTTGGACGGTTTGGGCGCCGCGCTTCTCGCCCGCGAGCGCGATCGGCCCAAGGTCATCGAGCGCGTCATCGTCCTGCGCCCGGATCACATCGGAGATGTCCTTTTTTCGCTCCCGGCGCTGAGGGCCCTGCGGAAAGAGCTTCCCGATGCGCGGATCGATTTGCTCATCGGACCCTGGGCGCGCCCGCTACTTCCGGACGATTCGAAAAATCTTTACGGAATCGAGCTGATCGAGTTCTCCGCGCCCTGGCTCGAGCGGCCGAAAAAAGATCGGTTCGGCCTGATGGCCGCCCTGGGGCTGGCGCGCCTGCTTCGGAGACGCGCCCGCGAATTGGGCGGGGCATACGATTTGGCCGTTGATTTGCGCGGGGATTTTCAATCGATCCTGGCTGCGCGCCTGGCCGGCGCGCGCTATCTGGCCGGGAGCGGCCGCACAGGATTGGGGTTTTTCCTCGATGTGGAATTGGAGGAGATGAGAGGGCGGCATCAGGTCGAGCGTAATCTCGCCCTCATCGAATCGGCCGGCTTCGGCTACCAGGAAACCACCAATCCCGAACTGAAATTGACCAGAGATGAAATCGAGCAGGGAAGAGCCCTCCTCCGGACCCATGGGGTGGACGGATCGAGAATCGTGATCGGAATCCATGCCGGCGCCGGGAACCCGACGAAGATTTGGGGGGTCGATAAATTCGCCGGCCTGATCCGGCGGATCATCACGAACATGCCCTCCCAGGTGGTGATTTTCGGCGGCCCGGATGACCGCTCGGTGACCGATGACGTGATGATCGCCCTGAAGGGCCTCCGCACGGAAGGGCGCGTTGTGGACCTGTGCGACAAGCTCCCTGGCCTGCGCTCGTTCATGATGGCTGCCCGCCATTGCACCCTGTTTGTCGGAAACGATTCCGGCCCCGGCCATATTGCCGCGGCGCTGGGGGTGCCCGTCATCAGCGTGTTCAGCGGAACGAACGACCCGGCCGAGTGGGGGCCGCGCGGCTCCTCGGTCGTCATCGTGCGCAAGCGCATCGAATGCGAAGTTTGCGGGCTGACCTTTTGCGATCATCACTCGGGCATGGCCGGGCTGGATTCGGACATCGTCTACGAGGCGCTGCGAAGATGCGTATAGGAATCGATGCGCGCATGTTGTTCATGAGCGGGATCGGCACTTACCTCAAAAATCTCATCGAGGGCCTCTGCCGCCTGGGAGGCGGCAACGAATATGTCGTCTTTATCCAGGATGCGGATCGCGAGCGGTTTCAGCCGCCCGGGGAGAAATTTTCGGTCGCCCTGTCCGGGGCGGCGCCCTATTCCCTCGGGGAGCAGGTGGGCCTGATGCGGGCGGTGAAGGCGCAGCGTCTCGATGTCATTCATCATCCCCACTATGCGGCGCCCATTTTCGGGCGGACGCCGATGGTGGCGACCATCCACGACTTGATTCACCAGCTTTTTCCCGAGTTGTGCCCCTCGTGGATGGCATGGCGGGTTTCGCGGTTGCTGGCGAGGCGCACGGCCGGGCGCGCCCGGGTGCTCCTCACGGTTTCCGAGCACTCGCGGCGGGATATCATCCGCCACTTGGGGGTGGCGCCCGATAAGGTCCGCCTGACCTATAATGCCCTTCCTCCGGGCTGGGGAGAAAAGGTTCCCCCTTCCGCGGCGGCGGTCCAGGGGGCCGAGACGCCGTATTTTCTGTATGTGGGAAACCATAAGGCGCACAAGAATATCCCGCTGCTTCTGGAGGCGTTCGCCGGGGTGCGAAAGCGCGCCGGAGGCGTCCGGCTCGTGCTGACGGGCGAGCGGGCGGGGTTGGAGGGCGATCTGGCGAGGCTGGGACTTGGATCCGAGGTGGAGTTTTTGGGGGAGGTCTCCCACCAATCGCTGCCGGGCATCTACGCCGCCGCGCGGGCGCTGGTGTTTCCCTCGCGTTATGAGGGATTCGGATATCCGCCTCTCGAGGCAATGGGTTGCGGCACGCCCGTCATCGTGTCGGATGCGGCCTCGCTCCCCGAGGTCGTGGGAGATGGCGGAATTGTGGTCCCCGAGGGACGGATGGAGCCGCTCCGGGACGGGATGGTCCGCCTGCTCGAGGACGATGGCTTGCGAAACGATCTTTCGGGAAAGGCACGCAGGCAGGCGGAGAAATTTTCCTGGCGCGCTCTGGCCGAAGGGACCCTCGAAGCCTACGAACAGGCTCTTTCGGGGAACCCGGGCGCGTGAACGGCGGCCGCCTCCGGCGCGAGAGGGCGTTTCATGAGGAAAGAAGCGCCTCCCGCGAGAGCCGGCTCGAGGATGAGGACCTTCGCTTTGAAGACACCGTATACGTGGATCACGAAAGTTGGGTCCGGGATACGTTCGATTTGCTGGGGGATCTGCGCGGAAAGCGGGTGCTCGACTACGGAACGGGAGACGGAATGAGCGCGACGGTTCTGGCCCGGCAGGGAGGGGATGTCTTCGCATTCGACATCGCATTCGGCAACGCGGTCGTCTCCTCGCGGAGGGCCCGGGCGAATGGGGTGGGCGGCGGCGTCCACCTTCAGGAGATGGCGGGCGAGGCGTTGGGCTACCGGGACGGGTCGTTCGACGTGATCTATGGAAACGCTATCCTCCACCATGTCGATTTGAATCTGGCCGGCCGGGAGATGGCGCGCGTTCTCCGG
>DNYS01000220.1:0-1658 GCA_003506735.1 Nitrospinota bacterium
GAGCGCCGCCGCATAATTCCGGTATGTATCAGTTCTGGTGCCAAAAAGCGGTCTAGCTTCTCAAGCGGCTGCAGCCGCGGTCCCTCACCGGGCCGGCGAACCCCTCTTTCGCCCCCGGGCAGGGGGCCTCTTTTGTGTCCCCAAAAAATTTACGATCCGGCATTACCCGGCATAAACTGGGATAATCACTCTTTGAAACCACTCGGTAACAACCGATTTCCCTGATATTTCCAGGTAATTCCCTATAAGATAATTTAGCGAATGACTCCTCTTGACATCGCCGGGCGGCTCTCTATATTTTATGCTTGACATTATATTTTAAGAATTACAAGAATCGACCTTGTGATTTTAGTGGCGATTTCTCCGTCTGGACAAGGAATATGGAATTTTCAGATTTTTCGGAAGATTCGGAACCGATACGCATCTTTCGGGGCCGGATACGCGTCCTTCCGGGCAAGGAGGTAATTTCACCGTAACTGACAGCAACTAATCACAACTGACCGCAACCAGAAGATAGGAGGGCTGACCCAAATGAGTAAACACAACCGAAGATCGTTCCTGAAAGGCGCGGCGCTCATCGGAGGCGTCATCGCCTCGCAGACGGCTCCACCGTTCCTCACGGAGGGCCTTGGCGCCCGGCCGATCAAGTGGGGCTCCATCCATCCCACGACGGGCCCCTACTCCACCGAGGCCTTCGACCAGGTCGAGGGCGTCAAAATCGCCATTGAAGACATCAACAAAGAAGGCGGGATTGACGGCCGACAGGTCAAACTCCTCTTCCGGGACGATCAGTTCAAGTGGGATCAGGTAACGGTCCACGCCCTCGACCTCCTCGACAATCACCGCGTCGATTTTCTGGCCGGCTCGATGGTGGGGCCCGAGGAGATGCGCCTGAACGGTTTCTCCAAAAAGCGCAAGATCATCTATGCGAACTACCCGCAGCACATTATCGCGACGCCGGGCAACGCGAAGAAGATGTCTCCTCTTTTCTTCACGGCCAATACAACGCCCTACCAGCTTGCAGCGAGCTCCATTTCCTACATCGCGAAGAACAATCTGGGCAAGAAAATCCACTGCCTCTTCGACGACTACATCTGGCCCAAGATGTTCGTCCCCGCGTTCAAAAAACTAACGAAGGACTTCGGCCTGGATTGGGACGAAAACCGTTCCATCTCGTGGGTGCCGTTTCCGACCTCGCAGGATTATTCGGCCACCTTCCCGAGAATTCTCAAGGAAAAGCCCGATATCCTGTATGCCCTGAATTGGGGAGCGAGGCAGGTGGCGTTCATCAAGCAGATGCGGGAGGCCGGCCTGGACAAGAAAATGAAAATTATCATCGGCGCCACCGAGATCACGATGCCCGAGGCCGCCGGGCTCGGCTCTTATCACGGACTCAACGCCGCCATGATGTGGCACCCGAGCTTGGGCAGCAAATATCCGAACGCGAAGATACTGAACGAAAAGTTCCTCGCAAGGAGAAAGCGCCCCTGCTCGAGCTACGGCATGCTGGCGCACGATCTGACCCGGCTGATTCTCGATACGGCCCGCGAAACGAATCTGTACAAGCCCAAGGATCATTTCAAGCTCGCAAGGTTCCTCGAAGGCAAGACCTTCCAGTACAGCAAGGGGAAGTGCACCGTTCGGCCCTGCGATCACGT
>DNYS01000220.1:1865-30405 GCA_003506735.1 Nitrospinota bacterium
GCAAGACGGCCACCCTGGTCTTTTTCTTCATCCTCGCCTATAACCGGACCGGCAAAGAACCATCCCAAGCCAGCACCCAGCCGTAAAATGGACCTTTGAAAAGAGGGCTTTGTTTTGCCTACAACCGGCGGAGTCGAACTTTCTGAATTCGTTCAGCACCTTTTCCTGGGGCTCGTGCAGGGCTCCTTCTGGGTCCTGCTCGCCCTTGGCCTTTCCATCATCTTCGGCCTGATGGGAATCATCAATTTCGGGCATGGCGCTTTTTACATGTTGGGGGCCTTTGTCGGATATACGGTCGTCAGCTCGATGTCCTCCATTCTTGGCCCGAACGTCTCTTTTATCGCCGCCTTGATTGTGGTTCCGATCGCGTTGTACTTCATCGGAACCATATTGGAAAAATATGTCGTCAGCCGGATTTACAACACGGAAAACGAGCGGTTTTCCGGCGTCCTGATCATGTTCGGCATGTCGATTTTTCTTCCGGATTTCGTTCGCATGATATGGGGGCGGACCGGCAGGCCGTTGAACATTCCCCCCATGTTTCAATTTTCCATCCTCAAATCCGGCATGCTGGACATCAGCGCGTATCGAAGTTTCATCATCATTACGACCGCTATCCTGGTCCTGCTACTTTGGCTGCTAATCTACCGGACGAATCTGGGGATGATGATTCGCGCGGGAACGAACAACAACACCATGGTAAAAGTTCTGGGAATCAACGTTTCGAAAATTTGGCGCCAAACCTTCGGGCTCGGAATTGCGCTGGCCGGTTTTTCGGGAATTATGATTTCGCCGCTTTACTCGGTGGACGCCACGATGGGCGAGTTGATCCTCGTGCAAACTTTCATCGTCGTCGTCGTGGGCGGAATGGGGAGTTTCATCGGCCCCGTTATCGGTGGGCTGATACTGGGGCAATTATGGGCACTCACCCCCCTGATCGGCAGAACCCAGTTCGTGGTTCAGAATTTAACGGGAACGGCCTTCGGACCCGACTTCTGGGAAAAAGCCTCCGATATCTTTCTCTTTATCGTGATGGCGGTCATCCTGCTCCTGCGGCCAAGAGGGCTTTTCGGGCAAGAAGGCGCGTTCGACTAGAAAACAAATGATGGAGAATTTTTAGCCGTGGAAACCGCTCCACCGATTCACCGGACCAGCCGGAAAGACCTCCTGGCCAAATTTTTCGAAATTTTCGACAACTACGGGATTTTGATATTGGGGGGAGTCCTCCTCGTATATCCTTTCTTTTTCGATGCCCTGACCGGAGCCATCTTTTGGCTGGAAGACACGGATTATGAATTTCTCACCATGGTTCTCTCGGAAATACGGGGGTTCGTGCCCAGCACCCCGCTGATGATACAAATCATCATCTACAGCCTCTTCGGAATGGCCTTCAATATCCTCCTCGGCAACACGGGAATGCTGTCCCTTGGCCACTGCGCCTTCTTCGGGGTCGGGGGCTATACCGTCGGGTTGATGCACGCCTGGTTCAAGCCCGGAACGCCGGTCCCCGCTTGGATTACAAACATCTTCGTAACTCTCCCGCTTGAAATTTCAATTGTTTCCTGCCTTATCGTATCGACCCTCGTGGCCTGGGGGGTCGGAAAATTATGCAGCGCCAAAAGAGGGGTGTATTTCGCCATGGTCACCCTCTCGATCAGCATGATTTTCTACTACGCCGCCCAAACCTTCGACGATCTCACGGGCGGGACCGACGGCCTGGGCGGAATCGAAAACATGCGCCTGGGCTCCATCGGCCTCCGCGTCGGAATCATGAACGCCAATGTGACCTATTACTTTGTCTTCCTGTTTACGGCGGTATTCGTCCTGATCATATGGCAAATTCTTCGCTCCCCCTTCGGACAGGTATTGCGCGCGGTGCGCGAAAACGAAGACCGCGCCAGAATATGCGGATACGACGTGGTCAAGGTGCGCTTGATGGCGTTTACGCTGAGCGGCGCGATTTCGGGCATGGCCGGGGCGCTCGCCATCATTTACGGAGAAACCGTTCCGATCGAAAACATCCACTTCGTCACCTCGGGGCAGATCGTCATCATCACGCTGTTCGGCGGGGCCGGAACATTCTTGGGGCCATTCGTGGGCTCGTTCATTTATTGGTACCTGAGACAACTCATGAGCGTTGAATTTGTCAAATACAAAATCATATGCATTGAGAATTGGGGTTGCCTGGGCGACGTCTTCCAGTATTGGGAGGCTTGGGTCGGCGGCATCTTCATTCTGATCGTGCTATTCGTGCCGAACGGCATTTTGGGGACAATCCGGGCCCTCACCCTGGAGTACCGCGCAAAACGGCACCTCGAAAGTCTCAAAGAAGACGAAGGCGCACCGCCCTCGAGTTAAACGGAAATCCGAAATGGCAATTCTGGAAACCATCGATCTCAGCAAGCATTTTGGGGGCCTCGTCGCGGTGAACGGCGTGAACTACTCCGTCGAGCCCGGGGAACTCCGCTCCATCATCGGGCCAAATGGCGCGGGAAAAACGACGTTCTTCAACATGATTGCCGGTGACCTCCTTCCCACCAGCGGAAAAATCATTTTTCAAGGAGAAGACATCGGGAAAACCGCATCCCACGAGCGCTCTCACCTGGGAATCGGAAGGACCTACCAGATCACGAATATATTTTCCAAATTGACCGTAAGAGAAAATATCCGGATCGCCGCGCAATCGCGGAAAACCACCTTCAATTTCTGGACCAGCGTCAACGACCACAAGGAATTGTTCGAAGAGGCCGACGAAATCATCGAAAAAATCAACCTGTCGGGCAAAATCAACGAGCTGGCGGGAACCCTGGCCCACGGCGAGCAGCGGTATCTGGAAATCGGCATCGCTCTCGCCACGAAACCCACCATCCTCCTGCTCGACGAGCCGACCGCGGGGATGAGCCCGGAGGAAACGCAGCAGACGGGCCAATTTATCCGCGACCTGGCCGACCCTTTAACGATCATTCTCGTCGAACACGACATGGAGGTCGTCCTGGGCATATCCGACAAAATCACGGTTCTTCACAACGGCGAATTCCTGGCCGAGGGAACCGTGGAGGAAATCCGTGCGAACGAGGAAGTCCAGCGCGTTTATCTGAGGGAATAATGCTCGAAGTCGAAAAAATTAATACCTACTACGGCCTGAGCCACGTTCTGCATGATTTGAGTCTTTCCGTGGGAAAAGGAGAAGCGGTCGCCTTCCTTGGCCGGAACGGGGCGGGAAAATCCACCACCCTGAAAACCATCATGGGCCTTCTCCGGCCTCAAAGCGGCAAAATCACGATGGAGGATCGGGATATCACCGAGTCGGAGGCCCATACCGTTGCCCTGAACGGTATCTCGTGGATACCCGAAGACCGCCAAATCTTCACCAATCTGACGGTATTCGAAAACCTGAAGATCAGCCGCTTCCCGATCGACGGAGCCAAGCACCTCGACGATCACCTGGACTGGATTTTCAGCCTCTTCCCCCCCCTCAAGGATCGCATCACCAACAAGGGCAATCAACTCAGCGGCGGCGAGCAGCAGATGCTCACCATGGCGCGCGGCCTCGGAACCGAGCCCAAGCTCATGCTCGTGGACGAGCCGACCGAAGGGCTGATGCCCGCCTACATCGAAACCATCCAGGAGGTCCTGCTCGAGATTCAGAAAAAGGGCATCGCTCTCCTGCTCGTCGAGCAGAACTTCCGGATGGCGCTCTCCATCACCAGCCGGGTCTACATGATCGAAAAGGGCGTTATCCGCTGGGAGGGGGCCTCTTCGGACCTGCTCGAGGACCGGGAAACCCGGATGCGTTATCTGGGGGTGTAATTTTTTTCGGGACCGGCAACCGCCCCGGGGGCTTCCTTCCGGGGCGCCTTATTTTGCCCTGAGATCCACCAGCCGCCGGGCCTTGACGTTTTCCATGGGGTCGTGAATCTCCCCCTCGGCGGCGAACTCGACCCGCGGGGTGACCATCACCGCCCGTTGAACCATAGCCGGCACCTCCCCGGCAAGCCGCTCGCGCTCGCTCTCGTCGGCCTCGATTCGGACAATGAACTCGTCCATCGAGTCCGGATCGCCGGCCTCCCGTTTCCGGATGACCAGTTGATACTCGCGAATCCCCCGGTCGGCCGACAGCGGCTCGAAGATGGCTTCGGGGTTGATCAGCATGCCCTTTACCTTCACCAGATCGCCCGTGCGCCGCGGCGGCGCAACGATGCGCTCCCCGAGGCGCCCGCAATGGGGACACTCCTCCAGGCGGAGTGCGATGAGGTCCCCGATCAGATAGCGCAGGAAGATCGTCCCCCGCCGGTGGAGATGGGTGAGGGCGATGTTTCCCTCCCCGCCCTCGGGCACGCGCCGCCCCGTCTCGGGGTCCACCACTTCGAGATAATAAAGCTCGGGCACGATGTTGTGCGGCAGCGCCTCGTTGCAGCACTGAACGAGGCCGCCCTGCATCTCGGTAGCCGCGTAGCGGGCGCGCACCTGGGGGTCCTTCGCCCCGAAATGGCGGAGGTGGTCCATGTACTCCTCGCGCAGGCCCGCGCTCACCGCCTCGCCCGTGGTCAACACCATGCGGACCCGATCCAGCCGCGCCCCGCGCTCCCTGGCATGGCGCAGAAACCGCCGCACGAAACTCGGCACGCCCCAGATCACCGTGACGCCCGCCGCCTCGACGACATCGACGGCCTCATCCAGGTTCCGGCGCACCGGATAGTCCGGGTGCGGTCTGCCCGTCAGGGCGCTCACGCTCGGAAGGCCCATGATCTCGGCCGAGCGCACGCAGCACAGGTACCCGCCCAGGGGCATCGGAGAGAGCGGGTAGAGGTTCGCGATCGAATCTCCCGGGCGAAGACCTTCGGCCTCGTTGCAGGCCCGCGCCTGCATCATGATGTGATACTGATCGTGGGTCGTGTTGAAAAACGGCGAGGGCCGCCCGCTCGTCGTCCCGGTCGTATAGGCGATGTTCCAGAGAGTGCGCTCCTCGAAGGAAAGATCCCCCGCCAGGGCCGGGTCGAGCGAAAACGAGGCGGGATCGTCCATGAAATCGCTCTTTTGCGTCAGCGGAAGCTTCTCTAGATCGGCGAGGGTCCGGATGCCCTCCGGGTCGATTCCCTCTTCTTCGAACCGCCCTCTATAGAAGGGGTGGGCCTTCGCGCAAAGCGCCACCGTCCGTCGGAGGCGCTCCTCTCTCAGCCCCCTGAGCCGCTCCAGCCCGCTCAATTAAAAGATCCCCGCTTTCTTCTGAAGGCTTCGGACATAGGCAATGATTAGCGTCACATCCTCCCTCCGGACATGGGGCAGAGGCTTCATGTCACCGAAGCGCCAGTGATGCTGGCGGACGCCGCGCCCGACGGCGACATAAAAAGCGATGTCCCCGTGGTGGTTCGGCTCATAGACCCGGTCGACGAGCGGGGGCCCATTCTCGGTTCCCTTGGCCTTTCGCCCGTGACACTGCATGCAGTTTTGAGCGAACAGAATCCGCCCCTTCGCCAATCCAGCCCCCGCCGGCGCGCCGGCCGGCCTGACGGCGGGCGCCGTCCTTGGTGCGGCGGCCTTTTTCCGGGGCGGCTGTCCGGGACCGGGAGCGAGAAAAAAAATCGCCGCCACCGCGGCCGCCGCGGCTGCAGTCATCAATATGATTTTTCGATTCATCCGAACCTATCCTCTTTGCGAAGCCATCCGTTTCGATTGCCGTCCAGGAAAAACCGGACATCATCCTCCGGGCCCTTTACCCGTGGGGGATCCACCGGAGCAGCGGGAAAATCAGCCTCTATTTATATCAAAACCCTGGAACAATAAAGACCGCCGCCGGGCCCCGGGCGAATTGAATCGCCGCCTTTCCTCGGTTATCTTGAACCCTCGATCAGCCCCTTAATTTCGGCCTCATCGGCCGGCTGCCCGGAAAACGGGCCACACCCGGAGGACAACCATGCTCCATCCCGATTTTCATCGCGCCGAGCGGCACATTTACGAGGACGTTCTGCGCCGGACTCTGATGGAGATGGTGGACATTCCCAGCCCGACGGGGGGCGAGGCAAAAATGGCGGCCTATTTGGAGGAGCGGATGCGCCGCGCGGGCCTGCGGACCCAGCTCCAGGAGGTGAGCGCGGGGAGGCCCAACGCCGTGGGCACCTTGTCCGGCACGGGCGGCGGGGCCAACCTCCTCTTCACCGGACACATGGACACCTCCTACGCCGGCGACGAGGACTATCTCACCGGCGAGGGCTTCAAGCCCAAGGCCGTGCACCGAGACGGGTGGATCTGGGGCCTTGGCGCCAACAACATGAAAAGTGGCCTCGCCTGCGCCCTCATCGTGCTCGAAGCCATCGCCGACGAGAACATCGAGCTGGCGGGCGACATCACCTTGGCCGGGGTGGCCGGGGAGATCGAAAAAGCCCCCATCGAGGATTTCCAGGGCGAGTCCTTTGCGGGCTACGGCACGGGGTCGCGCTACCTGATCACCCACGGGATCACCGCGGACTATGCCATCCTCGCCGAGCCCACATCGCTCCGCGTCTCGAACGCCAACATGGGCTGTATCTGGGCGAAGATCACGGCGGAGGGCACCATGGCCCACAGCGCCCACGGCAAAAGGCCGGGGCACCGGAACGCGGTCGAGGAGATTCACCGCATCCAGGCGGCGGTGAGGGATTGGGCACCCGGCTACAGCGCGCGGAACGAGTTCATGGGCGAGCGCCCCTCGGTGACGATTGCGGCGGTGCGCGGGGGCCTGACCTGGCGCCTCTCGCGGAATCCCTTCGAGGCGAGTTTGTACGTGGACGTGCGGACCGTGCCGGGCCAGACCGCCGACGGGGTGAAACGTGAGCTGCGCGAGATTTTAAAGCGCGTGGCCGGAGAATCCGGCGCTCCCGAGGCGGCGCTTTTGCTCTACGTGAACGATCCCCCCACCCACCTCGATCCCGGGGCCCCGATCATCCAGTCGATGCAGGCCGCGCACGAGGAGATCACCGGGTCGGCCTCGGAGCTCATCATGCGGCTCCCCGCCGCCGACTCCACCCATTTCAACCGCTACGACATCCCCTGCGCCGTTTACGGCCCGGGCGGATTCAGCCACCCCGACTCCGGGACCTGGATGCACGCCGCCGGCGAGCATGTCTCTGTCGAGAACCTGCTGACCGCCGCGCGGGTCTATCTCGCTGTCGCACTCGAAATTTGCGGCCGCCCCCTCGAATAGGCCGACGCCTCGAATAGGAGAATTCTCCATGGCCCCGGACCCGATCACGCTGGCCCACGAGAATGAGCGTGGCCGGATTTTTTACGCCGACTCGATGACCTACTTCGACGAGCGGGTGACGGGAGAGGACGTCATCATGTCCGGCTCCTACGCCGCCGGCCCGACGCTGGCCTGGGCGCTCAAAATCGGGGTCAAGGGGGGCATCGCCCACGCCGCCGGGGTGGGCAAGGACGATGCCGGGATCAGCGGCCTCGCCCTCGCCCAGAGCCACGGGATGCCCGCCGCCGCCTGCGAAACGATGTCCGCCCGCCTCGCGGACGGGGAATCGGTGTACGAGGGAACCGTCGGCCACGCCAACGGGCTCGCCCTTAAGCTCGGAGTGGAGATAGGACAACCCATCGCCGAGGCCGCGCGCCTCATGCTCCAGGCCCCCGCCAGGGAGCCCGCCGACCTGGGCGGGGAAGCGGTTTCGAACGAAATATACACGCTGGTGGAAACGGGGAGCGGCACGGTCTACGCCTCGTGGGGGATTCCCGTCCTGCGCTCGATCAAGGAGCCCCGGCCCAACGACATGTTCGTTCAGGCCTCCCACTGCGGCGCCACCCTCTCGAAGTTCGTCATTCCGCTCCGGCTCAAGGGAGTCATCGCGAACGACGCGGGAAGGGGGCTGGAGGACTCGGGGATATCCTCGTTCGGCCCGCTGGCCGAGGCCGGAATCGCCGCCGCCGCCGTGGGTGCCATGACCGCGCGCATCGGCGACGTGATGAGCACTTGGGAGGACGGCGAAATTTCGGCGGCGAACGCCGTGGCCGAGGCGCGGGGCGTCCGCGCGGGAATGTCCACGCCCGAGGCCGCCCGAAAAATACTGGGCTAGATTCATCCCCTGCCGAGGCTTGCTACTGAGGCTTGATCGCCTGGATGGTCACGCTCACGAGCCCTGCGGCGATATAGGGCTTTCGGGTGAGGATTTCGGCGCCCTCGAATCCCGACTCGCGCAGGCCGCTCAGGTATTCCTCTTCGCTGATCGCCCCGGCGATGCAGGCGCACCAATCCTCGGCCGAGCCAGAGGGCTCGAAGCCCCCCTCGTGGATGACATCCGATACAACGAAGCGCCCGCCGGGCCGGAGGACGCGGAACGACTCGTTGAACACCGCTTTCTTGTCGGGCGAGAGATTGATGACGCAGTTCGAAATGATGGCATCCACCTCCCCGTCCGCCACCGGCATCGCCTCCATCTCGCCCTTGCGGAATTCGACGTTTTCCAGCCTCATCTTTTTCCGGTTCGCCTCCGCCTTTTCGAGCATGGCGTCGGTCATGTCGAGTCCGATGCTCCGGCCGGTCTTGCCCACCTCGTGGGACGCCAGGAAGCAATCCAGCCCCGCGCCCGAACCCAGGTCGAGGACGGTCTCGCCCTCTTGAAGCTTCGCCAGATCGATGGGGTTGCCGCAAGCGGCGTTCGAGGCGATCACCTCCTCGGGCAGCCCGGCGACGGCCTCGGCCTCGTAGCCGCTGGCCAGGAGGCTGTCCGTCCCCGTCAGCATCTCGCCCCCGCCGCAGCAGCTTTCGATTCCCTCGGCCACCTTCGAGTACAATTCCCGCACGGCAGCCTTCACGTCACTGGCATCGGCGCCGCCCCCAGGGGTCTCTCCGAAACATGCATCCGCCATTTGATTCCGCTCCTTCAAAACGCCACCAAAAATGCCACCAAAAACCCCGCTGGCAACACGATCAGGCGGCGGCAAACCCGCCGATACGACTTCAACACACCACCATGTTCTCCCATTCTACCGGCCGACCGCAAGCCCCGGTCGCAAGCGAAAAATTTGCCGGGGCCATCGAGGGACAACGCCCCTCCCCGCCGCCTCTACCAGAGGGAATTCAGGCGGCCGCCGTCCAGGTTGAGCGAGATCCCGGTGATGTAGCTCGTCCGCTCGGAGCACAAAAACGCGCCGGCATCGGCCAGCTCCTCGGGCCGGCCGAACCGGTTCAAGGCATTCTTCCTCGCGGCGCGGCGGCGGGCCTCCTCCTCGCTCCCGGCATCGAGCTCCGCGGCCAGCCCATCGGCGTTTCGCCGCCAGAGGTCGGTGTCCACCCAGCCCGGACATACCGCGTTCACGTGGATGCCCTCCCCGCCGAACTCGTCCGAGAGCGATTTCGTCAGGTTGAGCAGGGCGGAGTTCGTCATCCCGCTGCCGAACATATACGGGTCCGGCTCTTTTCCGGCTCCGCCGATCATGTCCACGATCCGGCCCCAGCCCCCCTTCCGCATGTGGGGCACCACCGCGCGGATCATCCTTAAAAACCCGAACAGTTTGGTGCCGAGCTGGGTCTGGAGCATGGTGTCGCTGAGCATCTCGAAGCGTCCGGAGCTCATCTCCCCTGCGTTGTTCACCAAAATATCCACCCCGCCGAAGGCCTCCTCCACCGCCGCGACGATTTTCCCGGCGCTCCCCTCCTCCGAAGTGTCCGCCCGCAGGGCCGCCACCTCGCCGAGAGCGGCCAGCTCCTCGACGCCCTCGGGGGCGCCTTCTCCAGGATTCCGGACGCTATCGAGCGCGGCGCCACCTGGACGGCCGACGCCCCCTTCCGCGAGACGGAGACCGCCATCGAATTCTGTCGCGAAAAGGGGATCCTCGCCGTCGAGATGGAGGCGGCGGCCCTCTACGCCTTTTCCCGCGCGCGCAAAAAGCCGGTCATCTGTTTCGCGCACGTGACCAATCAGATGGGTAACGTCGATGGGGATTTTGAAAAAGGAGCGGGGATGGGTGGCCGGAGCGCCCTCCGGGTCATCGAGGCGGCGGCCCGGGGCTGGCTGGGCGCGCGCCCGGGGGAAAGAGCCTAACTGCTCATTTTCTCGCCCGTCTCGAACCATTCGTCGTCGGGCTGCTCGGGCGGATCGTCGTAGCGCTTGATTTCGACCTCGATTCGGTCGGGATCGTAGAAGTAGGTCGCATAGCCGACGCCGAAGGCGCCGAGGTTTTTCTCCTCGCCCCGGTGGATCTTATAGCCGTGCTCCTTCAACCGCCGGATGACGGCGTGATATTCCTCCTCCTCGAACGAAAACGCCAGGTGATCCATGCCGCCCCGCCACTTCCGGTTCGCCTCCCCGGACACATAGGCCGAAATCTGCCGGGAGTCGAAATCGATTTCCTCGTCCGCTTTTGTGAAATTCGGACTGTAGAAAAGGACGAGGACATCCTCCCCGACCCGGAAGACGACCTGTGTGATGTTGCCGTTCGCCAGCTGGCGCCGGCCAACGGGCTTCAGGCCCATGACATCGCGGTAAAAGGAGATGGAGCGATCCAGGTCGGTGACGCGAAGGGCAACGTGCTCGATCATGGTTTTCATGGAATCCACTTTCCTTCGAGGCCGGCTATTATTTCGCGGCGCCCGGCTCGTTTTCATAGGCCTTGACGATCACGGTCCCCAAATCGGGACCGGGTTCGGTCCGCCCCTCGGCGACGGCGCGGATGGCATCGACAATCTTCTGATAGCCCGTGCACCGGCAGAGGTTTCCCGTCAGCCAGTGCTTGATTTCCTCTTCGGTGGGATCGGAATTCTCGTTGAGGAGGGCATAGGCGGAGACGATCATCCCCGGTGTGCAGTAGCCGCACTGGGTGGCCCCGTGCTTGGCGAAGCTGTCTTGGAGGGGATGCAGGCCCTCCTCCATGCTCCCGATCCCCTCGATAGTGGTGATCTCGGCGCCCTCGGCCCGGACGGCCAGGGTCAGGCACGAACTCACGAGCTTTCCGTCCATGATCACGCTGCAGGTTCCGCACACCCCCTGATCGCAGGCGCGCTTGGTTCCCATCATGGACAGATCCTCGCGAATGACATCCACGAGATACCGCGTCACGGGGACGGCGGCCTCCACCGGCTCGCCGTTCAGCATGAACGAGACAACTTTTCTTTCGGCCTGTGCCATACGCTCCAGTCCTTTGTCGAATACCGAATCCGCTGGCCTAGGCCGGCATCGGCGATCCGGAAGTTTCGGGGGTGCGGGTAAATTTATATCATGCACACGGCCCCGGCGCACCCGGTTTTTCAAAAAATTCCGCGAGAGCGCGGGCGGCGGGATGGGTCCGGAATGCGGCTCCCCCCATCCCGCTTCAAAGACCCAACCCGAACCGTTCGTTAGCGTTATCGAAAGATACGCGCCGGATGTCTTTTTCCGGGATTTCCGCCCGCCTCATGGCGCGGAGCGCCTTGGGAACGGAGAAAAAATCGATCGACCGGTACCCGAGGTGATCCGAGTTCAGCATGATTCGCTCCGGGCCGTATTCCCGCACCCACTCGCAAACCCGATCCGGATGGATGGGACGAAGGGCGCTTCCGATGCTGATTCCGCACCACGCCCCGGTTTCCGTGTGGACATAATCGATGATGGACCCATCCACGTGGTCGATGACGAGCAGGCTGTGATCCAGGCCCGCTTTTTCGATGATCTCCAGATCCCGCCGGAGATAGTGAAGCCGGAACTCCTCCGGAGAGACCTCCCCCTGCACGGCCACGCCCCCGAGAAAATCCACGCTTTTTTTGGGAGTCGGGGTATGGAGAATTAGGGGCTTCCCCGCAGCGGCGGCAATCCGCGCCTGGGCTTCCAGACAACGCGCCTGATCATCCAGCTCCCAGGCGAGCTGGAAATACTGGGATGGGTCCAACCCCGCCTCGCCCACCGCCACGACGTGGGGATCTTCGAGATATCGGGGAAGCGCCTCTGTGAGCTTTTCCCACCCCTCGACCCGGGTCATCGAACTGACACCCACCGCGCACCGGAGCCGCATGAAGTGTTTTTCCTCGGCCACCCGGGCCAAGCGGATGGGCGAGTCCCAAAAACGGAAGATATCCGCGGCCGTGGGCGGGGCCTCCCAAATTTCCCGGTGGACATGCGGATTTCCACACGAAAGAACCGCCCCCGCCATGCCGGTCATGGCGAAAAGCTCCCACTCGTCCCAGCTCAGGGCGTGCATGTGGTTATGACTGTCGATGTAGCGGCTCATATTGGTTTCCTTCTCAAAAACCGCGTTTGTCCGCCGGAGGTGCCCGCCCGGTTTCCTACATCCACCTACCGCCGTCCGCCTTCATCCGAACAGTGCCCCCGACGACGATGGCGGCGCTGATCAAAATCAAATTTTTGATAATGTACTGCCCCTCCAGCGTCAGCCCGAAAGGAAACTGGGTGAAGCAAACGTCGGGCAACAGGATGAGAGGCAAAACCGTTCCCGGCATCTGAAGAAACAGGAGCAACAAGGCCACACGGAGGAGCGGCCGGAATAGGAGCCCGACCCCAATCGCCACCTCCCACAACCCAAGGATCGGGACAAATAAATCGGGTGAGAACCAGTACACTGTTCGCTTGACCAACTCTTCGGCCGGACTGACCCCGAGGGGCTTCAGGGCGCCGAACCAGATAAAGACGACCGCCAGGGAGAACCGGAGCAGGAGCGTTCCGTGCCTGTCCATCCATCCCGAAATTAGGGGGTCGATTTTTTCGAATTTCGCCGTCCAATCCATCGCGGGCCGCCTCTTCACCTCGGTAAACATTCCGCGCCCGGCGGGCGGGCCTACACCTTTCGCAGCTCGGGCAGGAGCTCATTCGAGATCAACTGCATGCTGTGGAGCGCCGAGGAGAGGGGCATTCCGGCCCAGTGGGTCCGGACGACGAGGTGGTTGACCCCAATCTCCTCCCAGCAGGGGCGAAGCTGCTCGTAGCACTCCTCGGGCGAGCCCAGGATAAAGCGTTCCCGGAGAAGTTCATCGAACTCCAGATCGAAGCTCTCGTCCCCGGGCATGGCCTCGTCCTGGCCCCACTTGAAATAGTCCTTGTATTTCCCGCTCAGGTAGGGTCCGCACATTTCCAGCGCCTCCCGGCGGTCCTTGGCGCAGAAAACCTCCTTGATGATCGGCACCTCGTCCGGGAACGCCTTGCCGCACCGCTCGAGTTCGGCCTTGTAGAGGCCCATTTGGCGTAAATTTGTGGCCGTCGTTGAGTGGGGGCTGACGAACCAGGCGTCCCCCAGCCGGGCGGCCCGCTCGACCGCCCCGTCGTTGTTGGCCGCGATCCAAATCGGGGGGCGGGGCTTCTGGACGGGCCGGATGTTCATGGTCACCGCGTCCAGCTTGCAGACCTCGCTCTCGTAGGTGATCTCCTCCCCGCTCCAGAGGCGCTGGACGAGATCGAGGCACTCCTCGAATCGCGCGACGCGTTTTCCCTTGGGCACCTGAAATGCGTTGAATTCGACCTCCCGGTAGCCGAGCCCGGCGCCGAAGATGAAGTTTCCCTTGGCGATGACATCGAGCGAGGCCACCGTCTCGGCGACATAGACGGGATTGTGCAGGTTCAAAAGAAGGATGCCCAGCCCGATGGTCATCTCGCCCGCCTCGGCCGCCAGCCGCGCCAGGAAGGGAACGACCTGGAGCTGCTTGTTGTTCCCCTCGTTGAGGTAGTGCTGGCCGGTGAACAGGGAATCCCATCCGTTGTCGCGGGCGTGGTGGAGCATGGCGTAATGCTCCTCGAGCGCCTCCACCATGTCGCGGTCCAGATACTGCTGGTTCGTGAGAAACAGTCCGAGCTTCACAGTCCCCCCCTTCCGGCGATTCACCGGCTGAATGATTGTATGCCGATCACCATATCCAGTGGCCCGCCGGATGACAAGGACGGATAGAGCCGATGCCCGGGGCCGGGCCGTGCGGAGGGGGGGGTTATTTGGCGCCGAACTCCTTGAGCTTTTCCCGGAGTTCCTTGGGAAGCCTCGGCTGGGCCAGTTTCATATTTTTCCTTTCCAATATCCTGGCGCTTCGCTTGAGTTTCTCGACGGACCTCAGGAGCGCTTTGTTTTTCTTGTCGAGAGAGGCGATTTCATTTTCTTTTCCGGCCATGGCACGAGTCTGGCGCGCAATGAGAGAGGCAAGCCGCTCTTCCAACTTTCCCTTTTCGGCCCGGAGCCCGCTCAGATTTTTCTCGCTTTCATTCAGGCTCTCCCGGAGGGCGCGGACGGTCTTTTTTCCGTCGCCGAGTTTCCCCCTGGCCGAATCGAGTTCCTGCCCCCGGAGTATCAGCCTGGAAACCAGCTCCTTGATCTCCTTGTCCTTGGCCCGGAGCCGAATCCGCAGGGAAAACACCCGGCTCTCCCCATTGGTGAGTCCGGCGGAGATGGGTGCGGCGGCTCTCCGGCGCACCTCAGCGCTGAGGAGGCGGATGGTCCTCTCCCGGTTTTTTAGCTTTCCGAACAGCGTGGAAATTTGCGCGGAAACGGCCAAGCCCAAGATAACGATCAGGGCGCTGACGGCCCAGACCGCACGGCTGGATTTCATCCCGGCCTCCCGCCCCGGCGGCATGGCGGTGAATTTTCGAACATCGGCACCGGCGCTCTAAGGGCGGGACTGGAAGGGGCGGCGGGGGCGAACGGGGGGCGGAAACCGTATTCCCTATATAATGCGTCCGAATCGATTCCACCAGGGCGGCCGCCGTTTGGGAGAGATTCCGCGGCTGTGATAGGCTGATCGCCATTCCGGACCGCCTCTCTACCTTCTGGGGGTGCTCGTGTTCCAGACGACCGAAGAAGTCCGTGCCTCACTCGCCGAGCAGGACTATATCGCCAGCACCGAAATATGCACGGCCCTCTACCTCGCCGAGGGCATGGGGAAGCCCATCCTCGTCGAAGGCCCGGCCGGGGTCGGAAAAACCGAACTCGGCAAGGTCTGGGCCGCCGCGACTGGGCGGAACCTGATCCGCCTCCAGTGCTACGAAGGGCTGGATGAATCCAAGGCCCTCTACGAGTGGGAATACTCCAAGCAGATGCTCTACACCCAGATTCTCCGGGACAAGGTTCAGCTCATGCTGACCGACGCGCCCACCCTCTCCGAGGCCGCCGACCGCATCGCCCGCGAGGAGGACGCTTTTTTTTCGGAGCGCTTTCTGCTCGCCAGGCCGCTCCTCCAGGCCATCCGCAACAAAGAGCCGACCCTTTTGCTCATCGACGAGATTGACCGCTCGGACACCGAATTCGAGGCCTTCCTGCTCGAAGTCCTCAGCGATTTTCAGGTCTCCATTCCCGAACTGGGGACTATCCGCGCCGACAACCCGCCGGCCGTTATCCTCACCTCGAACAACACGCGCGAGCTCTCCGAGGCGCTCAAGCGCAGATGCCTCTACATTTTCATCGACTATCCCTCCGCCGATGCCGAACTCGAGGTCGTCCGCCTCAAGGTTCCGGGCCTGGCCGGCGAACTCGCCAAGGAGGCGGTCGCGTTCGTCCAGAATCTCCGCTCGATGGACCTCAAAAAGCGGCCGAGCGTGAGCGAAACCCTCGACTGGGCGAAGGCCCTCCTCATGCTCAACGCCGACAAGCTCGACGAGGAGATGCTAAACACCACCCTGACCGTCCTCCTCAAAAACGAGCAGGACGTCCTCCGCTCCAAGCGCAACCTGGCGGCCGAGCGGCGGCGGGCCGCCCAGGAGCCGAGATCGGACGAAGACCTCCTGGAGGAGCTCGAAGCCGACTTTCACCGCAAGGGGCGCCGCCGCAAGCGCGGACGCGGGCGCCCCGACGATCCCTTCTCCGGCTTCGAGAACCTGGAAAACTAGTCCGTGGACAGCCGAATGGTCGAATTCGTCCAGGCCCTCCGCGCCTCGGGGGTGCGCGTCTCGCTCGCCGAGAGCGAGGATTCGTTCCGCGCCTCGTCCATCCTGGGGGTTTCCGACCGGGACCGTTTCAGGAGCGGGCTGCGCCTCACCCTCGTCAAGGAAAAGCGGGACCACGAAACCTTCGACCGCCTGTTTCCCCTCTTTTTCGGAATCGGCGCGCCCCCCACCCTCGACGCCATCGACGAAATGGGCGGGGAAGACGCCCAGCGCCTCATGGACGCTCTCGCCGAGATGACCGAAAACATGAGCCCCGAGGACCTGCGCCGGCTTCTCGAAAACCTCCTTCGCGGAAGGCCCCTTTCCCAGGACGAACTCGATCTGCTTGGCGAACAGGCGGGCCTGCCCATGGCCTCCCGCCCGGGCGAGGCCTCCTGGATGGAGCGGCGCATGCGGCGCGCCCTTGGCCTTGAAAAACTGATGGAAGCGCTCATGGAACTCCTCGAAGAGCTCGCCGCATCGGGCATGGCCGATGAACTGCTCGACCGCCTCGCCGAGACGGCCGGGATCAACCGCGAGGCCCTCGAAGCGCAAATCCGGAGCGAGATCGGCAAGGCCATCGCCCGGCGGATGCGGGAGGACTACGAATACCAGGACCCCATCGACGACGTGATGGAGCTTCCCTTCCGGGGGCTGGACGAGCGCGAGGCCGACCGCCTGCGCGATGAGGTCCGCCGCCTCGCCTCCCGGCTCAGGAGCCGCGCGGCGCTCCGCCACCGCCGGGCGCGAAAGGGGCGCATCGACATGCGGGGCACCATGCGCGCCAACATGCGCTACGGGGGCGTTCCCCTCGTGCTCAAGAAAAAGCGGCGCGTCATCAAGCCCAAGCTCCTGCTCATCTGCGACGTCTCCACCTCGGTCCGCCACTGCGCCGAGTTCATGCTCACCCTCATCTACGAGCTTCAGGACCAGGTCGCGCGCGCGCGGAGCTTCGCCTTCATCGACCGCCTCGTGGACATCTCCCTGTGGTTCGACGAGCACCCGCCGCGAAAGGCGGTCGAGATGGTGCTGGAGGAGCTTCGCTCGGGCCACTACAACACCGACCTCGGCGCGAGCCTGGCCATGCTCTGCCGCGATCAGATGAGCCACATCGACGCGCGAACGACCGTCATCGTCCTCGGCGACGGGCGCAACAACTACAACGATCCCCGCCTCGATTGTCTCGAGGCCGTCAAGGCGCGCTGCCGCCGGATCGTCTGGATGAATCCCGAGGCGCCCTATCTGTGGGGCTCGGGCGATTCCGACATGCCCGCCTACCACCCCCTCGCGGACGCCGTTCACGAGGTCGGCAACCTCGCCCAACTGGCCAAGGCCGTGGATACCCTCTTCGATTACCGGTGATGCTTCGATATTCCGGAGGCAGGGGTTTCAACCGCTATCCATCGAATCGGAAGTGCGGGATGATTCCATTCGTATTCGGGCGGATTCGGACGCCGGCCTAGATCGTCTCCCCGCCGGGCCGGGCCAGGATGCATCCGCCGATCTTCCAGCCGCCGCCCGGCTGTCGCTCCATGACGTAGTAAGCGTTCACCGGCACGCCATCGGGGCCGAGCACCCAGACCTTCTGAAAAATTTGTCCCCCGGTTTCGATCAGTTCGAGAAACTTCACGCTCCGGGGCCGGTACACGGGCCGGTAGCCCCGCCGGACGATCTCCATGAAGCGTTCCGGCGTCTGGAACTGGGAGCGAATCGAGGGGGAGGCGTAGGAGAAAGCGGCGGCCCCGTCGTCGCGCCGAAAGGCGTCCATCTGGGCCCGGATGACCTTCCGGATGGCCTGCCGGTCCCCGGCCGGGACGGGCGCCTGTCCGGGCTGCGCACCGGCCGGCGCGGCCGCCATGGCCATCGCTCCCCCAAATAAAACGATCAGCGCCCCCATTCGCAGCGTCATGGGCATCCGAATCCTCCTTGAATTTAGCCGCCGAAATTAGCTGCCGAGCCCATCATGTCTCGCCCCCGAATCTCACACCCCCCGCCCTCGAACCTTACACCACCCTCCTCACCCCGGGATGTTGCTCGGAATATTTTTCGAGGGTTTCGACGTCATGGCCGGGGAAGATGAGGGTGGGCTTATCGGCCAACTCCTTGATGGTGTCCAGGGCGGCGAGACAATCGTCCACGTGGACGTGTATCCCCGGCGGGATCATCGACTCCAGGCTCCGGAAGAGGTAGGCGGCATCGACGGCGAGGACGGCCCAACCCTCCTCGGTGCGCACGCGGACGATCTGGAGGCCGGGGGTGTGGCCCCCGGTGAGGTGGACGGTGACGCCGGGTGCGATTTCGGCCTCTCCGTCGAGGAGGTGAAGCCGGCCCTCTTCCTCGAGCCAGGCGGCGTCCTCCATGTCCCCCGTGAAATGGCGCAGGAAGTGATAGTCGCTCTTTGGGCTGCGCCAGTATTCGACCTCCCGGCGCTGGACATGAAATTGCGCCTCGGGATAGAGCCGGGCGGCGCAAAAATGGTCCCAGTGGAGGTGGGTGAGGATGACCGTCCGCACCTCGGCGGGCGCCAGGCCAAAGGGCGCGAGCAGCTCGCGCGGCCGGCGGTAGGCCTCGAACATGGCGTACCTTTTCTTGTGGTCTCCCTCGAGGAAGCCGGTGTCCACGAGGATAGGCTCCCCCTCTTCGGGCACGAGGATCCAGAAAAAATAAGGGAGCCGGACCCGGTGGCCGACATGGGTGAGATAAAGAAGAAACGATGCGTCACACTCGCGCCAGCCCTGGCACAAGGCGTGAATCCGGTAGGTGATTCCGGCGGCCATTCAAGAGTCCCTCCATGGTGCGTCAATTATATGTTTTTATGATTGTTAACCATTCCGGACCCGCTTTCCGGAAAATTCCTCCTTGCCCGGCCCTTCCATCTATGTAACTATATTACAATCATTTGCGTAGATTCGCCCATGTCATGGAATGATGGAATGGTAGATTAATTTGAACTCCATCCGATTTGCCGTCTTCATCCCTTTCGCCGTCGCCGTCGCGGTTCCCTATTTCGCCAACCGCTACCGGAAAATAGCCGCCTGGTTCGCCATCGCGGCGCCGGTGGGGAGCCTCTGGGCGCTGATCCAACTCTACGGCGATTGGAACGCGGCAGGCCGGAAGGCCATTCTCCACACCATCGCCTGGGCGCCTTCGGCCAATCTGGAAGTCTCCTTCCTGGTGGACGGCCTCAGCCTCATGTGGGGATTCCTCGTCGCCGGAATCGGTTTCCTCATCGTTCTTTACTCGCACTGGTATCTGCACGAACACGAAGACATGGGGCGCTACTACGGCTGGCTCATCGCCTTCATGGGCTCGATGATGGGGGTGGTGTTCTCCGATCATCTGATCACGCTCTTTATCTTCTGGGAGTTGACCAGCGTCACATCCTTTTTCCTGATCGGGTACTGGTCCGACCGGCCGGCCGCCGTTTACGGCTCGCAAAAGGCGTTGCTCATCACCGGCGGCGGCGGGCTCGCGATGCTCGCGGGATTTCTCCTCCTGGGCCAGGCCACCGGCGAATGGCACCTCTCCCGGCTCATCGCCATGCCCGGGGTCGCGGAGAAGGTCTCGCTGGCCGCCTTCGTGCTCATCATCATGGGCGCGGCGACCAAGAGCGCCCAGTGGCCCTTCCACATCTGGCTCCCCAACGCGATGGAGGCGCCAACGCCGATCAGCGCCTTCCTCCACTCGGCCACCATGGTGAAGGCGGGCATCTATCTCCTCTCGCGTTTTTATCCCATCCTCGGAGATCATCCGGCCTGGGGGTACATCGTCATCGGGCTCGGGATGACGACGATGATCGCCGGGGGGCTCCTCTCCCTGCGGGCCTTCGATCTCAAGGCAATCCTGGCCTACGGGACCATCAGCCAGCTCGGCCTCCTCGTGACGCTCCTCGGCTTCGGGGGCAAGGAAGCCATCATCGGCGCCACCCTCCATCTGTATAACCATGCGGCGGCCAAGGCGGCCATGTTCATGGTGGTGGGAATCATCGACCACGAAACGGGAACGCGGGATATCCGGCTCCTCGGCCATCTGGCCCGGAAAATGCCGCGCTGCCATATTCTCGCCGTCCTGGCGGCCATCAGCCTGATCGGCATCCCCCCCATGGGGGGCTTCATCACCAAGGAAATGCTCTACGGGGTCAGCATCCACCCCGGCGGGCCGGGAAACTGGGCGGCCTTCTGGCCCTGGCTAACCCTCTGCGCCGGCATCATCACCGCCCTCTACCATCTCCGCTTCCTGGGCGCTCCCTTCTGGACACCGGCCGAGGGGGAATCTCCCAAGCCGGGGCATGATCCCTCGCCGGGGTTTCTGGCGGCGCCCGCGATTCTGGTGGTCCTGGCGATCGCCTTCGGGGTGGCGCCCTGGCTGATTCAGGACGCCATCATCGCGCCGGCCGCGTCGGCGACGCTGAGCGGCGGCCCGCCCCTGGCGCTTCATCTGGTTCTCTGGCACGGCGTGAACCAGCCGCTCGTCATGACCATCATCACGGTGGCGGCCTCCCTTTTCCTCTACTGGAAGCTCGATGCGGTCTCGAAATTCTTGGACGCCGCGGCGGAGCTCTGGAAATCGGCCCCCGGCCCGAACAAAATCTACGACGGCACCCTTTTC
This sequence comes from Nitrospinota bacterium, assembly GCA_003506735.1. Classification (GTDB taxonomy): domain Bacteria; phylum UBA8248; class UBA8248; order UBA8248; family UBA8248; genus UBA8248. The sequence goes on from DNYS01000220.1 coordinate 22,277, forward strand.
ATTCTGAAGGAGCGCACCTGGCCCCTGCTCCTCTCCCTTCAAGACGGCAATCTCCGCCGCTACATGCGCTGGTCGATGACGATTCCCGCCCTCCTCCTCCTCACCGCCGGCCTGTGGATGAGTTGGGGGCCGGGCATCTGGCCCTCATTCGGCGGGGTGACCGTCCTCGGCGCCTCGGTGTGCATCCTGATCTCGATTTCGGCGGTGGCCACCGCCCTGTTCCCCCGGCGGCTTTCGGCCCTCCTGGCCCTCGGGACGGCCGGATACGCCATCGTGGGGCTCTATGTGATCCTGAAGGCGCCCGATTTGGCGCTGACCCAGATCATGATCGAATCCGCCACGGTCATCTTGTTTCTCCTGGCGTTCTGGTACCTGCCCGAGATAAAGATTGCGCCCCGGACCGCGGGCCGCAAAACGCGCGACTGGGCCATCGCCATTTTCCTGGGCGCCATCTCCACCGCCGGAATGGCGCTCGCCATGAACACACGCCATTACAATTTCGGGACGGTCGCCGACTACTTCATGCGAACGAGCAAGCCGGTGGCCGGGTTCCGGAACGTCGTCAACGCCATCATCGTGGACTACCGGGGATACGACACGCTGGGAGAGATTACGGTCCTGGTGATTTCGGGCATCGCGATTTTCGCCATTCTCCGCATCGTCGGAACGATGCAACACGATGAGGGGGGCCACTGAGATGCGCTCCCTGATTTTGCAGACGATCGCCCCTGTCGTGCTCCACCTGACGATCATTTTTTCGCTCTTCCTTCTTCTCTATGGACATAATCAGCCGGGCGGAGGTTTTATCGCCGGCCTCATGACGGCGGTGGGGATCGTTCTCCAGTGGGTGGCTTTCGACGCCAAAGAGGGGTGGATCCGCTACAACTGGCCCTGGACCCGCATATTCGCGGGCGGCCTGGTGCTCTCCTCGTGCGTGGGACTGTTCGGCCTCCTTTCGGGGTATTTCCTCAAAAGTTCGATTTTCGAGTTCACCCTGCCCTTTATCGGCACGGTGGAGGTTCTGACGGCGTTTTTCTTCGACCTCGGCGTCTACGCAGTCGTCGTGGCGGTATTGATGTCCATCCTCACGAATTTCTGCGACCGGCGGGCGATCAAAAGAGAGGGGAGCTGATTCCGGGATGACTTGGTTTATATCCATCACCATCGGCGTTCTCGTGGCGGCGGGCACCTATCTGATCATGCAGCGCCGGGTGATCCAGGTGATTCTGGGATTCTCCCTCCTGAGCCACGCCACCAACCTGATGATCGTCGCCTCGGGCTGGATCGGCGACGGCCTCACGCCCATCCTCCGGCTGGGCCGCGGCCTGAAGCCCGATGCCTACGTGGACCCTCTTCCCCAGGCGATGGTCCTGACCGCCATCGTGATCAGCTTCGCGGTCACGGCGTTTCTCCTCGTTCTGGCCCTGGACGTGTACCGGAAGTTCGGCACCGATGACTTGGATAAAATCCGGAGGCTCAAGGGATGAGTGCGATCCTGCCGCTGCCCGTGGTGCTGCCGCTGCTGACGGGGATCGGGCTGTTCATGATCCGCCACCGGCAGGACCTCCAGGAGCGGCTCAGCATCGCCTCGCTGGCGGCGAACCTCGTGGGGGCGCTTGTCATCATCCGCGCCGTCTCCGGGGGGGAGATGCTCTTTCACCGCATGGGCATGTGGCCGTTTCCCTACGGGATCATCCTCGCGGCCGACCGCCTGACCGGAACCATGCTCATCCTCTCGTCGGCCGTCGTGGGCGCCTGCGTCCTGTTCGCCCTGGGGTACCTTGCCACGAACGAGCGCCGGGACGTCTTCCACCCGCTCATCCACTTCCAGCTGATGGGCATCCAGGGCGCGTTCCTGACAGGGGATTTGTTCAACCTCTTCGTATTTTTCGAGGTCATGCTCATCTCGACCTACGCCCTCATGTCGTTTTACTACAACCTCGATCAGCTCGAGACGGCCTTTAAATACACTTGTCTGAATCTCATCGCCTCGGCGTTTTTCCTTGTGGGCATAGCGCTGCTCTACGCCCAGGTGGGGACCGTCAACATGGCCGACCTCGCGCTGAAGGTCCGCGAGCTGGGCCCGCGTCCGCTCATGGTGCTGACGGCGTTCGTCTTCTTTTTCGTCTTCAGCATGAAGGCCGCCCTATTCCCGATGCACCTGTGGCTCCCCTCGGCGCACGCCATATCGCCCACCCACATCGGCGCGATCCTGGCCGGGGTTCTCGTCAAGGTGGGAATCTACGCCATCATCCGGTGCGCGACGCTGATTTTCGTCGGCCCCTTCGAGAGGCTTCAGCCGATCATCATGGGCGTCGCCCTGGCGACCATCGTTTGGGGGGCGCTGGGAACGCTGCCCCAAACCAGCCTCAAGCGGATTCTCGCCTACAGCACCATCAACCAACTGGGCTACATCGCCTTCGGCATCTCCCTGCTCTCGCCCCTGGGGATGACGGCCGCGGTGTTCTACATCGTCAGCCACGCCTTCCTCAAAAGCTCAATGCTCCTGGGTGCCGGGCTGAACCAGAAACTGACGGGGACGGTCAACCTCGATGAGATGGGGGGCATGATGAAAAAGGCACCCTACGCGAGCGCGCTCCTGCTCGTGGGCTTCCTCTCCCTGGCCGGCATCCCGCCCCTGAACGGCTTTTTCTCAAAACTCTTTTTGCTCCAGGCGGGATTCATCAAGGGCTTTTATCTAACCACCGGCCTGGCCCTGTTGATGGGAGTGGTCTCGCTCTACTACAACTTCACCACCTACCAACGGATGGCCTGGGGGACGGGCGGCGCCGAGGCCGGAGAGGCGTCGCCGATCATGTACTCCTCGGTCAGTTTCCTGGCGGCGTTCGCGGTTATCTTCGGGCTGGGCGTCTCATGGCTCTACCGGTGGTCGGAGCTGGTCTCCGCGCAAATCACCCAGCCCGATCTCTACATTTCCGCCATGCGGAGCGCCTTTTAGGCGGAACCCGGGAGGATAGGATAAATGCCGCTTGCGACTCTCGCGCTCAGCATTTCGGTGATCTGGCTCCTTCTCAGGGGAGACGGATCGCCGGGCAATTTCTTCGTCGGACTCCTCCTGGCGGTCATCCTGATCTACTTCCTGCGGCGGACCTACCAACAGGAGCGCGCCTTCCGCCGGGCGGGCGATATCGTCAATTTCATCATCCACTTCACGTACGAACTGATTGTGGCGAACATTCAGGTCCTCAAAATCGTCCTCTCCCCCCAAATAAACATCCGCCCCGGCATCATCGCCTACAAGACCGAGTGCAAAACGCCTCTGAGCATCACTGTCCTCGCCAACTCGATCACCCTGACGCCCGGAACGCTCAGCGTGGACATCTCCGAGGACCAATCCACCATCTTCATCCACACCCTCGACATCGAGCATCCCGACACCGTGTGCGACGCCATCCGCCGCGGCCTGGAAGAACCCGTGAAGGGGGCCTTCGAATGATCCAGGGGGCCGTAAATATCGCGCTGGTAATACTCGTCATCTCCATTGCGCTGAGTTTCTACCGGCTGGCGAAGGGGCCCACCACCCCGGACCGGATCATCGCCGCCGACAACATCGCGACGAACCTCACTGGGGTCTTCACCCTTTTTGCGATACAGACGGGCGAAAAAGTGGTGATCATCGCCGTGGTGGCCCTGACGATCCTCAGCTTTGTCGCCACGGCCGTATACGCCAAGTTCCTGGAGAGGGGGCAGATCATTGAGTGACTTTATCGCCGCCGCATCGCTGCTGATCGGCGCTTCATTCATGCTGGTCGCCAGCCTGGGCCTGGTCCGCTTCCCCGATCTCTACACGCGGATGCACGCCGCCACGAAAGCCACTACCTTCGGGATGGGGGGGGTTCTACTGGCGGCGGCCCTGGCCTTTGGAAGCGCCGACATCGCGGCCCAATCGGCCTTGGCGCTCGTATTCCTGTTCCTGACGGCGCCGGTGTCCGCACACCTCATCTCGCGCGCCGCCTACCGGAGCGGCCCCCACCTCGCGCCGAACACGACGGTGGACGACTACAAGCCTTACTTGGCCGAACAAGCCGCGGCCGAGGAAAAAGAGGCCGGCGAGGATAAGGGAGGCCCGGAGGAGAGCGGGCCCGCACATCCTTCCGCCGGAAAGGTTCCGTAAGTCCCTGCCCGGCGGCCCGCTGCCAGCGCCGCCCTGCCTTGAGCCCACCCGAATAAAATCGTCATCATGGCGGCGCCCGCGCCGCCTCCAAAGGAGCTTATTGAATTGAAAGAGATTTCCGTGGGTCCGCTTAAAGACATTTATATCGAACGCGGCGGCGTTCGCCTCCACGGCCTCGATCACGGCGGTGCGGAGGGGCCCGTGATCCTGTTGCTCCACGGCGCCGTCGCCCACGCCCGCTGGTGGGACGCCGTGGCACCCGGGCTCGCCGGACTGGGCCGGCCCGTCGCCATCGACCTCCGGGGACACGGCGAAAGTGATTGGTCCGACGATTACGGCTACGAGGCCTTCACCGGGGACCTGGAGGCCTGGATCCGCTGGGCCGAATCGGAGGGCGGCGGCCCGCCCGGACTGGTGGCCCATTCCTTCGGGGGCGGAACGGCGCTCAAGCTGCACGAACTCTCGCCCCCGGACCTCCGGTTTCTCGTCCTGGTGGACGTTCCCATCGAACTGAGCGAGCGCATCTTGGTCCCCATGCGGAAAATGGCCGCCCGGTCGAGCCGGCCCTGGGCCTCCAGGGAGCTGTTCGTCGAGAAATTCCATGTCGTTCCGGCCGGAGAGAATGCAGCGCTGGAGCTTCTCGCCCATATCGCCCGCCACAGCGTGCGCCCGCTCGATGACGGCACCTGGACGCTCAAGGCCGACAAATCGTTTCACAAAAACCGGAAAGTAACCGATTTCCGGCCCGGCTGGATGCGGGTCGCCTCGCCCGCGATGCTAGTCGTGGGGGGGAAATCGGACCGCCTCACCGCCGAGGACTTGGACTGGCTCCGGACCCGCCGCCAGGATGTGCGAATCGAAACCATTCCGGGCGCCTACCATCATGTCCAATTGGACGAGCCCGAAGCATTTTTGACTTTGACCCTGGATTTTCTCTCCTCCATCCTTTCCTGACCGGCCCGACTGTGGCAATCTTCATGGCTGTTCACCCTGTCGAACGCGGTTCTGGATGAGGAAGCGATGGCGGATTCGGATTTTTCGGCAAAAGACGAAGAAGACACATGACCCGTAACCGAGGAAGATTCCGCAAAAGAGAAAACCGGCGGAAAAAAGGAGGGTGCGGGCGAGGACGACCGGGGGGAGTTTCTCCTGAACCTCCTCTCCACCTATTCGCGGAAGCGGCTTCTCCCGCTGGCCGACCTTCCCCGCGAGGACCTGATCCACGCCTTCCTCGGAGGGGGAATCCACACGCCGCGCGTGATGACTTTTTATCTGGGGGAGGACGATATATCGCGGCTATCCTCCCTCCTGTCCGTGCCCATCACCGAGAACTATCAGACCGTCACCCTCGATACACTCAACGAGGTCAGCTCGAATCCGCCCCATATGCTCCTCGTCCACATGGAAAGCGTGGAAAACGAGGCGGAGAAAATCATCGGCAAGCTCATGGAGGTGCCAACCATGGGTTTTTCCTCCGTCGTCGCCCTCGTCAAGGATGATACCTCCCCCTACCTCCTAAACAGCCCGCCGTGGGCCCAGACCGTACTCCCCCTGAACCTGGTGGATCAGGCCTTCAAGAGACATATGAAAAACTTGCTGGACCTGGCCCACGCCCGGATGGATCTGGAGACCATCTACCTCGCCCACCGCGTCAGCCGCGAGCAGCTCCACGCGGTCCAGTACACCGACCCGCTAACGGGCCTGCTCAACCGCCGGGGGTTCGAGGACGCAGGCGCCCGGGAGCTCTCGCGTACCATCCGGACAGGTCAAATCGTCGGGCTGGTCATCATCGACATCGATAAATTCAAGAACATCAACGATACCTACGGACACCCGGCCGGAGACGACATGCTCCGCCAGCTCGCCCAGATTCTCCGCGAGCAAACGCGTACGCTGGACCATGTATTCCGGTTCGGGGGAGAGGAATTCGGCATCCTTCTTCCGCACACGCCGATGGATATGATGGTTCACGTATGCGAGAGAATCCGCCACATCGTCGAGGAAGAACACTTCATGGCCATGCCCAAGGCGGGAGCGGTGACGATCTGCCTGGGCGCCCTTTCGTTCGACTCTCAAAACCGGCCCACGCTGGAGACCGTCTACCCAGCGGCCGACACCCTTCTCTACCGGGCCAAGGAGGAAGGCCGGAACCGGGTCATTTCGGCCGTCTTCGAGTGAGCGCCGGCGTATAATCCCGGGGAAGCCCCGCCCCGCCCGATTTCGCTACACAATCGCCACGGGACGGACGGGCGAGCCCGTACCCCCCCTGATTTTCAGCGGCATGGCCACGAAAAGAAATTCGTAGGTCTTCGTCCGGCTCAGTTCCTCGAGATTCGCGATTTCGAGCAGATGGATTCCCGACTCCACCAGCATGTGGACGTGGACCGGGCTCGCGGGTTCGGGCCGGACCTCGACGCAGTAGGTGTCCGTGCCCACCATGCGAATCCCGCGGCCGGAAAGCCACCGGGCCCCGTCGATGTTGACGCCGGGCTGGCCGCTCTCTTGAAAGTAATAGTTCCGGCCCGGCCATTGCTGCATCTGGCCCGTCCGGACCAGGACGACATCGCCCGCCTCGATGCGCACCCCCTGGGCCTCCGCGACGGCCTCGAGTTCCTTGGGGCCGATCCCGAATCCCCCTTCGAGGATTTCCTTGTCCAGATGCGCCGTCACATCGAGCATCACCCCCCGCTGGACAAAGGGCGCCACCGTCTCGATGCCGTGCGCCTTCATGCCCTCGGTCTTGCTCTGGACATCCTTCACGGCGATCCCCCCGTGAAGCTTCATGTCCATGGAATAGTGGCTGAGGGCGTCGATGTGGGTTCCGGTGTGGCCCGTGCAAAAGATGGCTTCGACGGCCGAGCACGCCCCGCTGGGGAGCATCAGGTCGCCGTGCTCGCGGTTCAGCGTAAAACCGTACGGTGCATGAGTGGGAACGTGGGGCATTCCGGGAAACAGGTCCACCCCCAGGTCGAACACCTGGCTGCCTCGGACGAATGAGCATAAATCTTCATAGTTCATCGGCACTCTCAATGGATTCGGGGAATAGCAAAAAAACTCTGGGCAAAATAGCTCTGGAATATCGGGTAGCCGCATCTTAGACTTCACGGGGCCACGCGGCAATGCCGGAATTTCCAATCCTACGACCAGCGACGGAGGAATATTTGATTTGAGCCGAGCCCTAGCGTTTTTTCATCCCGCCCTCCAGACGTCGGCGCTCATTCTCGGGTTGTACCTGCTGGTCCTGGGCCTGCGGATACGAAAGAGCCGCCGCCAGGGGGCCGGACCCCATACCGCCCGGCTGGCGGCCCATCATATGCGGCTGGCCAGATGCTTCACCGCGTGCCTCACGGCGGGCTACCTCCTGGGGCCGCTGGGGATGCGCTTCCTCCTGGGCGAGCCCGTTTTCGCCACCGCGCACAGCTATTTCGGCACCCTCTCCCTCTCCCTTTACCTGGGGACCGCCTACCTGGGCCGCAAGCTGCGCCTCGCCCCTGGCAGGGAGGATATCCGCCAGATTCATGCCTTTTGCGCGTTTATCGCCGTGTTCGTCTCGCTTCTGGTGGCGATTCTGGGGTTCCAGCTCCTGCCGTGAAAGAGGGGCGACGAATATAAAGCAAAACAAGCGCCTTCCCCCTGCTCTCTCTTATTTCCCCCTCTATCCAAGGAATAAGTCCCTAAATTAGGTGTTTCCAACTTAAGAGCGTTATCTATCTCATCATTCAAATAGGATACAATTCGGCAAAAGGATTGTTCTATTACGGTGATTCGCCATTTCTGGGCGAGTTTTTCCGGATTTGATTCCAATCGCTCATTTACGGAGGTGAAATGATCATGTTTCGACGGACCTTGACCCTCTCGCTCGGAGCGCTTTTCGCCCTGGCCCTCTCGGCGGCGGCGCCCATGGTGACGCCTGCCGATGCGGCAGCCAATCCGTGCGCGGCGAAGAACCCTTGCCCAGCCAATCCGTGCGCAGCCAAGAACCCCTGCGCGGCGA
>DNYS01000014.1:0-7089 GCA_003506735.1 Nitrospinota bacterium
CCACCCCGCCAAGGAATACCCGGCCCGCCGATTCTTCGGCGATGCTGGCATATATCACCATGATGATGCTGGGCGGGATGATGGGCCCGATACAGGAGCTGGCAGCCGTAACCGCCGCGGAGAAAGGCTTGTCGTAGCCCTCCTTGGTCATCCCTTCGATTTCCACGCGGCCCAGGCCCGCCGCATCCGCCAGTGCGGAGCCCGACATGCCTGCGAAAATGATGCTGGCCACGATATTGGCGTGTCCCAGACTTCCGGTGAAATGACCCGTCAACACTTTGGCAAAGTCGAATATTCGATCTGTGACCTTCGAGATGTTCATAATCTGGGCAGCAAAAATGAAGAGGGGAATCGCGATGAGCGAGTAATGCTCCATGGCGCCGACCATTGTGCTTGCCAGGAAAGTGATCGGCATTTCGGAAAGGAATACCAAATAGGTGAGGCAGGAGAACACCAGGGCCAGAGCAATCGGCGTGTTGAAGCCAAGGAAGACAAAAAATACCAGAATAAGAATCAGGGCATTCAAGCTATCTCCTTTGTGTTCATACCGCTGGAGAGCTTCGGTGGCCCAATTCCACCGTACCCGCGATCAGGACCCAGAGGTGCCGTCCCGAATGGATTGCCATTAATGTCATTCCCACCGGAAACGATGCGCTCTGATAGGTCTGTGGAAACTCAAGCGCCGGAGAGGGGTAGGTCCACTCCAGGATGGCCACCACGATGCCGTGATAAATGAGGAGAAGGATGGTAAAGAAGATGAGAATTTCGATGAAGATATAAAGTTTTCGCTGAAAATTGACCGGAAGATGACTAACGAAAGTATCCATGGTCAGCTTTTCGCCGTGCTTGTATGCCAGCGCCATTCCGGTAAAAACAAGCCAGTGAAAACATAAAAGCGTAATCTCTTCTGCCCATACGAAGGGGTCGTTCAAAATGTACCTAAAGTACACTTGGATAAAAACCAAATAAGCGATTGCGGCGAGGAAGGGAAAAGAGAGAATTTCTTCCAGATTATGAACAAGAAACATTGCACCCTCGGCCTGTACGCGCTGGAATATATAAATGACCAGGCAAAGAATGAGAAGAGGGGGAACCAAATACAGGAAAAAGGGTTCACTGATGAGGAGGAGCGGGGGTTGGATTAACGTTCCAAATAACCAAGCGATCGCTTGGAAAAGCAAGACCAAAGGCCAAAAAATCCAGGCGACCATTTATTCTCCTTCCTCGATGGAACAACCGATTCCTGGAGAACGACATCAAATTTATTCACAAAAAGATATATTCTTTTTACCGAACCAGAATAAATTGGTCAAGGAGCTATGAAATCACATTGGCCAACATTTAAATATCCGTCACAAAATTTTATGGAGCAACGAACTGGAGGCGAAGCAAGACTAATCTGTAGTAAATTTTTTAGCGAGAATGGGAAACAGGTTCGCCATGGTTTCCCCGTTCGCAACGCGCCTTTTTACCTCTTTCTCGATATCGTGAATCCGGTCCACCTGGTGGCGCACCTCCTCCAAAAAGGTTTGGGGAATGACGGCCACTCCGTCGATGTCCCCCACTACAACGTCGCCCGGCTCAACCTGGACCCCGCAACAGGTGACGGATGTATCCTTGGCGATTACCTCCAGTTTACGCGGGAAGGCCAAACTCCAAACCGATTTGCAAAATACGGGAAATTTCAGATCGCGGATTTCCTCCACGTCCCGCGTGGCACCGTCAATCACTGCCGCGACCACACCGCGCCGTGAGCATACCCCGCTTGCACCGCTGCCCCAGGCGGCCAAGGGCGATCCGGCCGCCGCTACCACGGCGACCGCTCCTTCGGGAATGTTGTCCACTACATCATAGAGGGAGTATGGGGCTTTTCGAGGTCCCTGAATGGGTGCGAAAACCAAGGTGGCCGCCGGGCCAGCGAAGTGCGGATAGCTTTCTGGGACTACTGGCCGGGGACCATCCATGATGAGATTCAACCCCAATGCGGTGGAGGCATCGGCCAGGGTCGCGGTGGCGACGTTCGAGAAAAATTCAATGTTTGAAACCATCTGAATCTCCTCTCCTTGGGATGGTTGTGCCGCTACGCGGAGTACTTTGATTCATGATTGGAAATTTCGGCTTCGATAAGAGCAGTCTAACCGTTTTCAGCGGAAAATGCATTGAATCTTGAATGCGGTACATGGGTATTAACCCCACAGCCTTTACCGCCCAATTTTAATCGGCTACTATGCGATAAGATTCTTAAACCCAAGATATTCGGAGGGCTTCTCATGGATGAGCTCAGGATTTTATCCGTGTGCGGAAATCTCGGCTACGGATTTCCCGAAGCTTCCCTCGCAAACGGCATCGCTCGTAATCCGCACATTATGGGGGCGGATAACGGTTCCACCGATGCGGGACCCTACTACCTGGGAAGCGGAGACCAGCTTACCAAGCGGGAACAGATTGTTCGCGACTTGGGCCTTTCCCTCGCCGCCGCTCGTAAAAAAAGGATTCCCTACATTATCGGCTCGGCCGGAACGGCCGGGGCCGATCCAAATGTGGACAGCGTTCTTGACGTGATGTACGAGCTTGCAAAGCGCGAAGGCCACAAGTTCAAGTTGGCTGTCATACGGTCCGAGATGGATAAGGAGTTCGTGAAACAGGCGGTCCGTGAGGGCCGAACGCGCACGCTGGGCAAGCTGCCCGACCTGACTGAGGAGAGTGTCGAGGAGAGTGTGCGGATTGTGGGCCAGATGGGCTTGGATCCATTCATTCGTGCGCTAGAGGGGGGGGCGGACGTCATTCTTGCGGGCCGCTCATGCGACACGGCAATCTATACTTCTTACGCAGCGTTGAAAGGCTACGATCTCGGACTCGCTTTCCACATGTCCAAGATCATTGAGTGCGGAGCCCAGTGCGCACTTCCCATCGGGGCGAACGACTGCATACTGGGCACCCTGCGCGAGGATCACTTCGTGCTCGAGCCCATGAACAAAAATATGTGCGTCACGCCAAGTTCCGTTGCGGCGCATATGATGTACGAGCAACCCGATCCGTATCTGTTCTACGAACCCGAAGGCATGGTCGATCTGAAGGATTCTGAATTTGAGCAGATCGACGACCGAAGGGTGCGGGTGCGGGGGAGTCGTTTCGTATCGGCGCCGAGGCCGACGTTGAAGCTTGAAGGGGTCCGACTCCGGGGGTACCGAACTATTACTGTGGCCGGAATGACGGACCCGCTTTTGCTCGCAAGCCTTGATGAGGTTGAAGCGAGTGTGAAGTCCACCGTCGCAGAAATGGTGCAAGGGAGTCTTGAGCCGGATGAATACGAACTGCGTTTCATTTTTTATGGGCGTGATGGGGTGATGGGCCGGCCTGGGCCGGACGGCCCGAAAATTGCCCACGAGGTGTGTGTGGTGATGGAAGCCATTGCGAAAGATCAGTCAACGGCGAACGCGGTGTTGTCTCTTGCGCGGAGTGGATTTCTCCACTGCGGGTTCAAAGGCAGAAAAGCCACCGCCGGAAACCTTGCATTTCCATTCTCGCCCTCTGACTTCGAGGGGGGCCCGGTCTACGAGTTCCACATCTATCATCTCATGGAGCTCGATGACGCGGGCGCGCCCTTCGAAGTCGAATTTGCCAAGGTGGGATGAAGGGGGGTGCCATGGATCGGCTATACGACATCGCCGAGGTGTTACGAAGCAAAAATGCAGGCCCACTCTATACCACTATCGACCTGCTCTTTCCCGATGAGGCCACGTTCCGACGCGTGTCTGAAAACGAAGCGTTGAGCCCGGGCGCCGTGGCGGAGCTTTACGGGCTCGAGCCCGAAGACGTGAAGATCGTCTATTTTGACGCGGCCAACGCCATCAAGGTGACCATTCCGAGAACGGGTCCTACTTCTGGAGCACCTGGGGATCGGGATGTATACGGAGCCCAACAGCACGGCCCATTGCTCGCCTTGATGATTCCCTGAGGGTTTTCCATGAATGTCGAGCATGTCATCGCTGAGATCGAAAAGAATTTTGAGTTATCCCACATCGAGCGCCTTTTGAAATACATTCGCCAGCCCAGCGTATCTGCCCTCAATTTGGGAAACCAGGAAATGTCGGAGATGCTGGCCGAGGAGATCCGCGAAGTTGGCGGGGAGGCAGAAGTGATCGAGACCGCCGAGTTTCCGGTTGTATTCGGTCTCATCGACGAAGGCGCCGATCGGACTTTGCTATGCCACGGACTCTACGACGTAACACCGGCAGAGGAACCCAACTGGATTAATCCGCCTTTCGATCCCCAAATCCAGGAACTGGATGGACTGGGCCGCTGCGTTGTAGGCCGTGGAGCGGAGGACATGAAAACAGGAATCGCGTGCGTGATGAATACTGTTTACGCCGCGCGTGCGGCGGGCGAAAAGCTCCCCATTAATTTGATGTTCGTCCATGAGGCCTCAGAGTTGGGAAGCGGAGGGGTCAAAGATTTTTTTCCCCGTTACAAAGACAAAATGAAAAAAGCGAACGCCGCCTATTGGCTCTGTCCCATGGGGGAGACTGACGGGACCCCCATCGTTCCCTTAGGTCTCAAGGGCAACTTGATGGGCAGGCTCTTTTGCCGACCCGGCGAGTGGGGTGGGCCGGTGGGCAATGAGATTCATGCCTTGAATTGTAATTGGATTGGCAACCCTGCCGACCACCTAATTGAGGCGGTTTCATATTTAGAAAATAGGCTTCAAGAGATCTATGAAAATGGCGATGGGTGGGTGCCAAGCGATTCACAGGAAAAATTGTGCCGTCAGCTATCAGAGCGAATGGACCCGGAAATGATGAGACAGAGCCTGGGGGTAAAACGCTTCAAGCAAGACGATTTCCACGCGGCGGTTCGAGCCCATCTGTTTAAGGCGGAGTTTACCGTCATCGGTCTTCAGGCAGGGTTCATTGGCGAGGGCAAGTCCGTCAAGGTGAGTATTCCCTCAGAAGCCCAGGCGGTGGTGAACATGCGTTTTCAGCCTGGCGAGGATCCCGGCGAGCGCATCGAGAACATTCGCAAAATCTTGTCCGAAGGCGGTTATGGTGATATCGAATTTGTCGTGAATAACCATTATGCGGGTGGAGGAACGCCTCCGGACCATCCGTTAATTAAATGTTTTCTCGAGGCCCATACAGGCATGGGTGTGGATCCGGAGGTGTGGCCGGTTCATCCCGCGGGAATGCCGGTCGCGCTGTGGACCGAGGAGCTTGGGGTTCCATGGATCGGCGGTCTCCCTTGCAACGCCATGCGAAAACACGCCGCGAACGAATATGCTCAAGTCGATGGCATCCTTCAGTCAGAAAAGTTCCTCGTGCACTTTTTCGAAGGATTTTCCAGACTGACGTATTAGATAGAGCGTGCTAGGCGGTGGGGGAGCCCCTTCCAGGAAAACCGTTTATCCACAGCTTCTAGAACAGTAGCGTCGATAAGGAGGAAGACATGGAAGAGGTGGAATTCAGGGGTGACGTTGAAAGCCTTGAATCGATGATTGAGGACATGGCGCATCGCGTCTATGGCCTGGCGAAAAATGATAAATCAAAGGCGGCTGCCAAAATGGTGGCTTCAAGGCTTCTAACGCTTTCCGGGGTGAAGTTCGAAAAAGAGGAAGAACCCATCCGGCCCGGAATTCCCCGGAAAGAGGAGGGCCATAATGTCTGAGCCGTGGGAATTGACGCTTAGCGAAGGGCTCCGGCGGCTCTGCGGTGGAACACTGAACGCCGAGGATTGGCTCGTCTCCATAATTGCCCGGATCGATCAATGCGAGGAAGGCGTGAAAGCCTGGGTGCAAGTTGACCGGGAAGGGGCTCTCGAAGAGGCACGTTCGGTCGATAGAGAACGCGAAGCAGGAAAAAAGGTGGGCGCTCTCGCGGGCGTGTTTTATGGTGCAAAAGACATTTTCGACATCAAGGGGTTCAGGCGGGAGGCGGGTTCCCCGCTCTTTAAGGGATATGAACCCAACGAGGATGCTACCTGCGTCGAGCGCCTGCGGTCGGAGGGCGCTATCGCGCTCGGAAAAACAGTGACCACCCCTCTTGCGAACGGAGATCCTTCCATCAGCCGAAATCCATGGAATCTGGCCCACAGCCCTGGTGGCTCCAGTGCCGGGTCGGCGGCGGCTGTGGGGGCGGGCATGATCCCCGTCGCCCTGGGAAGCCAGACGACTGGCTCTACGCTCCGTCCCGCGAGTTTTTGCGGTGTAGTGGGGTTCAAGCCGACATATGGCCGCATTCCGCGCGGCGGAATTTTGAAAGTCTCATGGACATTCGACCATCCGGGAATCATTGCCCGCTCGGTCGAGGATGTAGCCCGAATGCTCACGGTGATGGCAGGGCCCGATGCTAGCGATGACGGAGCGCCCGATGTGCCTGTGCCGGACTATGCCGCTGAATCGGCTCCCCGGAAGCCGAAGCGGGTAGGATTTTTCAGAGAAGATACTCTTCCGCGAGCAAGCAAAGAGGTGGCCGATCAGACCGCCCGGGCTGTCGCTCAATTGCGGGAAAGTGGCGTGGCGGTCGAGGAAATCAAACTTCCCATGGAGACAGATAAGATTCACGCCGCGCACTTCATCGCCCGGTGCGTGGAGGCATCTTGCTACCACGAGGACATGTTTATCGGGAATGAGGATGCCTTTACACCGAAGAACCGGGAAACCATCACGACGGGTTTCATGGTGCCCGCCGTGCATTACCTGAAGGCGTTGCGCCTGCGGTCGAGGTATGTGCGTGAGATGGATCGGTTGTTCGAGCACTACGATCTGGCCGTTCTTCCGACACAATCCGAAAAGCCGCCGATCTGGGACGTTTCCACGGGAGACGCCAGCTTCTCCGAACCTCTTACCTTCTCGGGACATCCCGCCCTCACTTTGCCAGTGGGGCGTGGAGAGGGAAATTTGCCAATCGGTATTCAGTTGGGCGCCGGGCGTTTCGAGGAGGCCGGACTTTTAGCGGTCTCCCGTTGGTGCGAAGAAGAACTGGGCTGGCGAGCCGAAATTGCGGAACCTGAATTTTCTGGACAATTTATCTAAGTCAGTTTTTTGGGGAGTCAATGTCGAATTACTAATTTCAAGAGACCGCTGAAAAACTATTC
>DNYS01000014.1:7275-8380 GCA_003506735.1 Nitrospinota bacterium
CTCTTCAATCGAAAACAGCTACTTGAGTGGTTTTCGTCAAAATTAACATTCCCCATGCACAGGTTCGAAAAACTTCCATGCTGATTCTGCAGGCACGGTTCAGCGGTTCTTGAGAACGTGGGGAATCAAACCCCCCGCAGTGATTATCTCCCGCATGAAATCGGGAATGGGCGCGGCCTGAAAAGTCAGGTTCGAGATGAGGTTTTTAATTTCACCGCTTTCGAGATTCACCCTGAGCTGATCTCCCATGCTCACGGAATTCTTTGGCAAATCGCACTCCAAAAGCGGAAGACCGCGGTTGAAGGCGTTTCGGTAGAAAATCTGACCGAAGGAGCGGGCCACGATACAACTGACCCCCAAACCTTTCATCGCAATGGGGGCGTGCTCGCGGGAGCTGCCGCAGCCAAAGTTCTTGCCCGCGACCACAATGTCCCCATCCTGAATTTGCCTGGCGAGTTCAGGATCCACGCCCTCGAAGCAGTGAGGGGCCAAGTGTTCGGGCTCGAAAGTGACGAGGTACTTCGCCGGGATGATCACATCTGTGTCAATGTGATCTCCCAAAACCCAGGCGTTTCCTTCCAATACAGTAGTCATAAAATCTGCCTCAGATTTCGTCCGGTGAGCCAATCCGGCCTAGAACCGCCGTGGCCGCGGCAATCGAGGGATTAACGAGGTAAATTTCAGCTTGGGTCGAGCCTTGGCGACCCACAAAGTTCCGGTTGGAGGTCGAGACCGAACGCATACCGTCTCCCAACACTCCCATGTGGGCACCGATGCAAGGCCCGCAGGTGGGTGTGCTAAAGATGCCGCCTGCGTCGAGAATGGTTTCCGCAATGCCTTCCGTTAGGCATTGCCTGTAAACCTCGGTGGTGCTGGGAATTACGATGAGCCGAACCCCCTTTGCCACTTTGCGGCCTTCGAGGATCTGGGCGGCGGCCCGCATGTCCGTGATCCACCCGTTCGTGCACGAACCGATGTAAACTTGATCCACGCCGAATTCATCCACCTCGGAGAGGGGCCTCGTGTTTTGGGGCAGGTGAGGGTAGGCCACCATGGGTTCCAGGGAGCTCACATCGAACTCGTGGATTTCGGAATAATCTGCGTC
>DNYS01000014.1:8517-10055 GCA_003506735.1 Nitrospinota bacterium
GGTAGCGAAAGGCGTTCTTCCACGGAGAGTTCCGCGATAGCCTCTCCGGCGAACTCCATGGCCACCCCTTGTGCTCCGTCCACCCCGAAGCGACCGATGGTGGCGAGGATAAGGTCTTTGCCAGTCACCCAGCGGGCGAGCTTGCCTTGGTATTCGTATCGAACTGTTTCAGGCACACGAAGCCAGGTGCGGCCTGTGATCAGGATTGCGGCGATGTCGGTGCTCCCCATTCCGGTGGCAAATGCACCCACGCCGCCTCCAGTACAGGCGTGTGAATTCCCACCGGCGAGGATTTCCCCTGGCAGTATGAGGCCCTGCTCAACCACGAGGGCGTTGTGGATGCCCGCGTTTCCACCCTCAAAGAAGCGCTCGATACCCATTCGCTCGCAGAATGCGCGCATCTTGTTCACGGTGTTGGCCACTCCGATGTCTTTACTGGGGGTGTAAACCATGGCGGAGGCAAAAAAGCGGTCCGGGTCGAAAACCTTGGAAATCCCGTTGCGATCGATAATATCGAACGTCACAGGACCGCCCAGATCGTCCGTGAAGCTCTGGTCTACCCGAACGTCGAGGATTTCCCCGGGCCGCACCTCATGGCGGTCTGCATGAACTGCCAGGATCTTCTCGGTGATTGTCATGCCCAATGGGATACCTTTCTCTCAATTAGTGAATTGACCGCCTCGATTCTGCATCGTTTGTTGGCACGTTAAACCAATTTTACTAGGACCGGAATCTCCAGGAACCTTTTCCCTGATAATTCCCTGTTCGGATTTTGGGATGAAATCCCTGCCGCTCTTTAAGCATAGGCATATCTGGGGGATTTTGGGGAAATAAGCCCCCAAATACGAAAAAATTCCCTGTATTTTCCCTGCTTAAACAGGGAATTCGGGGAGACGGGTTCGCAGGAGACTCCGACCGCCGCCAAACAGTCATCACAAACCTTCTCCCTGCTATGCCCTGTACCCATTTCCCGCGACAAGCGGGGTCAATCTGGCCAATTTGGATTCGAAGAGAAGGTAAGGGTAACCTGACGCCTTACCGGGGGCCACCGGACGCCGAAATGAATAGCTCAGCAGAAGGCAGAAAAGCCAATGTAATCAATAGGGTCGAGTTTTCGGGAGGCGCAACCAAATACCGAAAAAGGATGAGTGTCGCCGCATAATCCAGTTTATGGTAAGATATTTCCATCAACAGGTCATTTAGGACATTCTCAAGTGCATGCGGCTATTTTGCATTATGGTACAATTTTCCATTGGTTCGCGATGCAGGCCAGAAAAATCCTTTGGGGAGGAGAAAAAATGGTTCGAATGCCCAAGTTCGTAATATCCGTTTGTGTCTTGGTTATTTCGTTGGTCATTTCCTTTGTCCCGGTGGCGCAGGCGGCGAAGCCCGTCAGAATCGGCTTCGGCATGGCGCTGACCGGAGGGCTCGCCTTGGCGGGCAGAGCCGCTGTCTTGGCCATGAAGATCTGGCGCGATGACGTGAACAAGAGGGGCGGGCTGCTGGGCCGCAAGGTGGAGCTGGTCTACTACGACGAC
>DNYS01000014.1:10106-12571 GCA_003506735.1 Nitrospinota bacterium
CAAGGTGGACTTCGTCGTCTCCGGCTACGGCACGAACCTCATCGTGCCGGCGATTCCCACCGTGGCTGATCGCAAGATGGTCTTCATGACCCTCTTCGGGCTCGCGGCCAATGCGAAGCTGAAATACCGCTACTATTTCCAGATCATGCCGGCAGGGCCAAAACCCATGACGGACTGGTCCAATGGCTACTTCGAGATCGCGGCGAAGCAGAGGCCAAAGCCGAAGACCATCGCGTTCCTCGCCGCCGACGCCGAGTTCGCCCGGAACGCGGTCAAGGGCGCCCGGAAGAACGCCAAGAAGTACGGCTTCAAGATCGTCTACGACAAGACCTATCCGCCCAAGACCGCCGATTTCACCCCGACTCTCAGGGCGATCAAAGCGGTCAATGCGGATCTGGTGTACATCGCGTCCTATCCTCCCGGCTCGGTCGGCGTCACGAAGGCGGCGAAGGAGATCGGACTGAAGCCGAAGCTCTTCGGGGGCACAATGGTGGGCCTGCAGTACGCTGCCTTCCTGACGAACCTCGGCCCCATGCTGAACGGCCTGGTGAACTACGACTTCTGGGTACCCGAGACCACCTTGGATTTCCCGGGCATCGAGGAGTTTCTGAGGAAGTACCAGGCCCGGGCTCCGAAGGAGAAGCTCGACCCCCTGGGCCACTATCTGCCGCCGTTTGCCTATTCATACGTGCAGATTCTGGGCCAGGCCATCGAAGCCACGAAGAGCTTCGACCAAAAGACCGTCGGTGAGTACATCCGCACCCACGAGTTTACTACCGTCGTCGGGAAGGTGAAATTCGCCCCCAACGGCGAGTGGGCGACGACGCGAATGCTCATGGTGCAGTACCAGAACATCGTGGGCAACGACGTCAAACAGTTCTTCGGACCCGGGAAGAGGGTGGTGCTCTATCCCAAGTCGGTAAGGTCCGGCAACATCATTTACCCGTTCCCCGGCTTCAAGTAAAGTAAGCGAAGCGGACTGCGCAAGGAACAAGGGCCGTGCCCGGAAGAGGGGTGCGCGCCCTTGTTCCTTGTCGGGAGGAACTCTGTGTTTTCTTTTGAATTGCTGGGGAACGTCCTCGTAGCCGGAATCCTGCTGGGCGGTTTTTACGCCGCGATCAGCGTTGGGCTTTCCTTTTCTTTTGGCCTTTTAGATGTCGTGAACATAGCCCACCCGGCCTTCGTCATCGTCGGCTCGTATATGGCGTATCTCCTGAACACCACATGGGGGGTTGACCCCGTCCTCTCCGGCCTGCTCTTCGCCGTCCCGTTCTACTTTCTTGGCGTCACGATCTATCGGATCTACTACGAGAGCTTCGAGAAGACGGGGACCGAATCCCTGAGGGGACTCGTTTTCTTCTTCGGCCTCTTCTTCCTAATCGAGGTGCTCCTCATCATCACCTTTGGGGTGGATTACCGCTTGGTCAAGGCGCCTTATATCGGAACCTCCTTCCAGATCGGCCCCATCGGAATCGCCCCCCGTCTCCTCATTCCCTTCCTCGTGGGAGCGGCCATGACGCTGGCGCTTTACCTGTTTCTCTCGAAGACCTTCTTCGGAAAAGCCGTCATGGGGGTCGCGCAGGACAGCCTCGCAGTGCAACTCATGGGCGCCGACCCCACGAGGCTCAAGACCATCTCCTTCGGGATCGGGATCGCCACCGCGAGCGTGGCGGGCGCCCTCCTCATCGTCATCGGGCCCGTCGAACCCTCCATCGGCCGGGACTACATCGGGCGGGTGTTCGCCATCACCGTGTTGGGGGGGATGGGAAGCATCGTCGGGACGTTCGTGGCCGCTCTCATCCTCGGGGTGGCCGAGAGCCTCACCTCGGCGTTTTTCGGTCCCTCCTGGTCCCTGGCCGTTTCATTCGGTATTCTCCTTCTGGTTCTGGCGGTTCGGCCCGCCGGCCTCTTCGGGAGGTAGTTCTTGAAGAACAAATCGTTTTTTTGGGTGGCGATCGGCGTCGTGGTGTTGGGGTTCGCCCTCACCGGCGTGATGGAAAACCGGTACTACTATAAGGCTGGCTACATCGTTCTTCAGTTTGTCGTCCTGGCGACCGCTTGGAACATTCTGGGCGGATACACCGGCTACGTAAATTTCGGCTCGGGCGCTTTCTTCGGCATTGGCGCCTACACGGCCGTCGCCCTCATCAAGACCTTCAATCTGTCACTGCCTTTTTTGCTCATCTCCGGGGGAGTCGTCGCCGCCCTCCTGGGGCTGGGAATCGGCTATCTCACGCTCCGGCTCAAGGGGATTTTTTTCTCGATCGCCACGTTGGCTCTCGCCGTCGTTTTGGAGATGTTGGTCGTCAACTGGGAATATGTGGGCGGAGGGGCCGGAATTCCCATCGTGCATCCGAGAGAGCCCCTCTTCTTCTCCAACTATGACGAATTCCTTTTCTTCGTCATGTTGGTCCTCGCCGTCGTGGCGTTGGCCATCGCCCGGTTCATCGAGAACTCCCGGATCG
>DNYS01000014.1:12650-14952 GCA_003506735.1 Nitrospinota bacterium
GAGGAGGCGGCCGAGTGCATGGGCGTCCCCACCTTAAAACTGAAACTCTTCGCCACCACGGTGAGCGGATTCTTGATGGGCATGGCCGGCGCCCCCTTCCCGTACTATGTTACCTATGTCGAGCCCTCTTCCGCCTTCGACCTCAACTACGCCGTGAACAGTTTGGCCATGCCGATGATCGGCGGAACGGCGACCTGGATAGGCCCCCTCGTGGGGGCGGGTCTGCTGGCGACGGCGCAGCAGTGGGCGACGGTGACGGTCTCCTCGGAGATGAACCTGTTGATCGTGGGCGTCTTGCTCGTCGGGTTCGTGGTCTTCGCGCCGGAGGGGCTGGTGGGCCTCTTCCGGAAAATTCGCGCCAGGACCACGGGAAAAGCAGCCTGATGGCCGAGAAGCTCCTTGAGGTGCGTCAAGTGACAAAACACTTCGGCGGTTTTCGCGCCCTTTCCGATGTCAGTCTGCACGTCAACGAACACGAGCGTCTGGGCCTCATCGGCCCGAACGGATCTGGCAAGACCACCCTGATCAACTGCATTTCCGGCTCGCTCCGCAACGAAAGCGGAACCATTCTCTTCTCCGGTACCGAAATTGGCGCGATGCCCACCTATCAGCGCGCGCGTCTCGGAATCGCGCGCAGCTTTCAGATTCCCAAGCCTTTCGTCAGCATGACGCTTCTCGAAAACCTCTGCATCCCGCTCGAATACGCCACCCACCTGAAATCCGGTGACGGCGGCGTCGCCACCGAGGCGATGGAGATTCTGGATCAAATTGGCCTCGCCGACAGGGCGGATGCCCGCCCGGCCGACCTCACGCAGATCGATATGCGCAAGCTCGAACTGGCCCGCGCCATAGCGGCCAAACCCCGCCTTCTCATCTCCGACGAAACGATGGCCGGCCTTTCGGCCGCCGAGGTGGACGGCATTCTCGATATTCTTTTCAAGCTAAACGAGCAGGGAATCACCATCATCATGATTGAACACATCATGCGTGCCGTCATGAGTTTTTCGGAGCGCATTGTCGTCCTCGATGCCGGCGAAAAGATCGCCGAGGGTACACCGGATGAAATTGTGAACGACAAGGCAGTGGAGAGGGCCTACCTTGGCGAATAGAATCGTCATCAATAATCTGGAGGCCGGCTACGGCTCCGTCCGGGTGTTGCACGGTATTTCCATCGAAGTAAATGATGGCGAGACCGTCGTTCTTCTGGGCACGAACGGAAACGGAAAAAGTACCCTGTTCAAATGCATCATGGGGATGATTCCGCCAACGGCCGGCGAGCTTTACATCGAAATCGACAGCCAGCGCACCGATCTCGCCGGGATGGCAACCGAGGATATCGTGAACCTCGGCGTAGCCCTTGTGCCCGAGGGCCGGAGGCTATTTCCCATGCTCACCGTCGAGGAGAATCTCCTTCTGGGTGCCTACCGGGCGGATGCGCGCAAAGACATCGACCGGAACATGGAATTCTGCCTCGAGGCTTTTCCCATTCTCGAAGAGCGCAAACACCAGCTTGCCGGCAGCATGAGCGGCGGAGAACAGCAGATGCTTGCGGTCGCCCGTGCTCTCATGTCATCCCCCAAGGTGCTCCTCGTGGACGAGCCCTCCCTTGGCCTGGCCCCGATATTCGTTAGCCGCGTGATTGCGAAAATCAAAGAGTTGAAGGAAATATACAACCTGACCGTTCTCATGGCCGAGCAGAACTTCAACCAAGCGGTGAAGATCGCCGATCGGGGCTACATCATCGTTCATGGGCAAATCGAATTCGAGGGCAAGAACATCGAAGAGCTGGCCAGCCATGACCTGGTGAAGAAATATTACCTCGGGGGGTAAACGCCCCTTCGCATATCCCCCTCATTCCCCTTC
The DNA here is from genome assembly GCA_003506735.1 of Nitrospinota bacterium. Taxonomy (GTDB): domain Bacteria; phylum UBA8248; class UBA8248; order UBA8248; family UBA8248; genus UBA8248. Next base: position 14,514 of record DNYS01000014.1, read on the forward strand.
CCGTCCTTTCCGAAACTCCGGCCGGGCATGAAAAAATCCACGGTAAACTCCCGCAACATCCGCAAACTACGTAATTCGGCCTCCGCGTGGCGTACCCTTCTCCCGTTCACCAGCGGACTCTCCGGCAAGCCCGGTAAATATAGAGCAATTTGAGGAAATTCCTACTACAGGAAATGCGGGGTGTTTCGATGCCTCCACAACATTGGATTCATGATGGTGGATTTCGGGAACCCGAAACCGATGTCCATCTTACCTCCATGGTATTGATATATTTTGCGGGATCCGGAAATGGGGCGGGGCGGCGAAAAACGGATCGCCGCCGTCAGAAAAAAACATGGACGACGATCGATATACTTCCGCAGCGGCGCACGATGATCGGCTACGGCTTGATGACAATGCCGTGGGGGTCTTTTCCCACCCGGATCGATTTGACGACTTT
>DNYS01000014.1:15204-15832 GCA_003506735.1 Nitrospinota bacterium
GGTACCAAGAACGCTCACCACCCGGTCGCCTCCTTCGGTTACCCAGACATGCTTTCCGTCCCGAGAAGACTCGATGCCCATTACGGCCTTCCCGGCGAAGATCGACTTGAGAAATTTCCGGCTCCGGGCGTCGAAGACGGCCACGTCCGCCGTCCCGCCGTTGCTGACGAAGGCGCGCCGTCCGTCCGGCGAGAACTCTACCAGCATCGGCTTTTTTCCCATCGAATCGATCTTTCCAATCTGCTTGCGGGTGGCCGTGTCGATAATCGTAACGGTGTTTTCCCCTACGTTCGCCGTCCAGAGCTCTCCGCCTTCGGGCGATAGGGTGACGCCGTGGCATCCCTTTCCCGCGGGCAGCGTGGCGACTTCAGCCATCGTTTTCGTATCGAAGACGCTGACCGTTCCGGTCCCCACGTTGGCGACGTAGAGCGTGGCGCCGTCCTTGCTGATGGCCCCGTTGTGCGGCTTGACCCCGGTTGACCCTGACCGCCTTCACCACCTTGTGCGAGGCGGTGTTGATTACGCTGATCGTGTTATCCCCTTGATTCGTCACGTACAGCGTAGCCGGGTGGGCGGCCGGGGAAAGGATCGCGAGCCAAAGAGCCGAAACGGGATAGATCATTCCCGC
>DNYS01000014.1:15987-25414 GCA_003506735.1 Nitrospinota bacterium
CATCGTCTCGGAACGATCTCCCCGGTGGTTTGTGAACACCACCCGGACCGGGGCTTCTTTGTCCGCTTTCAAATGAAATCCGAAGATCGGATCGTCGCTGATGGCGGAGGTGGTTTCAATCTTCGCTGCGAGTTCTCCGCCATAGAAAACCTCCAGCAGCCGGATAAAAAAGGCCGGCCGGTTAAATTCGAACGACCCGTCCCAAAGGGGCCGCAGCCCTGTTCGGCTGGGATGCCGGATCTTCACGAGCACGCGTATGATCTCACCCTTCCGGATCTTCCATGGAAGGCGCATCCGGGGCGTTTGCATACGGTAGCGTTTTTCCTCTTCGGTTTGCCGCCGTTCGGTGGCGCGCATCTGGGCCATTTCCGCATTCGAATAGGCGAACTTCAACTCTGCACCGATCTGCGCCATGCCTCGATTCTCCTAATCGGCTCTCAGAATCCGCCCTTGTCCACCTTGATGGGGCGGCTAAAGCGGAATCTTCCGTGCTTCGTGCAGTTCACGAAAACAAAAACCCTGGAACGCCCACGGTCCATCCGCAGACGGGCCGAGAGGTGGACCCGTCCAGTGGCAGGCGTGAAATGATAAATTCCCTTGCCGGGAACGGGATCGCTGAATTTGAATATCTCGATCGACTCGATGTAGTCTCCGGGCCGCTGGTCGTGATCCATATCGATGATGATGGGAACCTCCGCACCGTCCTCGGCGTGACGGAGCATCTGGATTCGGGGCATGTGCTCCCGCTCGAGGGGGAGCATCGATTCCGGGCGCCCGAAACGGTGGACCCTCCTGGAGATGGCCCGCACTTCTCCGGCCCATGCGGAGAGGATTCCGGCTCCCGATGCGGCCGCCAAGCGCATGAATGAGCGTCGCGTCACCTCCCAAATCGTTCCGCCCATTTTCTCTCACTCCCCGGAGATAGCAGCCAATATTCAAAGACGAATAAGCTGTCCATTATTGGATAAAAACACCCAATTTTAAAGCTCTGCCTATATGGTTAACGCCGGGCGTGAGGCGCGTATTCCCCCAAAAACCCACACTGGGGCTGGCTTGCCTGGGCGGCAATAAGGTTTGACGCCCTGCCTCGCCCTGCAATTAAAATCCGTTTCGCGCCCGCGGCCCAGTTGGAATTCGATAGGGTCTCCTGGTTTTTTTCGAGTCTTTGCTGATGGCGGGGGTATTGGAGGCGGCAATCCGTACCATGGCGCACGAGAATCCCGCGCGGCTCCTGGATCTCGAATGACGGGCGCCGTTCGAAAGCGAATGCCCATTGACCGTGGGGTGTCTTCGTGTTTTCCTTTCATTAAAGAAAAAGAAGAATTTGGCCGGGATATTTGCCTTCACTCCCAGACTTGCTTTCATTATTCAATTTAACGGATTGTTGGACGGACCAAACCGACATGGGGGGCATATGGACACCTTCAAGAGTGAAGTGCGCGACGGGATGCGGATTGACTGGGATGTGCCGCTTAAAATGGACGACGGGGTAGTGCTTCGTTGCGATGTGTACCGCCCGGACGACGATGGAAAGTACCCCGCCATCCTGTCCTACGGCCCCTACGCCAAATGGCTGCACTTGATGGACGGCTATCCCGCTCAATGGAAAGTGATGACCGAAAAATTCCCGGAGACGGTCCAGGGTACGTCGAACAAGTACCAGAACTGGGAGCTGGTGGACCCGGAGAAGTGGGTGCCCGATGGCTACGCCTGCGTGCGCGTGGACTCGCGCGGAGCGGGCCGCTCGCTGGGATTCATGGAGGTCTGGTCGCCCCGCGAGGCGAAAGATTTTTACGACTGCATCGAATGGGCGGGCGAGGAATCGTGGTGCAACGGCAAAGTGGGCTTGAATGGAATCTCCTACTACGGGATGAACCAGTGGATCGTGGCTACCCTCCAGCCCTCCCACCTGGCGGCGATGTGCGTCTGGGAGGGAGCGGCCGATCTCTACCGCGACCTCAGCCACCACGGCGGCATCCTGAGCCGGTTCGCCGACATCTGGTACCGGGACACCGTTACGTTGCGGCAGCACGGCAGGGGAAACCGGGACTGGCGCAGCCAGATCAACGGCGAGTGGAGTTCGGGGCCCGAGACGCTCACGGACGAGGAACTGGGCGCCAACCGCTCCGACTACGGACAGGATCTTTTCGATCACCCGCTGATCGACGATTACTGGAAGGCCCGGATACCCGATTACTCGAAGATCAACGTGCCGCTGCTCTCGGCGGGCAACTGGGGCGGAGTGGGCCTCCACCCCCGCGGAAATTTCGAGGGATACCTAAACGCGGCGTCGGAGGAAAAGTGGCTCGAAGTGCACGGTCTCGATCACTTCACCCATTTCTACACCGACTACGGGGTGAATCTTCAGAAGCGCTTTTTCGGCCACTTCCTCAAGGGCGAGGACACGGGCTGGGACAAGCAGCCCAAGGTCGCCCTGAGTATTCGCCGTCAGGGCGAGAAATTCACCGCGCGCGCCGAAAACGAGTGGCCTCTTGCGCGTACGGAGTGGACCAAATACTACCTTCATTCGGGTAGTTTTTCCCTCAAGACCAATCCTCAGAAAAATACGAGGGGCCGGGAGTATGACGCTCTCGGAAAGGGACTCCTTTATCTGACGCCCCCTCTTGATGAAGAGACCGAGCTTACCGGCCCGGTGGCAGCCAAGATCTTCGTCTCATCCGAGACCACCGACGCGGACATTTTTCTCGTCCTTCGCGTGTTCGACCCCGAGATGCGCGAAATCACCTTCCAGGGATCGAATGATCCGCATACCCCCATCGGCCTCGGCTGGCTTCGCGCATCGCACCGCAAGCTCGACCCCGCGCTTACACTGCCTTACCGGCCCTACCACACCCACGATGAATTGCAGCCGCTCACCCCGGGCGAGGTGTACGAACTCGACGTGGAGATCTGGCCCACCTGCATCGTTATTCCCGAGGGCTGCCGGATCGGCTTGAGCGTGCGCGGCAGGGATTACGTCTATCCCGGTTTCGAGCACCCGGGGATGCCGGCTCCCGCTCGGGTCTATTCCGGGGTGGGGCCGTTCCGTCACGACGACCCCCGGGACCGGCCGGCGGACCCTTTCGGCGGGAAGGTCACCCTGCACACAGGTCCCGAATGGCCCGCGTATATCCTGCTGCCAATAGTGCCGGCCAAGTAGGTGCACGCTGATCCGGGGTTGAAAAACGGGCGCGGCCCCAAGACAAGACCCTATTTCTGACTGAGATCAAGCGCCTGGATGCCGAACCCCAAACCCGCGCTTATCCTGCGCGCTGAAATACGAGCACACTGGAATACATCGAATTGAATCTCCGAAATATCCCGAAAAATTTCTCGATTTTTCCCGGCGGGCGCATCTTGCCCTCTGCGCCGGCGGAACCTGCCGCCGCCCCCGCGCCGCCCTCCGGGCGGTGAATGATTTACTCCAACAATGGCGCCCGGAAGAAAGCTAGGATATACCTAAGCGCGCGGAGTTTCGGACCGGGGACCGAAAAGGGAAATGAAATTGAAGCGTTTCAAGAGATTTATATTGGCGGCCGCCGCAATATTTTCAGTGGCCGTATTCGCTATCGGGGCCTGGGTCTTCGTTCGAATCGGACGGCATTCGAGACTTCCGGTGGAAAAAGTGTATGCTGGAAAAAGCGGAAGCCAAAAAAGGCCCATCGTGTTGGTTCATGGGTTGAACCGGACCGGAAGGATTTGGATGGTGGCGGATGATGGCCACGGAAATCGCTCTTCGGGGGCGGGGAGCATGGTGGAATTCCTGCGGGAAAATGGATATCCCAATATTTATATAAATACCTTTCCCGACACCCGGAATACGAGCCTCTTTGGTAATGCCAATCGCCTCAAGGAGTGGATCGAAGAAACCAAGAAGCGCTTTCGGGCCAAGACGGTCGATATCGTCGCCCATAGTCTTGGCGGTTTGATCGCCCGCGCTTATTTGCAGGAAATGAGCCGGAACGACGACAAAACCGTCAATCCGGTCCGCTACGGGAAGGATGTCAAGCGGTTGATCATGATTGCCATTCCGCATTTGGGAAGTCCGCTGGCCGATCCGTTCGCTTCCGTTCTCGATTGGTATGCTCCCCGGACCCTTCGCGAGGGCGGAGGGCCGGATCTGCGGTTTCTGAATCAAATGCCGCTGCCGTGCCGGCCAAAGTACTACTCGATCGTTGTTTCCATCTCAAAACAATCCTCGAGGAGAGGCTGGAGATTTTGGAGAGTCATTCGATTCTTGCTTTCCTTTTCGGCTCCCCTCGACGGAGACGGAACGGTGAGCCTGAAAAGTCAAAACCTGAAAAATGCCGTTCCGCTCCGGAGGTGCTCCGCCAATCCGCACAAAGCGTTTTCGGTAAAATTGGAACCGCCCTTCAGGCACCGGGACGCAGCGAGGAGCCCGTCCGTTCAGAAGATTGTCCTGAAAATTCTGAACGGGCAATCGGAAATGAGAATGTAGAGAAACCGCTTCGATTATTCGGAAACCGTTATTATCGACGCCTCCGGATATGAGGCATTTATAGGAGAAACGCGATGCGCGTAGGCCTTCACATTGGCCCGCTCAGGGAGTTTCCTCCCATCGATCAGTTTCTGGATTTTGTCCGCAAGGCCGAGGACATGGGGTTCGACCCTTTGTTATTTTCGGACACGGTGTCCCTCTCGCATTTTCGCATCCTGGATCCGTTCCCGATCATGACGCTGGCCGCCCAGGTCACCAAGACAGCCACCATTGGCACCTGCGTCACCAACCCGGTTACCCGCCATCTTTCGGTGACGGCGAATGCCTTCGCCACGGTCGATCACATCGCCGGAGGGCGGACGGTGTTGGGTATCGGTTCGGGGGACACCGCCCTTTATCTACTCGGAAAAAAGTATGTAAACCTGGCGGGAATGCGGGAGACCATCGAAGTCCTGCGCGGTCTCCTGGATGGAAAGCCGGTCGTTTACGAAGGCCAGGAACTCCGCTCGAACTGGGACAAGAAGAACCTGCCCATTTTCCTTGCCGCAGACGGCCCGAAAATGCTGGCGCTGGGGGGGGAGTTGGCGAACGGCCTTATTGTGGGCGCCGGCCTGTCGGGCGAGGTCATCGACTGGGTGCGCGGGCGGGTGGGCGAGGGCGAAGCCCTGGCGGGGCGGCCGCCTGGAAGCGTGCCCATTTGGGTGGACGGAATCGTCAATTTCGGCGCCGACCGCGAGGTGGTCCAAAACGCCACCCGGCCGCGGATGTGCACCCGCGCCAACCACAACTTTCGCGTGGCCTACAATGCCGTTCCGGAAGAGCATCTGGATGGGGTCAAGAATTTTCGTGAAAACTACAACGAGAGCGACGTGGGGTTCAAGAACAAAAACGCCGAGCGCGTGACGGATTACCTTCTGGATCGATTCGGGATCGTGGGCACGGAAGCGGACGTCATTGGGCGTTTCGAGGAAATATCCGATCGGGGCGTCGAGACGTTTTTGGTCGCGATGCCATTTATTCTCGAAGAGCGGTTCCGGATTATCGAGCTTTTGGCCAAAGAGGTTATCCCTCGGGTGGCCTGAGCGCGGCTGGCAATCTCGAAACGCAGATTTATCCGTTTATTTTCTCGCGCCCCACTTTCTCAGAAGCGAGGCGATTTCCTTGAACCCGCGCTTGTCCGCGATTCGAAGCGGAGTCCAGTTTTTGTAGGTTATTCTTATATCGGCGCCGCTCTTTACCAAAATTTGGGCCATTTCAAGGGACCCTTTCTGCGACGCATAATAGATGGGAGTGGGGAACTTGTTGGTATGCACATTGATATTCGCGCCCTTTTGGAGGAGGCGCCGGACCGTTTTCGCGTCTCCGCCGTAAACGGCCTGATGCAGGGGAGACCAACCGTTGGCTGTGTGTATATTCACATCCGCTCCCGCCTCCAACAGAATATTCAGGACATCCCGGCGCCGTTTTTTGACGGCCTGTTGAAGCGAGGTCCAGCCTTTTTTCGTTCTCGCGTTGATCGGAGCTCCCTTGCTCAGCAAATGGCGGACGAGGCCGGCATGACCGTATCTGGCAGCGTAGTGTAGGGCGGTGAACCCGGATTTATTCTCAGCGCGAATATCGGCGCCACCTTCGAGGAGGCGTTTCACCGCTTCCAGATTGCCCGCTTTGGCACTTGCAAAGAGCGGGGCGAGGCGCTTGGCCTTACGAGGCCGGACGAGGCCCTCGAAGCGGAATGACTCAATCCATTCGAACCCCAATCCACCCGGTCTGGCCCGCACGGTAACGCTCGTGCGGCCGGGAGCGATTCCCCGGTAGATCCTCCTGGATACGTCCAGTTCGATGGTTTCTTTCCTTGGAGGCCAGGGGGCCGCATGGGCGTAATAGGAAGTGGAGTCCTTGGACCGCGCGATGGTTTTTTTTGCGACCTGAACAGTATGCACCCGGGCGGGCCCGGGATCTTGGGTCACATTCAGGTGGGTCCCGAGCTGGAAGCCCAAAATTATGAAGGACACCAGAGATACCGAACTTAAAGACAGAATGCGTCGGTGCGATGAGGCGCCGATTCGAATCACTTTCATGGCGAACATCATATAAAGAACGAGCCCCGGAAGGCTGTATCTGAGAGTGTGGATTAAAAAAGGCATAAAATCGATCGGAATCACGAAACTATAATTCGCCTTGCTGACTACCGCCATGGCGAAAATCGCGAAAAATGGCGTTGCGTAAAGGATGCCCAGCTTGATCCGGCCTCCCGAGGATTTTTCCGAAGCTCCGTATGAGCCGCGCAATCCGCCGATAGAAGAGGGCTCGGGAAGTTCATCGATCAGGGCGGTCAAATACAAAATCGCTTCCTTGACGAATTCCGGGTCGAATTCTTCCAGCCACTCGAAGCCTGTCCATTGGCCCGCCATTGTTTTTCCGTCGTGAACGGCCGTCTCGAAACCCATATCGAATAGCGATCGGATGGCCTCTCTCGATTCGGGCGAGGCGAAGAAGGCAGACACGAACTCGCGGTCGTTCGAATCGATATAGAACCTGTCGGTGAAATCCGCGTCGTGGGTCTGGACCTCCGAGGCAATTCCAATCTTTTTGCCGAACCGGTCCATCGTTCCTTCGGTCCTGATGGTGAATTCCCCGTTCGATCGACATCCCAAGGATATTTTGAATACGCCCGGACGCCGTGAGTAACTGGTTCTTGTCGGAGGGGTGTACCCGAAGATGCACTCCACGCCGTCCAGGAGGACGGTTCCCTGGATATTTCCGGAAAATTTGGACCTGGTGACGCTTCCAGGATTGTCCGGGTTCAAGGCGTGGCCGATTTTGGAGAAGGATTCTTTCAGCCGCTGGGCTTTTTTTATCTCCCGGATAACAATAAAAATGGCAACGGCAAAAATGATTGGAATGGCGACAACGAGGACAATTCCATCTTCCATCTGTGGGTCTCCCCGTGTTCGGCCGCGGTTTCCGACGGTGCCTCTATTTTCAGGAATTATGCGGCGATGCTCCTCATTTCACAAATTCCGGCTTTTTACCCCTTCCTCGGGCGGTGGCTCTCACAAGGATGGCCATTAAGTGCGCTGAAAAACACCCCGGAGGGAGCCTCTACAGCCAAGCTCGCTGCGCATATGCAGCCACTCCTAATTGGGGCATATTGATTCCTTCTCCTCCAGACTCAACATCGCTGCCGGCCCCGCGTCAGCTATAGGCGACCGCAGCCGGTGGTGACGCAACAGCGAGAAGGGCGATGGATTCGGTGCTGGGATCGATTAGCGCACCCCCGGCCGGGAATTTTATGATGTATCCAGGAGATAATCTCTCAGACGAAAGGGATTTATGAATGGGAAATGTCGGTTCTATGAAGGGGTTTGGAAAAAGCGGCAAGGTAGACCTGCCTATGGTCATATGAAAAATCATATCTGTAATCTCGACCTAAATTTTCGCTCCACACTCGAGAGGCCATCTGGTTAGAAAACGGAACCGTCTGGTCTTTGGGTTTTGGGGTAAAGTAACGATTAGTACCGCCATCGGGGGAATGTCGATGGAGTCTGGAAGCAACCGAAAAAGGCGCAGGAGGCGGCGCAGGAGGCAGCGTAAGTCTCCCGTTAAAAAAATTATCCCTTGGTTCTTTGTTCTTCTTTGTGGAATCGGGATTGCCTGGTTCGGGAATCGTTACTGGTTGCAATCGGTCTCTCACGAAAAAAATAAAAAAGAAGCGATTCGACTTCATCAGAAATCGGTTCGTCTTCTCAAAGAAAGCCGCCTGGCGGAAGCGCTCCCTACAGCCCAAAAAGCTCTGGGCATCCTCGAAAACGAACTGGGAGAGGTTCATCCCGAGCTCGCCAAGGTGCTTTACACACTGGCTTTGACTCACAGATATCAAAATAAATTCTCAGAGGCCGAAAAAGAATACGGTCGAATTCTGGCCATTCAGGAAACTGCATACGGAAAAGAGCATCCAAGTGTCGGAAAAACCCTATATGAGATGGCATCCGTCTTTATCTCTCAGCGGAGGTATGTCGAAGCGGAGAGGCTCCTGAATCAGGCGCTGCCCATTTTTGAAAAAAAATATGGTTCCGATCACCTTTCTATCGCTCAGGTGTTGAGCCGCCTCGCGTTCAGCTATCAAGCAGGCGGAAAAATGCCGAAAGCTACTTTGGTTCTATTAAAAGTAGAGGCCATGCAAAACAGGCTTGTCCATTTACGAGGAGCGGGGGTTACCCGCAAAAAAACTGTCCAAGAAGGAACAAGACCTGGATCGGGAACAAGAGATAAAGGGCCAGTTACGGTTGAGGAGGCCAAGAGTCTCATGGATCGGCCACCTAAGCTGTATCGAGCCGGCAAGTACGTTGAGGCAGTTCACCTGGCAAAAAAAATATTGGAGATATATGAAAAAAATATGGGGACCGGGCATCCACTCGTGGCTACAGGCCTGACCAACCTGGCCTTCCTCTACGAAAATTGGGGGACCTTGAAGGTGGCTACTTTATACTACCGCCGGGCCCTTAACATCCGAAAGAAGACATTGGGCCCCGACCATCCCTTGGTAGCCCAGAGCCTTAACAATTTAGGCATGGTCTATCGAGCCCAGGGCCGCTTCAAAGAAGCGGGGCCCCTTTTCCGTCAATCTCTATCTATATTGGAGAAAAAAAAGGAACCCGATCACACGATAATCGTAATGGTTTTGAATAATCTTGCGGGGCTGGCCGAAAAGCAGAATGAAATGAAAAAAGCAGCGGCTCTTAAAAAGCGGGCAAAGGTGATTCAGTCGAGGCTGACCGGGATAAAGCGATAGGCCCGGGATATGGGATTTCGTTGCGTGAAGGTTTCCAGATAACCCTTGACGATCGATCCCTTTCACCCTTGGGTTTAAATTTTTAAGGGAAACGCATAATTCGGATTCGGCTCATGCACCAATTTTGACTAAAGCCCGTTGGGCACCTATTTTTTCCCCTTCACGTTCTTCTCAAT
>DNYS01000014.1:25509-26198 GCA_003506735.1 Nitrospinota bacterium
AAGGTCATTACCAACACGGGCCAACGTTTTTTGAGTCTGCTTGATGAGCTTGAGAAATTTATCTTGCCTGCCATTTAAGTTCTCTTTGATCCCCGCTTTCATCTCTCCGGTGCCAAATATCAACCAATCGCTCGATACACCGTGCTTCTTTTTAAGATACGCAAGAAAAGAAAGAGGAATCTCCGTCATCCCATTTTCGTATTGGGAAATAATCGCCTGCGATACGCCTATCGCTTTCGCCAGTTTCGTTTGCTCAAGCCTGAGAGACTTCCGAATTGCACGGACCCGCTCTCCAATTTCACGCTTCCTTTTTTCCGGCAGCGAGTTCTTCATTTCTTCACCTCTCCCTCGTTCAAAGGCCGATCAGCATGACCCGCTCCTGATAATTGTACCACTCCCAAGAAAAAATCATCACCATGTCCGGGTGTTTTTGATGTTCTCCCGGGAACCCGATCCATGGATAATGCGAGTTTTCTGGCAAAATCGCACGATAGGAGGATTTTTCCGTGCCCTGCTGTCCAAAAATTCACCTGAAACCCAAGCCAGTCCTGTCTAAATATTCGGACGAACCTCGATGTCCTGGTGTCCCAGATAACGACTGGGCCAAACTCCTTCAAGAAACCCTCTTGAAGTGTCGATACCTTCATTTGACCTGTGATGGATAGCCCAGCCATCTGTCGTCTCCCCAA
>DNYS01000148.1:0-4187 GCA_003506735.1 Nitrospinota bacterium
AATTTAATTGCACTTCGGCAAATCCCGGACGTGCTCTTGCGACCGGCTTCTCCTCGCCTGACTTCCCCGCAGAAAGGTGGCGTGAGGCGGCAACGGACTGCCCTCCAAACATGGAGGGCCTGTCGGGGGCCCAGAGCCGGTCGCTCGGGAAGGATCGTATCTTAGAAAAGTTATCCGGGACATAAACATCTTTTTTTTTAAATAGTCACATAAAAAATGTCGGATTTTATTCCTTTCCCTTGACCTCCCCAATAATATATATCATATTGGTATTGCCAACTATACCTCTATACTAATCAATCCGAATTCCATAGAATTTGGAGGATCAGCATGTATTTGCTCCGCCGATCCAGAAGCAGTGCAAAAGATCTTATATGTGATGAAGAAACCGTCGATCTGTCACTCTAAGGAGGAAGTTGCTATGCGAAAGTGGTTAGTTGCTTTTCTCATCCTGGCCCTCGCCGGCTTGGCCGCCCCGCGTGCCGATGCCTTCAAGGGAACGCTCAGACTCGCCGTCCATGGACAACCGAAAACCTGGGACCCAGGAAAAACGCCTGGGTTCATGGGCACCATGTTGTGGCCGTGGACCTACGATACCCTCGTTCAGGCGGACCTGAAAACGGGCAAGCTTTACGGCTGGCTGGCCGAGAAGTTTGAGCGCGTCAGCGCCTCGGCGTTTAAGTTCACCCTGCGCAAGGGCGCCGTGTTTGCCGACGGGAACCCGGTCACCTCCGCGGATGTCAAGTTCTCCCTCCACCGCGTCTGGGAGGATAAGGACCTGAAGAGCACGGTGAAGTCCTACTATAAGGACATCAAAGAAGTAGAGATCATCGACGACAGGACCTTCATCATCCACACGAAAGGCCCGATGAACGATCTGCCGGCCCTGATGCGCACCTGGGGTCACGTCATCAACAGGAAGGCTGTTACGGGTCTGACATACGCCCAAATCGCGACCGGGAGCTATGGCTCGGGCGCCTACATCCTCAAGGAATGGAAAAAGGGCTTGAGGTTCGTGATGGAAGCGAACCCCCGGTGGTGGAATAATAAAAAATACCCCAACCGGCCGAAGAAACTCATTATTCGCATTATCCGGGAGCCCACGACCCGCGTGAAGGCCCTTACGACCGGGGAAGTGGACTTTGCCATGAGGGTGGCGCCTCAGTTCATCGATAAAATCAACGCTACGCCGGGCCTGAAAATCCTCACCACCCCCAGCATCCGAATCTATTACGTTGGCTATTTGACCGAGCATGGTGGACCCATGGCGAACGTCAAGGTCCGACAGGCGATAAGCCACGCCATTAACACTCCGCTCATCATCAAGAGCCTCCTGCAGGGCCGCGCCGATCCTTGGTTCCAGCTGATCCACCAGGGGATGGCGTCCGGCTACAATCCCAAGATGAAATCCTGGTACCCCTATAACGTGGCCAAGGCGAAGAAGCTCATGAAAGAATCGGGTTTTGGTAAGGGTTTTAAACTAGTAATGCTCTCCCCCCGACACACAATCCCAGCAGATGTTCAAATGTGTGAAGCGATCGTAGATATGGTGAAAAAGATTGGTATCGACGCCCAATGTAAAGCCTCCTCGAAAAGGGTCTGGAGAGGGAGGTTCAAGAAATACAAGAAGGGCACGCTAAAAGGGAACATGATGTTTATAGCCAGTTACGGCAACCAAGGCGGCATTCCGGGCAATAGCTTCCGCGGCGTCATGGCTTGCCGCGGGAAATGGAGCCCCCATTGCTTCCCAGAATATGAAAAGATGATTGATAAGGCTTTGAGGACTGCCGACACTGCGCTTCAGCAGAAGCGGCTTGAGAAGGCCACTTGGTTTATGCACGATAATGCCACCCACAAGCCCATCGCCAAGAGCCATGACGTCTATGGCGTCAACACGAAGGTTTTGGACTACAAGATGCGCTACGACGAGATGACGCTCCCCTGGAGTTTCGTGATGAAATAAGGAAGCAGAGCGCAACACGGATTCAAGGCGCGGGGGGCGCGCGAGCCCCCCGCGCTTTTTTTGCAGCCCGGCGGGGATGGAATTTAGGAGAAGTACATTGATTTTCTGAAATTTAAAAAGGAGAGACCGTGGCTGGAGATAAGGTGCGTTTAGCGTCGGTGGGTCTCGGTGGGTGGGGGGCTATGCTGGCGGGTTCGGTGGACCGCAGCGGCGCGGCCGAGGTCGTCAGCTGTTTCGCCCGGAGCGAGGAAGGGCGCAAGGCGTTTTCCGAAAAGGTCGGGTGCCGCCAGTCGGCGAGCCTGGACGAATTGCTGGGCGATTCCGAGGTGGAAGGAATCCTTCTCGCCACCCCGCACTCCACCCACACGGAGATCATTTGCCAGGCGGCTTCGGCCGGAAAACACGTGTTCGTCGAAAAGCCCCTCACGCTGACCGCCGACGACGGGCGGAAGGCCTACGAGGCGACCCAGAAGGCGGGCGTCACCCTTCAGATCGGCCATAATCGCCGCAAACAGGGGGGCAACCGCCGCCTCCGCGAGATGATCAACAAGGGCGCGCTGGGGATGATCCACCAGGTGGAGGGAAATCTCTCCCTGTCCGGGGGGCAGAAACCCCGCCAAGGCTGGCGGAATGACACCGCCGAATGCCCAGCGGGCGCCATGACGGGTCTGGGCGTCCACATGGTGGACAACCTGCACTACCTGGTCGGTCCTGTGAAGCGGCTATGCGCGTTCAGCAAAAAACTGCTCGGTAAGGGAAACCTCAACGATGTGACGTCCATCATTCTCGAATTCGAGAGCGGCCCGCTCGGGTACATCAATTCAACCTTCGTGATCCCGAAGATCTGCACGAACGCCGTCTTCGGCACCCAGGCCAACGCCTGGACCGAGGAGGAGGGCTCGAAACTCTACTTCCAGAAGGTGGACCAGCAGGCGCGCGAGGAACTCCCCTGCGAAGGGGGCGACTGCATGGCCGAGCAGATGGCGGAATTCGCCAGGTGCATCCGCGAGGGGGCAACGCCCGAGACGGGCGGCCCCGAGGGCATTGAGGTCGTGGCTGTCCTGGAGGCCGTCATTGAGAGCGCGGACACGGGCCAGGCCGTCGAAGTTTCCAAGTTCCGCGGTTGATGGGAATCGCGTGGGGAATCTGCCCCGCTCCCGGAATCAACTCTAAATGAATGGGTGGGCGAGTTTATGCCTGAAATGGTTTATGTCGGTCGCTCCCAAGCGAAAGAAGATGCCATCGCCAAGGCGGTGGGGGACACCGTTTACGGCGATGACCTTCACTTGCCGGGCGAGCTTATTGGAAAGGTAATCCGCGCCGAGCAAATTCCCGCCCGCATCAAGAAGATTGACACCTCGAAAGCTATCGCTCTTCCGGGGGTTCATTGCGTCCTTACGGCCAAGGACATTCCCGGAGAAAACGCGGGGCGGTATCCCTACTATCCCGTTCTGGCCGGGGAGTCTGTCCGCTTCACGGGGGACGCTGTGGCGCTCGTCGCGGCGGAGACGGATGATCTCGCCGAGCAGGCGGGCCGGCTCGTCAACATCGACTACGAGTCTCTTCCCGGACTCTATGAATTCGAGAACCTCGAGGGCGAGGTTCTCTGCGATTGGAAAACGGATAAAGGCGACATCGAAGCGGGCTTTCGGGAAGCGGACGTTGTCGTCGAAAACGTCTACTTCGCCACATGTGTGGATCACGCCTTCATCGAGCCCGAGGGCGGGGTCGGCTGGGTGGACGAGCGCGGCGTTGTGAACATCCGGGTTCCCACCCAGACGATCGAGAACTATCAGGCAGTCGCCAAAACCTTAAACCTTCCCGCCAGCCAGGTGCGCTACGACTGTCCCATGCTGGGCGGCGCCTTCGGCGGCAAGGAACATCCCCTTCTCGGCGCCTATCTCGGGCTCCTGACGATGAAGACGGGCCGCCCCGTGCGAATAGCCTACTCGCGCGAAGAATCCATGGCCCAGTGCTGCAAAAAACATCCCTTCGTCATGCGCTACAAGACCGGCGCGACGAAGGAGGGGAAACTCACCGCCGTCGAGGTGGACATCATCGCCGATTCGGGGGCTTACCCCTCCAACAGCAAAGGGCTCCTCCTCGGCGCATTGTGCGTCAGCGGTGGGCCGTATGAGATTCCGAGCGCGCGCGGCCGCGCCCGCGCCATCTTGACGAACAACCCCTTCACCGAGGCCATGCGCGGCGTCGGCGCCAACCAGGT
>DNYS01000148.1:4282-4634 GCA_003506735.1 Nitrospinota bacterium
GCCGCCCGGCGGCGTCTGCTCCCGGCGAAAGCGGCGGTCCCTGGCGCAGCGGGGTGGGCTACGCCGCCAACGCCGCCGGCTACGGTCGTCCCCGGAACGACGGGGAGGTCTACATCTCCATCGAAGGCGACGGGAGCGTGAACCTGCGATGCGGTGCGTGCGACCTCGGCGCGGCCCAGACGCACACTTATCGCCAGATTGCCGCCGAGGCCGTGGGCGTTCCCTTGAACAGGGTGATCGTCACAATGTCCGACTCCCACGTGACGCCGATTGTCGGAATGACGGCGGGCAGCCGCCAGACCCTGATCAGCGGCGGGGCCACCCTTCGCTCGGGCCAGGAGCTCAGGAGCCG
>DNYS01000245.1:0-177 GCA_003506735.1 Nitrospinota bacterium
GAAATTTACCCGAACAGCCACTACATCACCCCCGAGGAGCGTCTCTCGCGCGCGGCGGAGAACATCGAGAAAGAGCTCTGGGTCCAGGTGACCGACATGAATGCCGGAGGGTTCGACCTCGAGGCCCAGCGTCTCCGCCAGCGCACCCTCCAGGACCTCGAGATGCTCCGCGAGGTC
>DNYS01000245.1:404-886 GCA_003506735.1 Nitrospinota bacterium
CCCTCGGCGCTGGACAACCGGCCGCTCAAGTTCGAGGAATTCGAGGAGCAGACGAAAAGCGTCCTCTACGTCTCGGCCACGCCGGCGCCCTACGAGCTGGAAAAGAGCGGGGGCGTCGTCGTCGAGCAGATTCTCCGCCCGACGGGGCTGGTGGATCCCCCGGTCGAGATCCGGCCCGTCCAGGGCCAGGTGGACGACCTCCTCGCCGAGGTGCGCCGGTCGGCGTCAAATGGCGAGCGCGTTCTCGTCACCACGCTGACGAAGCGGTTCTCCGAGGACTTGACCGAATACTACGAAGATCTCGGCGTCCGCGTCCGCTACATGCACAGCGACATCGAAACCCTCGAGCGGGTGAAGATTATCCGCGATCTGCGCTCGGGCGTATTCGACGTGCTGATCGGCATCAACTTGCTCCGGGAGGGGCTCGATTTGCCCGAGGTGGCACTCGTGGCGATCTTCGACGCCGACAAGGAAGGGTTCCT
>DNYS01000245.1:916-1092 GCA_003506735.1 Nitrospinota bacterium
AAGGGTTCTTACGCTCAACCACCGCCCTGATCCAGACCTCGGGCCGGGCGGCCCGCCACGTCGATGGGCGGGTGATCATGTACGCTGGGCGGATCACGGACTCCATGCGGCGGGCGATGGACGAGATGAGCCGCCGCCGAACCCGCCAGCTGGCCTACAACGAGGAGAACGGCATC
>DNYS01000245.1:1166-1374 GCA_003506735.1 Nitrospinota bacterium
AGATGACCCAGGATGAGATCGTCGATATCAAAGCCCTCCGCGCCCAGATGCGCGAGGCGGCCCAGAAGCTCGAGTTCGAGCGCGCCGCCGAGCTTCGCGACCGGATTCTGTCGATCGAGCGCCGTCAGCTCGGCATCCGGAACGGGGAGCGGGTCCGGTGAGCGCGCCCGAGGCGGAATCCGCCAGCGCCGGGGAGCACCCCCCCCCC
>DNYS01000245.1:1428-6724 GCA_003506735.1 Nitrospinota bacterium
AGCGCCGGGGAGCACCCCCCCCCCGCCTTCGACCGCACGGTCATCCAGCGCCTGCCCGAGAAGCCGGGCATCTACATCTTCAAGAACGAATCGGGCGAGGTGCTCTATATCGGAAAGGCGGTCCGGTTGCGGAGCCGGGTCCGAAGCTATTTCGGGAAATCCACGGGGCGCGGCCCCTGGATCGAAATACTGGTGCGCGAGGTGGCGGCCATTGAGCACGTCGTCACTTCGAACGAACTCGAGGCCCTCATCCTCGAAAGCAACTACATCAAGAAGCACAGGCCCCGGCACAACCTCTTGCTCCGCGACGACAAGCATTATCCGTATCTAAAACTGAGCATGAACGAGGACTATCCCCGCCTGAGCATCGTCCGGAGCCCGGCGCGGGACGGGGCCGAGTACATGGGGCCGTTTCCGGCCACGGGCCGGATACGCCGGACGATCCGCTTCCTCCACAAAACCTTCCAGATCCGCGCCTGCACCGGAAGCATCGAGGACAAGACGGCGAAGCGGTGCATCTACTTTCAGATGGGCCAGTGCCTGGGGCCCTGCGACGGCCTTCAGACGAAGGAGGAATACGCCGGGAAGGTGAGCGACGCGCTCAACTTCCTCAAGGGGAAAAACACGGGCCTCGAGAAAAAACTGCGCTCGGAGATGGAGGCGCATTCCGAGGCGCTGGAATTCGAGAGGGCGGCCAAGGTGCGCGATCAGATTCGGGCCATCGAGCACGTCTTCGAAAAACAGGAGATGGTGACCGTCCTCGGAGGGGACCAGGACATTCTGGGTCTTCACCGGAAAGAGGGCCGGGCGTATTTCCGGCTCTTTTTCGTCCGGGGGGGGAGGCTGCTCGGAGATCAGGGCTTCACCATCCCCCTCAAGGACGAGGTGACGGGCGGAGAGGCCGTCTCGGGGTTCGTCAAGCAGTACTACATGGGGCAGTCCTACTTTCCGGCCGAGGTGCTGCTGCCCTCGGCCCCGCCGGACGCCGGTGTGATCGCCCGGTGGCTATCCCGGCAGCGGGGGCGGAAGGTGGCGGTCCTCACCCCCCGGCGGGGAGGGAAGCGCCGCCTCGTCGAGATGGCCTGCGAGAACGCCGGGGAATCGCTCGGCCGCGAGGAGGTGCAACTGAGCAAGGACCAGGCGACGCTGGAGGCCATCCGCCAGGCGCTCGGGCTGGACGATATTCCCGTCCGCATCGAGGCGTTCGATATCTCGAACCTGCACGGGAGCCAAATCGTGGGCGCGAGCGTGACCTTCCGGAACGGGCGCGCGCTCAAGGACGGCTACCGGCGCTACCGGATTCGCTCGGTGAGCGGGCGGGCGGACGATTTCGCCGCGATGCGCGAGATCGTATCGCGCCGCATGGAGCGAATCGTGAACGAGGGAGGCGAGATGCCCGGCCTGATCCTGATCGACGGCGGAAAGGGCCAACTCTCCTCGGCCGCCGGGGCGCTTGAGGAGGTCGGGGTCGCCGATGTCGGGCTGTGCTCCATCTCGAAGGGAAGGACGGCGGACAATCCGGGGGATCAGGACGTTTTTTTCCTGCCGGGACGCTCCGAGCCCGTGCGGATGAAGGAGGGGAGCCCGGAAAAGCTCCTCCTCCAGCGGATACGCGATGAGGTCCACCGCTTCGCCCTTACCTACCACAGGAGCCGCCGCGCGAAAGAGGATCTCCGGAGCGGGCTGGACGATGTGCCGGGCCTGGGGCCGAAGCGGCGGCGGAATCTGCTTCGCGTCTTCGGCAGCCTGCGCGGGGTGATCCAGGCCCCGGACGCGCAGCTTCTTGTCGTCGAAGGGATCACGCCCCGGATCGTGGCCGCCATCCGGGAGCATCTTGGCGGCCGCGAGGGGGCCGAAGCGCCCGCGGCCGGTGAATCGCCCGCGGAAAAAACGCCGGCCCGATGACCCGGCGCGATGCGGGCTACGCCGCGATCTCGGGGGTTTTCCTGGGAGGGCTATTCCCGCCCTTCACGTTCGAGGTGCTGGCCTGGCTGGCGATTTTTCCCCTTCTTTGGGCCCTTGACGGGAAGAGCCCGCGCGAGGGTTTGATACTCGGTTTCACGGCGGGGCTGATCGGCTACGGGATCATCATCTGGTGGGTGGAGGAGACCATGGTGAACTACGGGGGGCTGCCTCCGGTGTTGGCCTGGCTCCTGGCGCTCACGCTCGCGGCCTATATCGCGCTCTACATCGGCGCGTTCGGTTGCCTGCTGGTTTGGGTCGCCCCGGAGGGGGGATCCGCCCGGATGTTCATGGCGCCGGTCATCTGGGTCGCCCTTGAAATTTTCCGGGCCTATTTTCTCTCGGGGTTTCCCTGGGCGCTCCTCGGCTACAGCCAGTACAAGGTCCTGCCGGTTATCCAGATTGCGGACCTGGTGGGTGTGTACGGGGTATCGTTCTTCATCGTGCTGATCAACGCCATGTTCTGGCATTTATTCCGCCACCCGGACCGGGCCCCGTTCGTCCTCGTCGGGGGCGGGTTGCTGGTGGTGGGGTTGGTGGCGGGCTACGGCTATCTCAGGCTCATCGAGGTTCCGGGCGAGATGGGGCCGCCGCGCCCGGTCGGGATCGTCCAGCCCAATACCCTGCCCTCGCAGAAGTGGGTGCCGGGCCGGCGCGAGGCGATCGTCGGCGATCTCGAACGGCTGACCCAGGCCCTTGCCCGGGACTTCAAGGGGCGTAGCCGGCCCGTCCCCCCGCTGATCGTGTGGCCGGAGGCGGCGCTGCCGCTCATCTATTCGGAATCGCCCGCCTGGCAAAAGCGCATGGAGGGCATATCGCGGCGCGCGGGGGCCTACCTTTTGTTCGGCTCTCTGTCGGCCAGGCGCGGAAAGGGACCTCCGAAACTCTACAACTCGGCCTATGTCCTCGGACCCGACGGCGCCCGTGAGGGCCGCTACGACAAGATGCACCTCGTCCCCTTCGGGGAGTATGTGCCGCTGGGCTCCCTGTTGTTCTTCGTGGAAAAGCTGGTGCCGGTCATTGGGCGCTTCGCCGAGGGCCTGAGGGCGCGCGTGTTCGATGTGCCCGGCGGGCGGTTCGGGGTGCTCATTTGCTTCGAGGTGATATTCCCCCGCGTGGTGCGCCAGATGAGAGACGCGCGGTTTCTCGTCAACATCACGAACGACGCCTGGTTCGGGCGCACGCCCGCCGCCGAGCAGCATCTTTCGATGGCGGCGATGCGGGCGGTGGAGTTCCGGATGCCCATCGTGCGCTCGGCCAACACCGGAATCAGCGCCATCATCGAAGCGACCGGAGCCGTCCGGCTGCGGAGCCCGCTTTTCGAGAAGTGGCGGATGGCGGCCACGGTGACTCCCCGGAAGGGAGGGCCGACCTTCTACGCCCGGACGGGAGACGCATTCGCCATCGCCTGCCTGCTGATGACATTGGCGGCGGCGGGGTTGGCGGTGATCCGCCACCGCCCGAGGGTGTGATATGATAGCCGCTGTCCGTCCGGGGCGAGATGCGGCGCCTTTTGTCTTATTGGGGGAGTCATGGAAGAGTTATTGAAAAAATGCGACTGGCTGGAGGCGCGCCTCCGCGAACTCCGAGGTCGTCTTTGACCTCGATACACTTGAGGCCGAGTGCGCCCGGCTGGATGAGCTCGCCTCCGGGGGCGGGTTCTGGGACGATGCCGATGCCGCCCAAAACACACTGAAGCGGCGCGCCTCCCTCCAGCGGACCATCGACGCCTGGGCCGATCTCCAGAAAAAGCTGACCGATCAATCCGAGCTCATCCAGCTCATCGGAATGGAAGAGGGCGAACCCGATGCGGACCTCCTCGCCGAGGCCGCCGCCGACCTCAAGGCCATCGAGAAAGAGCACGAACGCCTGGAGTTCCGCCTCGTCATGGATTCCGAGGAGGACGCCGGGAACGCGGTGCTCTCGGTAAACGCGGGCGCCGGGGGGGTGGAGAGCCAGGACTGGGCCGAGATGCTGCTTCGCATGTACTCGCGCTGGGCGGAGCAGCACGGCTGCACGTCCCGGCTCGTTTCGGTCCTGCCCGGCGAGGAGGCGGGAATCAAGAGCGCCACCCTGATCGTCTCGGGCGATTACGCCTACGGGTATCTCCGCGCGGAGATGGGGGTTCACCGCCTGGTGCGCATCTCGCCCTTCGACGCCAACGCGCGGCGCCACACCTCGTTCGCCTCGGTGGACGTGGCGGCCGAGGTCTCCGACGAGGTGGAGATCGACATCAACGAGAGCGACCTGCGGATCGACGTCTACCGCAGCTCGGGCGCCGGCGGCCAGCACGTGAACACGACCGATTCGGCCGTGCGCATCACCCACGCGCCCACGGGCATCGTCGTCACCTGCCAGAACGAGCGAAGCCAGCATAAGAACCGGGCGACGGCCCTCAAGCTCCTCCGGAGCCAGCTCTACAAGCGCGAGATGCAAAAGCGCGAGGAGGAGAAGGAGAAGATCCACTCGGGCAAGATGACGACCAGCTTCGGGAGCCAGATTCGCTCCTACATCCTCCATCCCTACCGGATGGTGAAAGACCACAGGACAGACAAGGAGACATCGAACGTCGATGCCGTTCTGGACGGGGATATCGATGCGTTCATCGATGCCTATCTCCTGACCCTCATCGAAAGCCGGGCCGATGCCCGGCCGAGCGGCTAGGCGGCGGCGCCGCCCGCGCCTCGCATGCACAAGGACGTCGAGCGCCCATGAGCGATTCATCACCCGAGGAAACCCGAAAGAGCCCAGCTGCCGGAGAGGACGCCGGCGAGCTGATCGAACAGCGCCGCCGCAAGCTCGAGGCGATCCGCGGGGCGGGGGGAGATCCCTTCCCCAACCGCTTTCCGATCACCCACCGCGCCGGGGACATAATTTCCGAATGCGGCGGCTTCACCGATGCCGAATATGAAGAGACCAAGGCGGGGCGCTACGTCATCGCCGGCCGCATCGTGGCCAAGCGGCTCCAAGGAAAAGTGGTCTTCATGGACCTTCGGGACGGGACCGGGCGGCTCCAGCTTTTCATCCGGTTGAACGAGTTGGGCGAGGAGGGCTTCGCCGCCGCTAAGGATCTCGATATCGGCGATATCGTGGGCTGCGCCGGGGGCGTCTTCCGCACCCGCACGGGCGAGCTTTCCGTCTGGGTGCGCGAAATCCGACTTCTGACGAAGAGCTTGCGCCCCCTTCCCGAGAAATGGCACGGCCTCCAGAACGTGGAGATCCGCTACCGCCAGCGCTACGTGGACCTCATCGCCAACCCCGAGGTGGCCGAAATTTTCCGCAAGCGATCAAAGATGATTCAGCTCATGCGCTGCTATTTGGACGATCGCGGTTT
>DNYS01000245.1:6760-13627 GCA_003506735.1 Nitrospinota bacterium
TCGAAGTCGAGACCCCGATGATGCAGTCCATCGCCGGCGGGGCAACGGCGCGGCCCTTCGTCACCCACCACAACACGCTCGACATGGACCTCTACCTCCGGGTGGCCCCCGAGCTCTATCTGAAGCGCCTCGTCGTCGGCGGCATCGACCGGGTTTATGAGATCAACCGCAGCTTCCGGAACGAGGGCATCTCGACCCAGCACAACCCCGAGTTCACCATGGTCGAGTTCTACATGGCCTACGCCGACTACAACGATCTGATGGACCTCACCGAGGAGATGATCGGCGGAATCGCCGAGGAGGTCGCCGGGAGCCGGACGGTGACCTACGGGGACGAGGAGCTCTCCTTCGCCGCCCCCTGGGCGCGGCACAAATGGCGCGACGCCATCGCCGGAATCGGCGGCTGCCCGGCCGAGGTGCTCGAAAGCGAGGAGGCCGCCCGCGAATATGCCCGGTCCCTCGCGGCCAAGACACGGTATCCCATCCCGGACGATATGGACCACGTTCATCTCCTCGAATACCTCTTCGAGGAGACGGTCGAGCCCAAGCTTCGCCAGCCGACGTTTATCTACGACTTTCCGCGCGCGCTCTCGCCCCTGTCCAAGAGCCGAGAGGACGACCCCGAAACCGTCGAGCGCTTCGAGCTCATCATCGCCGGGCGCGAGATCGCCAACGCCTATACGGAGCTGAACGACCCGGACGACCAGCGCGTCCGCTTCGAGGGCCAGGCGGCGGCGCGCGAGGCCGGAGACGAGGCGGCGCACGCCGTGGACTGGGACTATCTCCGGGCGCTGGAATACGGCCTTCCGCCGACGGCGGGCGAGGGGATCGGCATCGACCGCCTCATCATGCTCCTGACCGACTCCCAGTCAATCCGGGACGTCATTTTCTTTCCGCTTCTCAGAAACGTGCAGGACTAACGAGTGAGCTTCCCGGCCGAATTTTCAATCGGGATGCGCCATCTGCGCTCGCGGCGAAAGGCCCCCCCCGTCTCGCTCAAAACCCTGCTCGCCGTCCTGGGCTTCGCTCTCATCGCCGGGGGCTCCATCGCCGGGTTCAGGGGGCATGGGAGCATTCCGTTTTTTGTGCTGGTCCCCATTCTGGCGGCCGCCGCGCTCATCGCCTGGCGGAGAGGGTCGCTAAAAGGCCCGTTCTCCCCGGTGGGGTTTCTCCTGGGCGCCGCCACGCTTCTCGTCTCGCTCAACACCATTCCCATCGTGTTGGGGTCCATTACCCTCGTTGTCTGGCTCCGGGTCTCGCTCAGGACCGTACTCTCCGTCCTGGGCATCGCCCTGGGCGTCACCGCCCTCATCGATGTGGTGGGGGTGATGACGGGCTTCGAGCGCGAGCTTCGGACGAAAATTCTCGGCACCCAGAGCCATGTCCTCGTGACCGAGACGGGCGCCTCCTCGATGGCCCAGTGGAGCCGGGTCCTCGCGGCCGTCAAAAAAGCGCCCGAGGTCGTGGCGGCATCGCCCTTCGTGTACGGGCAGGCAATGCTCTCGGCGAACGGCAACGTCACCGGAGCCGTCGTTCGCGGCGTCAAGCCGGCCCAGGAAATCGATGTCACCGACATCGACAAAAACATGCGCACCGGCTCGCTCGCCCGGCTGGGGGAGACGGGGGGCCCGCTTCCGGGCGTGGTTATCGGGGCCGTGCTGGCTTCTTCCCTGGGGGTGCAGTCCGGAGAAAAGGTGACGCTCATCAGCCCCGTCCCGGCGGTCACGCCGATGGGGTTGCTTCCGCGCTCGAAATCCTTCCGGATCGTCGGGATATTCCGGAGCGGCTTTTATCAATACGATTCGGGCCTCGCCTTCATCGAAATGGGTCAGGCCCAGAAATTTTTCGGGCTGGGGAAAGGGGTGACGGGGGTGCACCTCAAGGTCGAGGACATCTTCCGAGCCGAGCGGGTGGCCCGCGGCCTCCAGAAGAGCCTGCCTTTTCCGTACTGGGTCCGCTCCTGGCAGGTCATGAACCGCAATCTTTTTTCCGCCCTCAAGACGGAAAAAACGACGATGACCATCATTCTTTTCCTCCTGGTCATTATCGCGGCTTTTAACATCATCGGCTCGCTCGTGATGGTGGTGATGGAAAAGGGGCGCGAAATCGCGATTTTGAAATCCATGGGGGCCACCTGGGGGATAATTCTCCGGATTTTTTTGATTCAGGGGGCGGCGATGGGGCTGGCCGGATCCGTCCTGGGAACGCTGGGCGGCCTCGTTTTGGGGTGGAATCTTCACCATGTGGAGGATTTTCTCGAGAAATATCTGGGTTTGGACATCCTCCCGGCCAGCATCTACCATATTGACCGCCTTCCGGTGTTTATGACTGTTTCGGACGTGACGACTATGGCGGTGGGGGCCTTTATAATCAGTCTGATAGCGACTATTTATCCCGCCTGGAGGGCCTCCCGAATCGACCCGGTGGAGGTTCTCCGATATGGATGATCCGATCCGCGAAAAAATGGATGAATCAGGACAAGCCATTGATAAGAATGATGTAATCATGTCCGCGCGCGGACTGGTGAAAAACTATGCCATGGGCGGCGGGGAGGTTCGGGTGCTCCGGGGGCTGGACATGGAGTTAAATGCGGGCGAAATGGTAGCAATAATGGGCGCATCGGGGGTCGGGAAAAGCACCCTGCTTCATATTTTCGGGGCGCTGGATCGGCCCACGCGGGGGGAGGTATTGTATAGGGAAGAAAGCCTTTTCAGCCGCTCCGATGCAGGACTCGCCCAATTTCGAAACCGTTCCGTCGGATTTGTTTTTCAATTTCATCATCTCCTTCCGGAGTTTTCTGCTCTGGAAAATGTTATAATGCCAGGGTTGCTGGGAGGAGAAGCCCGGCGCGATGTAGGGGGCAGGGCCGAGGCTCTGCTCGAAAGGGTGGGATTAAAGGAGCGAATGGAGCACCGTCCCTCGGAGCTGTCGGGGGGCGAGCAGCAAAGAGTGGCCATTGCAAGAGCCCTGATGAATCGGCCGGAGCTGATTCTGGCGGATGAGCCGACGGGCAATCTTGATTCAGGGGCGGCGGGTTTAATATTTGATTTATTAAGGGAGATCAATCGATCGGACGGCGTGACGTTCCTGGTGGCGACGCATAACGCAGCTATCGCGGAGCGGATGGATAGACAAGCCGTCATGGTGGATGGTCGAATCGCCGCCAAGTTTTAGGTTTCTTTGTAGGGGTTCTGTTAGGAGGGCCGAATGTTTAAGCGTTTTACGGAGCGCGCCCGTAAAGTCATCATCCTCGCCAGAGAGGAAGCGGATAATTATCAGCACGAGTATTTGGGAACAGAGCATATTCTTCTGGGCGTATTGAAGGATGGCGGCGGGATAGCGATTGCGGTTCTCCAGAAGCTGGGCGTGGACCCGAAAAAGTTGCGCCTCGAGTTGGAGCGAAATCTGCCCAAGAGCACGAGCGGGCCGGTTGAAGGGGATATTCCCTTCACCCCCAAGGCGAAGAAAGTGCTCGAGTACGCCGTCGAGGAAGCCCGCCTCATGGGCCATAACTACATCGGCACCGAGCATCTCCTTCTCGGCATCGTCCGCGAGAAGGACGGCTTTGCCGCCAAGATCCTGGGCAGCTTCGGCGTAAAGCTCCAGCAGACCCGCGAGCAGACCCTCAACCTGCTCCGCGAGCCGGTCATCACGCGCTCGCGCGACAAGAGCAAGACGCCGTCCCTCGATGAGTTCGGACGCGATCTGACCGAGCTGGCCGAGGAGGGCAAGCTCGACCCGGTCATCGGCCGGGCCGACGAGATCGAGCGCGTCATTCAGATTCTGGCGCGCCGGACGAAGAACAACCCGGTCCTCATCGGCGAGCCGGGCGTGGGCAAGACGGCCATCGTCGAGGGCCTCTCCCAGCTCATCATCACGAAAGAGGTTCCGCAGATTCTCTACAACAAGCGGGTGGTTGCGCTCGACCTGGGCGCCCTCGTCGCCGGGACGAAATACCGCGGCCAGTTCGAGGCCCGCCTCAAGGCCATCATGAAGGAGATCACCCAGAGCCAGGACGTGATCATCTTCATCGACGAGCTGCATACGCTGGTGGGCGCCGGAGCCGCCGAGGGCTCGATCGACGCCTCGAACATGCTCAAGCCCGCCCTCAGCCGGGGCGAGTTGCAGTGCATCGGCGCGACCACGCTGGACGAGTACCGCAAATACATCGAAAAGAACGGCGCCCTGGAACGGCGGTTCCAGACCATTATGGTGGAACCTCCTTCGCCCGAGGACGCCGTGAACATTTTGCGCGGCCTCAAGGACAGGTACGAGAAACACCACAACGCCCGCATCGTCGACGAAGCGATCATTTCGGCCGTGAAGCTGTCGAACCAGTACGTTTCGGACCGCTATCTGCCCGACAAGGCCATCGACGTGATCGACGAGGCCTGCAGCAAGGTTCGGCTCGAGAAGGAGACTTTCCCCTCCTCGATCCGGAAGCTTCAGCGCCAAGTCGAGGATACGGTCCGCCTCAAGAAGGACAGCATCGAAAACCAGGACTTCGAAAAAGCGGTCGAGCTTCGCGACCAGGAAGAGCAGGACCGGACCCGGCTCGAGGAGTTCAAGGCCGAATGGGAGGCGAATCAGTCCGACGAGGAGGCGGTCGTCACCGAAGAAGATGTCTCCTACATCGTCAGCCGCATGACGGGAGTCCCCCTCCAGCGCATCGGCGAGGTGGAGAACAAGCGCCTGTTGCGGATGGAGGAAGACCTCAACAGCCAGATCATCGGCCAGGAGGAGGCAACGCGCCTGCTCACCAAGGCCGTTCGCCGCTCGCGGGCGGGACTGAAGAACCCCAAACGCCCCATCGGCAGCTTCTTGTTCCTCGGCCCCACCGGGGTGGGGAAGACCGAGATGGCGCGGGTTCTCGCCGAGTTCATGTTCGGCGACGCGTCCGCGCTCATCCGCATCGATATGAGCGAGTACATGGAGCGCTTCAACGTCTCGCGCCTGACGGGTGCGCCTCCGGGATACGTGGGATACGAGGAGGGCGGCCAGCTCACCGAGCGGGTCCGCCGCAAGCCCTACTGCGTGATTCTCCTCGATGAGATCGAAAAGGCGCATCCGGACGTCTATCACATCCTGTTGCAGGTGATGGACGACGGCGCCCTGACGGACAGTTACGGGCGGCTCATCGATTTCAAGAACACGATCATCATCATGACCTCGAACCTGGCCGCCCGCTCCATCGAAAAGGGGACTTCCCTCGGTTTCCGGAAAGAGGAGACCGGCTACGAGCGGGTCAAGGACAATATCCGCGACGAGCTCAAGAGGACCTTCAACCCCGAGTTCCTAAACCGGATCGACGATGTGGTGATCTTCAATCCGCTCAGCAACGAGAGCATCCTCCTGATCGTGGACATCGAGATCAAAAAGGTGAATGAGACCCTGACCGAGAAGGGTTTGCGGCTCGAAGTGACAGACGAGGCCCGTGAGTGGATCGGGAAGGAAGGATACGATCCCGCATACGGCGCGCGTCCCCTCCGCCGGGTCATCCAGCGTCATATCGAGGACACCCTCAGCGAGGAAGTCCTTCGCGGGAAGTTCCAGGAACCCGGGGTGATCTTGGTCAAGCTGGCCGGCGATGAGTTGGTGTTCGAATCCAAGGAAGATTCTGAAATACTCAGTGTCCAGGACGCTTGATTTGGCCTTGAAGAGCAGATAGGCCCCTCTACCCGCAGGGAGTTTTTCATGGAAAATGCGGTGAAGGCGGGAGTGTGCGCCTGCGTATCCGCATTTTGTCTTGCATTTGCCGCCTCGGGCGTTATGGCGCAGGGCCGCCAATTGATCGCCCAGGCCCCCTCTCCGAGGATGTCGATCAGGACCGTTCAAATTCGCGGCAACAAGCAGGTGGACAGTTCGACCGTCCGTTTTTACCTGCAAATCAAGGAAGGCAAGAGCTACACCAACATCGAACTGATCGAAGGCATCCGCAAGGACGTGCGCACCATTTACGGCCTGGGCTTTTTCCGGGACGTAAAGGCCGAGGTGGAATCGTTCGAGGGCGGGTTCATCGTCACCTACCGGGTCAAGGAGAAGCCGACCATTCGGAAGGTGGAGTTCCAGGGCAACGTCACCGTCGATGAGAACGATATCCGCGAGAAGATCACGGTCAAGGTCCAGACCTTCGTCAACGAAGCCACCATCAAGGAAACCGTCCGCAATATCCGCAAACTCTACCAGGAGAAGGGGCATTATTTCGCCCGCGTCGAAGCGGTCCTCAAAGAGGGCAGCCGCAACACCGTAGACCTGATGCTGCGAATCAACGAGGGCGAGAGCGTCGAGATCGAAACCATCACCTTCCGCGGCATCGAAGCCATCTCCCGCAAGGACATCCTCGCGGCCATGGCGACGGACGAGGCGGGATTTTTCTCCTGGCTCACCGAATCGGGCATATTCAAGGAAGACGAACTGGCCAGGGACCTTCTCCGGATCCGCCACCTGTATCAATCGCGGGGATATTTCAAGGTCCAGGTGGGCCAGCCGATCATTCAAAAAGATCGCGAGCGCAGCAAGCTGAACATCATCATCCCCATCAGCGAGGGATTTGAGTACAAGGTGGGCGAAATCGAAATTCGCGGCGGGGAGGATGTCATCCCGCCCGAGGAGTTGCGGAGCGAGTTCAAGCTCTTCACCGGCGATACGTTCAATCGATCGCTCATGTTCGTGGATGTCGGGGCCATCAAGGACGCTTTCGCCGCGCGGGGATACGCCTTTGCCGATGTGCTGCCCTCCACCAGCGCCGACGATGAAAAGAAGGTGGTCAAATTCCTCTACGAGATTAAAAAGGGGCGGCGGGTCTATATCGGACGTGTCACGATTTCGGGAAATACCCGGACCCGCGAAAACGTCATCCGCCGCGAG
>DNYS01000245.1:13716-20002 GCA_003506735.1 Nitrospinota bacterium
AGGCTGCTGACCCGCACGGGCTATTTCAAAACCGTCAAAGTCGATGAAAAACGCCGGGCCGGCAGCAACAATATCCTCGACATCAACATCAAGGTCGACGAACAACGGACGGGCACCATCGGGGCGGGCGTTGGCTTCAACAATCAAGAAGGCGCTACTTTCACGGCTTCGATTCGCGAGAATAATCTTTTCGGCCGGGGGTACCGGGCCCTGTTCGCCGGGAGCATCTCGTCCGAGGTCCAGCGGTTGACCGCCTCGTTCACCGATCCGAATTTCCAGGACAGGGATTTTTCGATCGGAGCGGATATATTTATTGTCGATGAAGTGTTCTCAACATTCGAGAACGAGCGGAAGGGCGGCAGGATCAACCTGGGTAAATCGCTGACGGACGACCTGACCGCCTTTCTCTCCTACGAGCTTTCCGTCTCCACCGTGAGCAACGTCTCCTCCGTGGCGAGCCAGAATATTATCGATCTCGAGGGCGAAGATCTTCTCCAGAGCCAGATGACCTCGTCGCTGGTTTACGACTCCCGGAACCGCCGCTTTCTTCCCGACACGGGGACGTTTGCCACCCTCTCCCCCTCGATCTCGGGCGGATTCTTGGGCGGCGACGTGGACGTGGCGTTTATCCGGGCCGACTTCCGGCAATACCATAACATCGGCGAAAAATTCCGGCTTCGGCTGCTGAAGAAACTCGTTTTTTCCTACCGGGCCGAGGGCCGCTATATCGATTCCTTCAAAGGGAGTTTGCCCGCTTTCCGGCGTCTTTTTCTTTCGGGCCGCCGGGCCGTCAGGGGCTTCAGCCGGGACGATTTGGGGCCGGTGGACAGGGGTGGCGAGGCCATCGGCGGTTTCTCGACAGGCTTGTTTTCCATCCAGTTGGCGTATCCGTTATTCGGACCCACGCGGTTGGTTACATTTCTGGATGCGGGAAACGTTTGGGAGCGCAGCGACGCTTTCGACGTGAGGGATCTGAGATGGGGGGCGGGGTTCGGATTGCGGGTGGTGTTGCCGATCGGCCCGCTTCGGATTGATCTCGGATACAAGCTGGACAAAAAGACCGGCGAGCGCGATCGTGAGGTGCATTTCGGACTTGGCACGTCATTTTAGCGATCTGTGAGCTGGGTTGGCTCTAAAAAAAAGAAAGGGATGGCTGTGAAACGACATTTCATATGGATATCGCTTGTTGGCGCAGCGGCTTTCTTGCTCGGCGGAGGGGGAACCGCCTTCTCGGAGGGTTCCCGTCTGGCGGTGGTGGATATCGAGAGGGCGGTGGGGAATTCCAGGGCCGGGATAAAGGCGCGGGAGATTCTGGGGCGCGAAAAAAAGCGCCTCGAGACGAACCTGGTTAGAAAGCGGACCGCCATCGAGTCGCTGGTGAAGCAAATACGTGAACTTCAACTGGAAATCCAGCAAAAGGGACCCATACTGCGGCCCGAGCAGCGGGAGAAAAAGAACGCCACCCTTACCGGGCAAAAGAGAAGATTCACCCGCCAACAAGACGAACTCAAGCGAATGGTCCAGGAAAGCCGCCGGGACCTTTCCGTGCGCGGAAACCGGATGATGGGGAAAATTTTGATCCAGATCCGCGAAGTGGTGAATGAAATAGGCAAGGAAGGGAAGTACGACCTGATCATCGAACGGGCCGAGGGCGGCGTCATGTATATGAAAAAAGCGGTGGACATCACGGGCCAGGTCATCGAGCTATACAACAAAAAGAAGAAGTAGGATGCGTCTAGCGGAGATTGCCGAGAAGATCGGGGGGGACTTGATTGGCGATGGAAACTTCGATGTGCGGGACATCGCCGAACTGAACCTCGCCGGGCCGGACATGCTGAGTTGGGCCGAATCCAAAAAACAAATGAAAAAGCCCTCGGCCGCCGGCGCCCTGATCGTTCCTCCCGGGGTGGAGCCCGGCCGCCCGGGCATTCGCTGCCCCAACCCGAAGCTGGGGTTCGTCCGGGCCATTGCCCTTCTTCGGCCGCAAAAGCCTCCGCCGCCGGGTATTCATCCCTCGGCCATTATCGATGAGAGTGCCAAAATCGGCGCGAGGGTCTCCGTGGGGCCGGCCGCCTCCATCGGACCCGGCGCCGAAATCGGAGAAGGATGCCACATCGGCGCCGGAGCCCATATCGGGGAGGAGGTCACCTTGGGCTCGGATTGCGTGGTCCATCCCAATTGCGTCCTGTATCCGGGCGTATCCCTGGGCCGCCGCGTCGTGTTGCATGCCGGGGTGGTCATCGGATCCGACGGGTTCGGCTATGTGCCCGGCGATCGGGGGGGCGTTGAAAAATTTCCCCAGACGGGCACCGTCGTGATCGAGGATGATGTCGAAATCGGCTCCAACACCGTCGTCGATCGCGCCTCGTTGGGCGAGACCCGAATCAAGCGGGGGGCCAAGATCGACAATCTCGTCCAGATCGCCCACAACGTCATCATCGGCGAAGAGTGCCTCCTCGCCAGCCAGGTGGGCATTTCCGGGAGCGTGACTCTCGGCCGCGGGGTAATCATGGGCGGCAATGTGGGCGTTGCCGATCATGTCGAGATTGGCGATGGAGCGATATTCGGCGCCAGGTCGGGGATTTCGAAAAGCCTGGATGGGGGGAAAACCTACCTCGATGCGCCCGCCGTCGAGATTTCCGATGCACGCCGGAGGATGGTGGTGTACGGCCGCCTTCCGGAAATCGCCAAGCGTCTCCGGGAGGTGGAGAAAAAAATAAAGGAGTTGGAATCTTGATCACATCGGATGAGATCCTCCGGCTGCTGCCGCACCGGTTCCCGATGCTCATGGTGGACCGGGTTCTCGAAATGGACCCCGAGGCCGTTACGCTGGTCGCCATCAAAAACGTTACGCACAACGAGCCGTTTTTCAGCGGCCATTTTCCAGACATGCCCATCATGCCGGGCGTTTTGATGATCGAGGCCATGGCCCAGGCGGCCCTGCTCCTAATTTTTGGCGGAAAACTCGTCGATCCTGCCTCGGATTTTCTTTTTGCCGGAATCGAGCGGGCAAAATTTCGGCGGGCCGTCGTTCCCGGCGATCAACTTCGCATCTCCATCGGGCTGAACCGCAGGCGGGGTTTTCTCTGGAAAGTGGATGCGTTAGTGTCGGTGGACGGAGAGACCGCCGCCGAAGCGGTGATCACCGCCCATATCCTAGAGCCCAAAAAAGAATCGTGAGCGATATCCACCCTTCCGCCATCGTCGATCCGGCCGCCCACATCGCCGGGAACGTGCGCATCGGCCCCGGCGCCGTTGTCGGCGCCGGTGTGTCCCTGGGAGAGGGGTGCGAGCTGGGCGCGCATACCGTCATCGAGGGCTCCTCGAGGATTGGTCCCGGATGCCGGATTTTTCACGGCGCCGTCATCGGCACCGAGGGGCAGCATACGAATATCGAGGGAGCGGAGGGCGGCGTCGAAATCGGGGCCGGGACGGTCATCCGCGAGATGGCCACCGTCCACCGCTCGATCGAAGAGGGTGGCCTCACCCAGATCGGTGAGAAATGCTACCTGATGGTCCAGGCGCATGTGGCCCATGATTGCACTCTGGGAGACGAGGTTATCCTGACCAACGCGACCACCCTGGGCGGCTATGTTGAAATCGGAGACAGGGCCTTCGTTACGGGTTTCGTCGGGATTCACCAATTTATCCGCATCGGGGAGGGCGTCATGCTCACCGGGCCGGCCGCCGTCCGCAAGGACGTTCCCCCCTTCACCATGACCGATGGAAATCCCCCGAAAGTCCGGAGCCTCAATTTGGTGGGCATGCGGCGGAGCGGGATATCCTCCCAGGTGCGCGGTCATCTGAAAGAGGCCTACCGCATCGTTTTCGAGGACTCGAAATCGGTCGAGGAGGCATTGGCGCGCATCGAAGCCGAGATCCCCGCGGGACGCGAAGTGAGATCCGTGGTAGACTTCGTGCGATCTTCGAAAAGAGGCATCTATCGCGGAGGCGATCGGCCTCCGCCGCCCGAAGTGAGCGAGTAACGATATGGACGAATTACGTGTAGGCGTGGCCGGGGTCGGCCACATGGGGAGTTATCACGTCGCCGCCCTTGGCGAGCTCGTGGAGGCAAACCTGGCGGCCATCGCGGACCAGGACAGGGCCCGCGCCCGGGAGCTGGCCGGGAAATACGAGGCCGAATCGTTTTCCCGTCCTGAGGATCTCGTCGGGAAAGTGGATGCCGTCATCGTCGCCGTGCCCACGGCGATCCATTACGGCGTCTCGCGGATGTTTCTCGAAAACGGGATTCACGTCCTCGTCGAAAAACCCATCTGCACCGACATCGTCTATGCCCGCAATTTGTTCCGGATCGCCACCGAAAATAATCTGGTTCTCCACATCGGCCACGTCGAGCGCTTCAACGGCGCCGTGCAGGAGCTTTCCAGGATCGTCCGCGATCCGACCCTGATCGAATGCCGGCGGCTCGGCCCTTTCGTCGCGCGCGCGATGAACGACGGCGTGGTCCTCGACCTGATGATTCACGACCTGGACATCATCCTCCGGCTGGTCGAGGAAGAGGTGACTTCCCTTTCGGCCACCGGCGCCATCATCGTGAGCGAGCGGGACGATGTGGCCAACGCGCAAATTCAGTTCTCGGGCGGGTGCATCGCCAGCCTGACCGCCAGCCGCGTCACCGAAAATAAAATCCGCACGCTGGGGATCTCCCAACCCGGGGCCTTCATCTCGCTCGACTACGCCGATCAGGAACTGCGGATCCACCGCCAGTCGAGCAGCGAGCACAGCCTCTCGCGCGATGAGTTGAAATACAGCGAACAGATCCAGGTCGAGCGCGTGTTCGTCCACAAGGATAATCCGCTGAAGCTGGAGCTCCGCCATTTTCTCGCCTCCGCTCAGGCGGGCAATGTGGTCGAAAACACCGAGCGGGAGCTTCGATCGCTCGACGTTGCGCTTCGCGTTCTCCAGATGCTCAACGTGCCGATCCCCGCTTCGATCTAACCCCTTCAGGATGGCCAGTCCCCCCGAGCGAATCGGCCTCATCGCCGGAACCGGATCGCTCGCCGTCGAGTTCGCCTCCCGGGCGCGCAAGCGGGGGTTCGATGTCGCCGCGGTGGCGCTATCCCCGGACATTCACGGGTCCTTGAAGGATTTGGTCCGGACCATCGTTCACGCCGCCCCCACCCAGCCGAAAAAAATCCTCTCCTTTTTGCAGTCCGAAGGGATCCGCCGGATCGGGTTTGTGGGCAAGGTAGATAAAAAAATTCTCTTCCAGGGCCTCAAATTCGATTTCGAAGCCGTCCGCTTCATGTTCCGGACAAAGAACCTGGCCGACGTCACCATCATGGACGCTGTGATAGCGCTTGCCGAAAAAAACGGGTTCGAGATCATTCCGCAGACCGAATTTCTCGATCACCTGCTGGCCCCCGAGGGTCCTATGGGAAAGCGCCGCCTCACCGCCGCGGAGATCGAGGAAGTCCGGTATGGATTCGCCATGGCGCGTGAAATTGCCCGGCTCGACATCGGTCAGACCATCGTCGTGAAAAAAGGCGCCGTCGTGGCGGTCGAGGCCATCGAGGGGACCGACGAGACCATCCGGAGAGGGTGCGCCCTCGCCGGGGCGGGCGCCATCGTATTGAAGGTGGCCCGGCCCGACCAGAATACACGCTACGACATTCCGGCCGTTGGGCCCGAAACGCTTCGAGTCGCGGCCGAGGGCGGGGCATCGGCGCTGGTGGTCGAGGCCGGGACGACGTTCATGCTCGAACGGGAGGCCCTCGTCCGGGCGGCGGTTGCCGCGAATATCGCGCTGATCGGCTGGACGGGCGGCGAAGGAAAATGAATCCGGACGAGGCCCGCTTGATGGTGGTCGCCGGTGAGTCATCGGGCGATATCCACGCGGCGCACCTTCTCCGGGCCATCTCCCGGGAGGCGCCCGAGGTCCGTTTCTTCGGCATGGGCGGAGAGGCCATGCGCGCGGCGGGCGCCGAAATCCTCCATGAATACGGGCCTCTCGCCGTGGTCGGCTTCGGGGGCATTCTCGGAATTCTGCCGGCCCTGTTTCGGATCAAAAGAGATTTGATCGATCGGGTCCGAAGCGAGCGCCCGGAGGCGGTGATCCTCGTGGATTATCCGGGCTTCAATCTATCGCTGGCCAAATCCATCAAAAAGCTTCCCCGTCCGCCCAGGCTGATCTATTTTATCCCTCCCCAGGTCTGGGCCTGGAGAACCGGCCGCGCGCGCACCATAGCTGAGGTGTTCGATCTGATTCTCACGATCTATCCCTTCGAACCCGAATACTTCCGCCGCCCGGGCGGCAACGCCGAGT
>DNYS01000245.1:20115-22741 GCA_003506735.1 Nitrospinota bacterium
CCGGGAGATCGACCGGCTTCTCCCCCCCATGATCGAATCCGCCAAAATCCTCCAGCGTAAAAATCCCGAAATGCTCTTTCTCGTTTCGGAGGCCGAGGCGCTCCCTGAGGGCACCGTCCGGAGCCGGATGCCACCGGGCGGCGGTTTCGTACGCATCGTCCGGGGCCGGGCCCACGAGGTCATCCGCGCGGCCGACGCCGCCGCCGTGGCCAGCGGGACCGCCACCCTGGAGACCGGGCTTCTCGGAACGCCGCTGAGCGTTCTTTACGCGAGCGATTTTTTTACCCATCTCATCGTCAAATACTTTTTGATTCAGGTGGACTACATCTCTCTCGTCAACCTCCTGGCCGGAAAAGAGGTTGCTCCCGAGCTTTATCAGGGGCAGGTTCGGGGCGGGAAAATCGCGGACACCCTCGCTCCCCTCCTCGAGGATCCCGGGGCGCGCGAGCGGCAGACGAGGGAGTTCGATCGGATCCGCGAATCCCTGGATGCCGCCGATCCCTACGAGCGGGCGGCATCGCATATCCGCCGCCTGCTGGACGCGCCTCAATGATCGGGGGGAAGACGGCGCCGGGCCCTCCGGCCTACGACGATAAGGGGCGGAATCCGGACGCGCCGATTCCTGTCCGCCTTGCCGCCGGCTGTATCGGGTGGACGATTCGCGCCATCTACACGACCGTCCGATACGAGTTTCTGCAGCCGGAGCTTCATGCCCGCATTCTCGCCCTCTCCGGAGGAATGTCCATCGGCGCCGTTTGGCACCGCCATGTCGGAATCGTCCCTGGTTTTTTCCGGCCGATACCCTGGGTGGGCCTGGCCAGCCGGAGCCGTGACGGGGAGATCCTCGCCCGCATCATGGCCATCCTGAAGGGGCGGTGCGTCCGGGGCTCCTCGGGCAAGGCCGGGGCCGGAAACAAAGGAGGAGGCTCGGCGATTCGTGCGCTTGTCAAGGAATCCGAGATGGGGCAGCAGGTGATCTTTACGCCCGACGGACCCACCGGCCCGCCGGAAAAGGTGAAGCCCGGGGTGATTTTCTTTGCCTCGCTCACGGGCCTCCCGATCTATCCGATCGGGGCCGCCTGCGCGCCCAGCCCATGCCTCCCGACTTGGGACCGGACGGTTCTTCCGGTCCCCTTCGCACGGTGGGTCCTCGCCTACGGGAGGCCGATGGAGGTTCCCCGCTCGATGGACGACGGCGGCCTCGAAATTCACCGCGCCGAGCTCGAGCGGCGCATCCTGGCGGCGAACGAGAGGGCGCAGGCCTCGATTCAATCCTCCGGCGATCGATGAACGCACTCGCCTATATCCTCTACAACGCGGCGATAATCATAAGCTCGCCCTTCATCGCCGCCTGGTATCTCGCGCATTTTTGGAAGAGGGGCCTTTCCCTGACCGGTGTGGGAGAGCGCCTGGGTTTTGTCCGCCGCCTCCGCCCGGCGGAAGAGGGCGGCAGACTTTGGCTCCACGCCGTCTCGGTGGGAGAGGCCGGGGTCGCGGCGGTGCTGGTGCCCGAGATTTTGAAAAGACGCCCCCGCCTTCGCATCGTCATCTCGACGGTGACCGAGACCGGCCGCGAGGAGGCCGAGAAGATCGAGGGGGTGGAGTATGTATTTTACCTTCCCTTCGACCTCCCCTTCGCGGTGCGGAGCGTGCTCGACCGCATCGGCCCGTCCGCGATCGCCATCATCGAAACCGAGTTGTGGCCCAACCTGGTGTGGGCGGCGGCCAGGAGAGGGTTGCCGGTGTGCATCGTCAACGGGCGCCTTTCCGAAAAATCCTTCCGGGGGTATTTGCGGCTGCGGTTCTTGTTCGCCTCCGTTCTGGGGCGGTTGGCGGGCGTCGCGGCACGCGGAGAAGCCGACGCGGCCCGCTACCGGGCTCTGGGCGCGCCCGGGGTGTTCCAGGCGGGAAACATCAAGTTCGACGCCCCAGCGCCCCCGGGGGAGGCGGATCCCGAAGCCCTGAAAGAGGCGTTCGGCCTGGCGGGGGCCGGCCCGGTTATCGTGGCCGGGAGCACCCATCCGGGAGAGGAGGCTGAGATTGGCCGCGCCATCCGCGCGCTGCGGGAGCAGTTCGGGAATCTGGGCGCCCTGATCGCCCCGCGCCATCTCCAGCGGTTGGATGACGCCGAGGAGGATCTCCGGCGCGCCGGGCTGGAGACCGTCCGCTGGAGCGGCCTTTCCGGCGGCAGCGGCGGCGGGCGGGTGGTCCTTCTCGATGTCATGGGAAAACTCGGGGAGGCCTACGGCTGCGCAACGGCCGGATTCATCGGGGGCAGCCTCATCCCCCACGGGGGGCAAAATCCCATCGAAGCCGCCCGTTGGGGCGTTCCCGTCGTATTCGGGCCCCACATGGCCAACTTCGCCGAGGTGGCGGAGATCCTCCTGCGGGCGGGAGGAGCCGTGCAGGTCCAGGGGCCCGAAGGCCTTGCCGATGCGTTCCTCCCCTGGCTCAGCGGCGCGGGCGCGCGCGATGCGGCGGGGGCATCGGCGCGGGAGACGGTGAATGCGAACCGGGGCGCCGCCGGACGGGCGGCCGATTTTCTGGCCGGCCTTCTGGACGCCTCGGAAGGGAATCGGGGTTGAGTCTCCGGGGGAGTCTCCTGCGGGCCCTGGAGGGGGAGGAG
>DNYS01000209.1:0-14350 GCA_003506735.1 Nitrospinota bacterium
TCTTGCCCACGCCCGGCTCGCCAATCAGGACCGGATTGTTCTTCGTGCGGCGCGAAAGCACCTGGATCACACGCCGGATCTCCTGGTCGCGGCCGATGACCGGATCGAGCTTCCCGGCGCGCGCCCTTTCGGTCAAGTCGATAGCGAATCGCTCAAGGGACTGATACCGGCTTTCGGCGTCCGGGTCCGTGACGCGCTGGTTGCCGCGAATATCCTTGAGCGCTTCGAGCACTTTCTCGCGGGTCAGTCCAAGGCGGGCGAATACTGGGGCCACATCCTCCTGGCGCCGGTTGAATCCGGCGAGAACGAAATGCTCACCGCTCACATATTCATCCGAGAGGACCTTGGCCTCGGCCTCGGCGGCCTCGAGGAACCGTTTGAGTTCCGAGGCCAGATAAACCTCCACCCCCCCGTCAACTTGAGGCAGCTTTTTGAGGAAAAGGTCCATCTCCTTGTGCAGCGCGTCCG
Organism: Nitrospinota bacterium; assembly: GCA_003506735.1. Lineage (GTDB taxonomy): Bacteria > UBA8248 > UBA8248 > UBA8248 > UBA8248 > UBA8248. Next base: position 469 of record DNYS01000209.1, read on the forward strand.
GGTCCACCCCGGCCTTGCCCACGAGAACGCTGACGACGCCGTCCGGCTGCTCTAAAAGGGCCAGAATCAGGTGGGCCGGCATCATCCCCTGGTGGCCTCTCCTCTCGGAAATCTCGTGTGCCGATTCGAGGGCTTCGTGAGTTTTATTCGTATACCGATCAAATTTCATCGTCTGAAATCCATAACAAGGGCCGCCGAAAGAGGGGCTCACCCGTTTAAAGACGGCAGGGCCCTACAAGGACCCGTTCAATCGTTACGAAATATAATATCTGAGTGGAAAACTGTCAACTTTTATTATGTTATTTATATATATTAAAATAATTCTTTTACATTCAGTATGTTGCATGTTTATCCGGTATGAAACCTGTCATCCCACGCGCTTTTTCTCTGCTGAGCGTTCCTGGACATGGGCGAAATATGGCGTATTTTATGCTGAATCCGGCGGCGAACCGTCAATCCCTCCCGCCTTGATCTTGAAAAAATGTATGGATCCTTTGACTTTACGCATCATTCCAGATATATATGACAAGGTTGGTCAAGTTCCCACGGCGTATGAAAGGCGGGAAAATAGGCCGGGGCACCATAAATGGACGCATTCATTGGGGGAGTTGCCGAATGCAAATCAGCCGGGCAGGCGACTATGCGTTGCGGGCGGTGATCTACCTTTCGCGGCAAGATTCCGGGCGGCTCGCCACCATCGGGGAGATTGCCCACGCCCAGCAGATTCCCCAGGCATTCCTCCCCAAGCTGATGTCGATGCTCATCAAGGCGAAGGTGGTCCAATCGGTCCAGGGCCCCAAGGGAGGATACCGGCTGGCCAGGCCATCGGCCGAGATCAATTTCCTCGATGTCATCCAGGCCATCGACGGCCCCATTTCGCTGGTCATGTGCCAGGACGGGGAGACCTGTTGCGAGATCGAAGAATTCTGTACCATGAACGAGGTCTTCGCGTTAGCCCAGAAGCAATTGACCGACTTCTTCCGGGATTTCACCTTCGCCGATTTGCCCCTCCAGGTAGAAGGGGTGTTGACTGACGAAAACCTGGAACGTGGATTGACCCAACTGGCGGGGAAGTCCAAACGAAGGAAGAGCAATTCCCTCTGAGGCGAAAAAAGCCGAGGGCAAATTTTTCGAAATTTTTTTTTCCATTTGCAACGATGAGCCACCCATAGGAGAAACACTCGATGTCCGACACCGCGATCAACCTGTTCGATGCCACCCAGCCCGAAACCCGCGAGGGAATCTCGATAACCCCCGCGGCGGAAGCCAAGGTCCGGGAGCTTATCGAAGCCGAGGGAAAACCCGGCCTCGGCCTGCGCGTCTCCGTGACGGCGGGCGGATGCTCGGGGTACAGCTACGGTCTCTATTTCGACGAATCGACCGATCCGAACGAAAAAGTAATCGAAGCCGATGGGTTCAAAATCTTTGTCGATGCCAACAGCTACGGCATGCTGAGCGGATCGGTCATCAACTTCGTGGACACCCTTGAGGGCTCGGGATTCAAGGTCGAAAACCCGAACGCTACGGGAACCTGCGGCTGCGGCAGCTCGTTCACGGTCTAGTCCATCCTTCAGGAGCATTCCGGCCCTGGCGTAGCGATGCCGCCCACCGGAAAGGAAGCGAACTTGAACGAGGCGCCAGGCCGAAAGACTGCTCCCTGGAGGGCTCCTGGAGCAATCCTTCTCATCTCTTGCTACGAGTTGGGCCATCAGCCCATCGGGCTGGCCTCCCCCCTCGCCTTCCTTCGCCGCGCCGGCTACGCGCCCGCCGCTCTTGATCTGGCCGTCGAGCCCTTTTCCCCGGAGCGGGCGGCGGAGGCCCTCTTCGTCGGCATCAGCGTCCCGATGCACACCGCCCTCCGCCTCGGCGTCGCCACCGCCCAAAAAATCCGCGAAGCCAACCCTTCATGCCATATCTGTTTTTACGGCCTCTATGCGGTCCTGAACGCCGGCTACCTGGTCGAACATGTGGCCGGCTCCGTCATTGGTGGCGAATACGAAACCCCGCTAGAGGAGCTGATCGGCGCCCTGGAGGGCGCCCGGCCCCCATCCTCGGTCCCCGGCGTCGGGACCGCAAAGCAGCCGGCCGCCCCCTATCTCCATAAAATTCCGCTCCTCCCCCCCCGCCGCGAGGAGCTTCCGCCGCTTCACTCCTATGCCCACCTTCTCAAGAATGGCGCGGCCCTCCCGGCGGGAACGGTCGAGGCCAGCCGGGGCTGCAAGCATCTTTGCCTGCACTGCCCCATCCCGCCCGTTTACGGCGGACGCTTCTATGTCGTCCCACGCGAAATCGTCTTGGAGGATATCCGCACCCTTGCAACCCAGGGGGCGAAGCACATCACTTTCGCCGACCCCGACTTCCTGAACGGGCCGGCCCACGCGATGCGCATCGCGCGGGCGCTCCACGAAGATTTCCCCGCGCTCACCTTCGATTTCACGGCCAAGGTCGAGCACCTGGCGCGGCACGAAGACCTGCTCTTCGAGCTGGGCGCCCTGGGGTGCGTGTTTATCGTCACCGCCCTCGAATCCCTGAGCGATGGGGTCCTCGAACAACTCGTCAAGGGACACACCCGCGCCGAGGCCGGGCGCGCCGTTCGGGCCGCCCGAGCGGCGGGCATCTCCATCCGGCCCACCCTCGTATCCTTCACCCCCTGGACCACGGCGGATGATTACCTCGACGTGCTTGATTTCGTGGAAGAGTTCGGTCTCATCGACGAGGTGGACCCCATCCAGTACGCCATCCGGCTGCTTATCCCGCCGGGCTCGAACCTGCTGGGCCGGCCCGCGCTTGTGCCCCATCTCGGGGAGTTCGATCCGGAAAACTTCATCCACCGCTGGACCCACCCGGACCCGCGCATGGATCGGCTCCACGGGGAAACCCTCGCCATCGCCGAGGAGGCCGCCGAAAATGACGAAGACCCCGCCCTCACCTTCGGGCGGATTCGCGGGGCCGCCGCCGCCATCTTGGAGCGGCCCGATTGCGCGGGGTCGCCCCCCTCCCTCGCACCGGATCGCCTCCGTCCACCCCGCCTCACCGAATCGTGGTTCTGCTGAGCGGAACCCACCGAGGGCCAGTTGGCCCTCTAGCCACAAACGGCGGGAGGTCCCCCGCTTATCTCATGTACTGAAAAATGGAAGCTGTCCGCTAGGGCTGGTGCGCGGCTTCGCGGATTTTCTCTTCCGCGCGGAGAAAACCGCGCAAGGTGAACGGCAACGCCACCAGGAGCCCGGCCACGGCGACCGGCACGAGCCCCAACCGGTCCACGGCAAAACCGACGGCCGGCGCGAGAAGCATGGCGAAGAACGATTTTGCCTGGGCCTCGATGGAAAGAACAGTGGCCCCCGCCTCGGGCGAGCCTTGGGCATCGATCCGGCTGATCAGGATCGGCCGCCAGATGTTTTGCGCCACGGCCAGGCCGATGAAGGCGGCGATGACCAGGGGCAGATAGCCCTTCCAAAGCCCAAAGGCCAAGGCGGCGTAAAGCGCTAGCGCCCCCGCCCAGATCAATCGGGCCGCCCGCTCCTCGGAACCCGCCGCTTCGCTCAGGCGGTACCCTCCCCGGCTGGCAACGCTCGAAAGAAGGTGGAGGGCAAAATAAACGCCGCCCACCAGGACGGCGACGCGCTGGTGTTCTTCCCAGGCGGCAAGGACGGCGAGGCCCAGCGCCGCCTGCTTGATGACCGGTTGGATGTAGTCCTTGGCTACCTTGTAGGTTCCCTCGAAGCCCATCGACTCGCCGACGATGCGGCGCAGAGGCGGGAGCAAGAACGTATGGCGGAGCGCGCTTTTCAAGTGCGAGAATACGGTGGCCATCCCGGCTCCCTTGCCGCGCTCTCCATCCAGGCTGGCCGGATACCCGAAAAAATTGACGATGCCGAAGAAGTAGGGAACCACCGCCAGCAGGAAGACGTCGCTGTAGCTCGCGCCCGAAAAAATATAGGCGGACGAGATCAAAACGGCGAGGGCGGAGCCCATCTTCGACCAGGAGCGCGTAAACCCGTAAAACCGGGTGCGCTCTCCCTCGCGCCCCTGCTCACGGAGCCATTCAAAAATCATAGCCTTGTGGGTCCCGGAGCGGAAGGCCTCGCCGAGGGCGAAAGCCAGCATCGCCGCGAACAGGGCGGCCAGCGAGGCCGCGTATCCGAAAATAAGAAACGAGACGATATAGGCGGCGAAGGAGAAGATCATCGCCCGGCGGCGCCCATAAAGATCCGCCACCACCCCGCTCGGAACCTCGAATAGGTTGACGCAGACCTCGCGGAACCCGATCAGGAGACCGATCTGGAAAAACGAAAGCCCCTTCTCCCGGAAGGCCAGAATCAAAAATGGCTCAAAATAGGTCTGGTTCTTGAGAAACCCATAGAGCGAAAAACGAAACTTCATGGCACTCCTTCGCCGGCCCCCGCGGCGGAGGCCCCGAGAGTCACTTTACTGGCCCCGACCCAGAGGCGGCAAGTCGTAGATTGGGGCATACAATCCGGAGGAAAGTTCCTGTATAAGAGGGACAAAAGTAGCCGGGCCCGGCCCGCGAGGAGAGCGGGGAACCCGGATCGTCTCAAGGATACGGAAATTTTCGGCTGAAATCCGCCGCCGGGCTTCAGCGCAATGATTCAGGAGGTCATCGCCATGAGATCGAGAGAATTCGCCTATTCGAGCGGACAACGGGTCCTCAGCACCGACGCCGCGGCGTTTATGCAGCGCGTCTACGGATGGATGTCCGCGGGCCTGGCGGTCACGGGCCTTAGCGCCTTCTACATCGCCTCGAGCCCCGCCGCCATTCAGTTCATCTTCGGCAGCTATCTTTCCATATTTCTCGTCATCGGGGTCCAGCTCGGTCTGGTCTTTGCCATCCGCCCCGTCATGAAAAGGAGGGGCTCGTTCGTCGGGGCGATGATGTTCCTCGCTTACAGCGCCACCCTCGGCGTGACGGTATCCACCCTCCTGATCCGCTTTACGGGCCCCTCGGTAGCCCAGGCCTTTTTCGTCACGGCCGGCGCCTTCGGCGGGCTTACGATATTCGCCTTCGCGACCAAGCGCGATCTGTCGGGCTTGGGCAACTTCTGCGCGGTGGGGATAATTGGAATCATCCTCGCATCGGTCGTGAACATCTTTATGGGGAGCCCGGCCCTCCACTTCGCCATCAGCGTCATTGGGGTCTTGATCTTCGCCGGGCTGACCGCCTACGACACCCAGAAGATGAGGGAATACGCCCTCAGCCAGGACACCGACAACGAAACTGGCCGCCGCGCATCGATCATGGCGGCCCTCGAGCTCTACCTCGACTTCATCATGATGTTCATCTACCTCGCGCAAATTCTCGGCATCTCTCGCGACTAGATTTAGGCCGCACACGCCAAAAAGCCGGGACCCGAGGGTCCCGGCTTTTTTTGTTCTCTTCGGACAAAATCAGATCTTCAACACCGGCTCCACCTCATCTTCCATCGATTTTTCGGCGATGACGGAGGCGGTCATTTTTTCAGCCCGGAAGATGTCGCCTGCGACGCGCTGGATGTCCCCGGCGGTGACGGCGTTGATGTCCGCAATCTCCTCCTCGACGGTGTAGAGCCGGCCCCGAATGAGCAGGTTCGAGCCGTTGCGGCCGGCATAATAATCCGAGCTTTCGTTGATCTGGAGCCCGCCGCGGATGTGGCGCTTGGCCTCGTCGAGTTCATCCTCGCCGACGGGTTCGTTCTTCATGCGAGCCACCTCGGCGAGAGAGACCTCGACCGCCTCCCTGGCCTTTTCGAGGGCGACGCCGGCCTTGATCTCAACATAGCCCGCGTCCGAGTATCGGTTGGGATGCGCGCCCACGCTGTAGGCGAGGCCGCGCTTTTCGCGCACCTCGGTGAAGAGGCGGCTACTCATCTTCCCGCCCAGGATGTCGCACAAAAGCCTGAGGGCCGGGCCGTCGTCGTGGTTGACGCCGAAGGCGCGGAAGCCGATGGCGAGGTTCACCTGGTCGGTCTGGCGGACCTGCTCGACGTAGCTTTTTTTGCTCTCGTGGGGAAGGACCGGAGCCTGGGCCTGATCGGTGGCGCCCTCCCGGCCGCCGAAGAATTTCTCGGAAAGCGCGGCCACCTCTTCGTGGGAAATGCCGCCCGAAACCGAGATGACCGTGTTGCCCGGGGTGTACCAGTCGCGGATCAACTCGCGCATGTGCTCGGGCTCGATGGCGTTGATGGATTTCTTGTCCCCGATCACTCCGACCTGGAGGTTGAACATGGTGATCTCGAGCATCTCGGAGACCCAGGCGCGCGGCATGTCCTCGTACATCTTGAGCTCCTCGAGGATGACGTTGCGCTCGCGGTGCCACTCGTCCGCGTCGAGGAGGGAGTTGTTCACCGCGTCCGCGTAGACGTCGAGAACGGTCTCGAATACGTCGGCCGGGGCCTTGAAATGGTAGCAGGTGCGCTCGGAGCCTGTGTTGGCGTTGATCGTGGCGCCATTGCCCTCCATCTCGCGGGCGATGTCGAGCGTGTTCCGGGTGGGGGTTCCCTTAAATATCATGTGTTCGAGTGCATGGGAGACGCCCACGACCTCGTCGCGCTCATGGCGGCCGCCACAGCCGAAGTAGATGTGAAAGGCCACCGCGGCGGAATCGGACAGCTCCGCCGTCACGACGCGGACACCGTTGGAGAGTTTGCTTTCGTTGATCTTCATAAAACCTCCCGGAAAAACGCGGCGCTGCCCCGGGCCGCCGCGCGATACGAAGTCCTTTGAAATGGGTTGCCGGAGGTATTCCGGCTGACCTCCTATTATCACAAAAAAAGACGGGGGGACAGAATCGGAAAGCCTGGCGGGGAATCTCCGGGCCGGGAAAAAAGCCGCGTCGCCGGCCATGGACAATTCGCCGGATTGTTCCTATATTCAATAAACCGTCTTCTTAAAGGAGTGTGACGTGGCCGAAATTTCCCTATACCGGGCCCCGCCTGTCGCCAATGTCAGGGGAGACGGACAGTTCCGGTTTCCCCGTCCGCGGGGCGTGGGCCGAGCGCCGGTGTTCGGTCCGCCGCAACTTGACATCACCTTGCAGAACCGGAGCTTTTCTGACCAGGCCGATGCCGAGATCCCCGCCGTGCTGGCCAACCGGGTCAACGAGATCACCCTGGAGCGCGGGGGCACGATCAATCTGACCGCCTGATCCCACGCGATCGACTCACGCACCATCCTCACCCTTCGGAATTTTCCGGGAGGTTCGCATGAACCCCGCAAGACATCTTGGCGCGGGCGCCGCATTGGGCGCCGGCTTCTATCTCGCCTCGGGCGATCCGGCGAGCGCGGCGGCCCTCGGGGCGGGATGCTTTATTCTCGATGCCGATCACATTTTCGACTTTTTACGCGACCAGGGTTTCAGAAAGAGCCTGGCACTCCTGCGGGAAGGGGCCGTGGGCGGGCGCCGGATCAAGCTCCGCCGCCTGTATCTATGGTTTCACAGCTGGGACGCCCTCCTCGCCCTGGCCGTGTATTCTTTTTTCTTTCTCGAGAACCGGCCGCTGATGGCACTCCTGGCCGGGGCGGCGGTTCACCTCGGCATGGATCAGATCGGGAACCGCGGAGCGCGCGGGCTGACCTATATACTCGCCTACCGGATTTGGAAGGGCTTCAGGAGAGAGGATCTTGTCGCCGATGAACCCGGCGGAATGGAGATGGAGGGATGACAGACGGCCGAAGTGCCACTGAAAGTGCCACTCCCGCCCCAAATGACCACGCCACGCAGGACCCGCCGAATAGCACAAGCCATTGAAAAAAATGGTGCCGGAGAAAGGACTTGAACCTTCACAGGGCGAACCCTACTAGAACCTGAATCTAGCGCGTCTACCAATTCCGCCACTCCGGCACAGGAAGTGTATATAGAAAGTCCGGCATATAATGTCAAGATAGCCGATTCCCCGGGGTCCCATTTCCAGGCAACCGATGCAAACGGGCGGACCATGACTGACCCTGCAGGGCCTCCAGTCAGGCTGGTTTTTTACACACGGGCGAATTGCCCCCTCTGCGATGAGGCGAAGGCCCAGATCCGCGCCAGCATCCCGGAGATCGATATCGAGGAGATCGACGTGGACTCCGACCCCGCCCTCGCCGTCCGCTGGGGAGAAGAGGTCCCGGTCGGCTTCGTGGGGGCGGAGAAAGCCTTCAAATACCACGTCGATATCCGGCGCCTTCGCCGCCTCCTGAAAAGCGCGCGGCGCGGCCGCTAGCGGATTAACGCCGATGGCCCTCCTCGCCTTCTACGGAATGGTGGTGGCGATCTCCCTGTCCGGGGTGATGGCCCCGGGGCCCCTCACGGCGCTCACCCTGGCCCGGGGCCGCCGCGACGCCCTGGCTGGATTTTGGATCAATACCGGACACGCCATCGCCGAAACGCCGCTCATCCTCGCCCTCCTGGCGGGGCTGGGGCCTTTTCTCGAATCGCCCGCCATTTACCGGGCCATCTCCCTTGCGGGCGGGGGCGTCCTTCTCTGGATGGGGCTGAACCTCATTCGGGGGCGCCCTGGTGGCAGCCCGGATTCGTCCGCGGGCAAGCGCGGGCCCGTCCTCGAGGGCATTGCCATGACAGCGTTCAACCCCTACTGGCTGCTTTGGTGGCTGACGGTGGGGGCGGGCCTGATCGCGCGCGCCCGGGCGTTTTCGGCCGGGTGGATCATGGCAGGGATGGTGGCCCTCCACCTGGCCTGCGATCTGGCCTGGGGAACGTTTCTCTCCTGGGCGGCGCACCGGGGTGGCGGGGCTTTCCGCCCGGAGGGATGGCGCCGCGTCGAGATGGGCTGCGGCGGAGTGCTGATCGCCTTTGGCGCGTATTTTCTCTACGAGGGAGCCTGGAAGGTTTCCGGCTGAGGGGCATCCGCGAGCCGCTGCTTTCCCAACTCGATATCGGCGCGGATGCGCACGACGAGTTCGTCCGGCCCCGAGAATTTGATCTCCTCCCGAAGGCGCGAGACAAATTCAAGCCGGAGGGTTTCGCCGTAAAGATCCCGTCCACCTTCGAGCAAATGGGCCTCGACGGTGACATCCCTGCCCTCGAAGGTGGGCCGCTCTCCGATGTTCGTCACCGCCGGAAGCCGCCGACCCTCCCGGCCGCCGATGAGGGCCCAGCAGGCATACACCCCGTTCGCCGGAATCAGAATGGGCGGATAGTCGACGTTCGCCGTCGGGATACCGATTCCGCGCCCCCGGCCCTCCCCCCGAACGACAGGACCTTCGATGACGTGGTAGCCGCCCAGAAGGGTCGAGGCCTCATCGACGTTTCCGGCCAGCAGCAGCCTCCTGATGGCCGAGCTGCTCACCCGCTGTCCCCCGGCCATGAAGGCTTCGATCTCGCGCGTCTCGAACCCCCACTTCCCCCCTTCCCGGCGCAGGAGTTCGACATTGCCGGCCGCGCCCTTGCCATAATGGAAATTAAAGCCCACGAACACGATATCGGGGCACAGTTTTTCGTGCACGATTTTCCGGACAAAATCGCCGGGCTCCATCCGCGCGAGCTCGGGCGTGAACGGCTGAACAACGGTCAGATCCACTCCCCGGGCGGCGAGGCGGGCCAGCTTTTCTTCCAGCGTAGTCATGAACGGAGGGCACCGTTCGGGGGCGACGACGGAAAGGGGATGGGGATCGAACGTGAGAATCGCACTCCGACCGCCGCGTTCGGCCGCGGCTTCCCGGATCTGCCGGCAGATATGGCGGTGCGCCTGGTGAACGCCGTCGAAATTGCCGATGCTCAAGATGGTGCGCCCGCCCTCGGAGGGAATCGAATCGAGATCTCGAATTACATCCAATGGAAAACCACCTCAAATGGAAAGGGCCGCCTTATGGCCGGGCGACGAAGGCTCCTTTCTAGCAAAGAGAACCGCTCCGCCGCAAGAAAAGGGGCGGGCAGGACCGAATCCCCGTTCCAACCGCCCCAAATCAAAAGAAAAAGACTCCCTCGCTTTCATTGCATACTCCATTCGCTTTTGAGTAGGATGACGGTCATACGGCAGGCCCGTGAGGGCATCCAGCCCCAACGGACAACATGATAGATGCGTGCGGTCCGGGGCAATGAATGTTCCGCGCCACCCGCCTTCTATTGCCGGATTTATTGGATTTAAGGGAAGAACAAGCGTTTATGAAAAACCTCCTTCCGCTGCTCGCGAAACATGGCGCCATCGTTATTCTCACCGCCGCCCTCCCGGTCCTGGCCGGAGCCGCTCCGAAACCATCCGGGCCTCCGGTCAAGAATCTGATTTTCGAGCATCCCAGAGGGCCATCCTCCGCCCCAAAGGTGACGGGGGCGCACCTGAAACTCTCCCTCCGCGAAGCCATCACGCTGGCTCTTGCCCGAAACTTCGAAATCGCCATCGAGGCCCACAACCCGCGCATCCGGCAAAACGAGGTAACCGAGGAAAAATCCGCGTTCGACCCGGCCGTCAGGGCGGGAGCCGACGCCAAAAAATCGAGAGCCGACACGCCGAGCCGTCTCTTCGCTGGCGGGGGGCAGCAGGTTGTGAGCGAGCAGATTCTCTCGGCCGGCATCGTGAAGAAGACCGTAACGGGCGCCGAACTCTCACTCATCTTCAAGACGATCCGGGAGAACTCGAATTCCCGGCAAAAGTTCATCAACCCGGACTTCGACTCCTCCCTGACCTTCACGATTTCCCAGCCATTGCTCAAAAACTACGGGGTCGATGTCAACAAGGCCGGTATCCGCATCGCCGCAGTCGCGTTTGACCAGTCCCTGCTGGCCTACCGGGGCAAGGTAATCTCGGTCATCGAGCGCGTGGAGTTGGCCTATTGGGATCTGGTGTTCGCCATCTCCAATACAGCTTTTCGGAAAAAATCGCTCGATCTCGCCAGGGACCTGCTCCGCCGCAACCGGATCCAGGTCGAGGTGGGAACGCTGGCCCCCATCGAAATTCTTGAGGCCCAGGCGGCTGTGGCCACCCGCGAGGAGGATCTCATAGTCGCCGAGCGCACCCTGAAAGATCGGGAGGATGTCCTGAAGAAACTTCTCAACGTCTCCGGCAGCCTCTCTTCCTGGAGACTTCGGATATCCCCGGCAGATCGGCCCGTCTTCAAGCCGGTCAAAATTGACGAAATGGCATCCGCCCTGCGGGCGCTCAAAACGCGCGCCGACCTGGAATCCGCGCGCCTCGAAATCGAAAAGAACAAAATTCGCCTCAAACGGGACCGGCGAAACCTGCTCCCCGACCTCGATCTTTCGGCAAGCGCATCGAACCAGGGGGTCAACGACAGCTTCTCGAATTCCATCGATCGCCAGAGCGGCAACAAGGGCTATTCCTTTTCGGGAGGGCTCAGCTTCCGGCTACCGTTCGGCAACCGCGAGGCGAAGGCCAGAGTGGGCAAGTCGCGCGTTCAGCTTCAGCAGGCTAACGCCACCTATGCCCAGCTGGAGCAATCCATCATCGAAGAGGTCCGCCGGAGCGTGCGCCGGGTGCGAACAGACATCAAGCGCATCCAGGCCTCCCGCCTCGCCCGCCGGCTGGCCGAAGACCGCCTGGATGGGCAGGAGAAAAAATACCAGGTCGGCCTCTCCACGAGCCGTGACGTACTCGAGGATCAGGAGCGGGTGGCCAATGCGCTCACCAACGAGGTTCAGGCGCTGGTCGACTACAACAAAAGCCTGGCCCAGCTGGGGCGCGTCTCCTACTCTACCCTCCAGCGGTTCAAAATCCAGATGGGAGATCCTCTCAAGGGCGACCGGAGCGCCAAGCCGTGAGCATCCGGATCATGGGGGTCGACTACGGAGAAAAGCGGGTCGGGCTTGCCCTCAGCGATCCGTTGGGCATCACGGCCCAGCCGCTCGAGTGCATCGAGCGCGAAAACGACGCCCAGGTGGCCGGCGAACTCGAACGCCTCATCCAGACACACGATATCGAACGCGTGGTCGTGGGACTGCCCGTCAACCTTTCCGGAAATGACTCCCCCCAAACCAAGCGCGCCCGGCGGTTCATCTCGAGGCTGCGGAAAAATCTCGGCGTCAAAATCGAGACCTGGGATGAGAGGCTGAGTTCGGACGAAGCCGAGCGGGCATTGATCGACATGGATGTCCGCCGTAGCCGCCGCAAAGAGCGCCGGGACATCGTAGCGGCGCAGCTCATTCTCCAAGGCTACCTGGATACCAAGGGGCCAGCCAAAGCTCTTTATTCATGAGCGAAGATGGCCCCATATCGCCCGAAACCCACGAGCCGGAGACCTCCTCGGCCAATTCGCCGCCCCCGTCTCGTCGGCGCTGGTTCAAGCCCGTCCTGGCTTTCGCCTTGCTCACCGCTACAGGCGCATGGGCCGGATACGCGTTTTTGGAGCGAAATTTCGATCGGCCCACGGCGCCTTCGCGCACAGGAAAAATCCTCTTCCGGGTGAAGGCGGGGATGGGCCTCGGAAAAATCTCCCGGGAACTCGCCCGGGCGGGCCTCATCCGCCGCCCGCGCATCTTTCAGCTCCAGGTCCGCCTGCGCGGAGGAGCCCACCGGATTTTCGTTGGAACCTACCGCCTCAGCCCCTCCATGCCACCCCGGCGGATTTACCGGATCATCATCGAAGGTCGGGTGGCCGAGCGCTCCATCACGATTCCCGAAGGGTTCAATCTCAAGGAAATCGCCGCCCTCATCGAAAAAGCCGGATTCGGGAAGCGAAGCGAGGTACTCCGATTGGCACGGGATCCCGCCTTTTTATCCAATCTTCATATCCGGGAAGATTCGCTCGAGGGATATCTTTTCCCCGATACCTACAGATTTCCCCTGGACACCCCGCCCCGGCGCATTCTCGCCAAACTGGTCGGGACCCTCCGCCAAAAATTCGGCCCGGAACTGGCGAAGCGGGCCAGCGAAGTCAACCTGAGCCTCCATGAAACATTAACCCTGGCCTCGGTCATCGAAAAAGAAACATCGGTAGACGCCGAGCGTCCGCTGGTCGCCGCGGTCTTCCTCAACCGCCTTCGCAGGAAGATGCGCCTTCAGAGCGACCCGACCGTCATTTACGCGTTGCCCCATTACGACGGAAATATCCGGCGCGAGGATTTGGCCTATGATTCGCGCTATAACACCTATCGTTACAAGGGATTGCCCCCCGGGCCGATCGCCAGCCCCGGCTTCGCCTCCATCCGGGCGGCCCTCTATCCCGCCCAGGTGGATTACCTGTATTTCGTCGCCAACCTGAAGGGAGGGCATCAATTCTCCCGCACCTACCGCGAACACAGGAAAGCCGTCTGGCGCTTCCAGAAAAGGAAACGCGCGGTTGACCGGTAATTATCGGAAATGGCATGATTTAGGGAGGTTAGGCGGTGAACGGGTTGAACAAATGAAGCAATGCTGGATGATGTGAAGATCTGTATCTCGCTTCGGATTTAGTATCTGTATTTCAAATCCGGCCGGCGCCCGGGCGGAGAATGACATCAATGGCAAACAATTTGCTCCTGGTCGATGAAAGCCCCCTGATTCATCGCATTGTGGAACTGACGATGGAGGGATACGATGTCTCCGTCTACTCTGCCGAGGACACCGAAGAGGCGTTGACCCTGGCCCGGAGCCTCAAACCTGATTTCATCCTGGCCAGCACCACCTTCAAGCGAAACAGCGGGTTCGATCTTTGCCGCACCCTCAGAGAGGACCCCGAACTGAAAGGCATTCCCATTCTTCTTCTTGCCAGCGCCAAGGAGGAGGTCAGCCACGAAGAAGCCGTGGAGGCCGGGGTCATCGGCGTACTCACGAAACCGTTCAAACCCGAAAGCCTGCTGGCCGAGGTGGGAAAAGCCCTCGCTTGGGAGGTGGACGCGCCCGGCGGGGAAATCGTCATCCCGGGAACCCCGGGCGAGGAGCCATCTCTCGCCGAGAACGCAGAGGACGAACTGGAGGAGGTGGATATCCCGCTCCCCGAGGTAGAGGGCGAGCCC
>DNYS01000209.1:14456-17395 GCA_003506735.1 Nitrospinota bacterium
ATCGAGGAATTGGACGAAATCTTTGCGGATAACTCCCTGGTTGTCCCCGGACCTCCTGCCCTGGAGGAGGATGCACCCGCCGCCCCTGCCGGAGAGGTGGCCCCGTCAGCGGACGCCGACCCACTGAAAGATTTGGACGACGACGATATATTCGACGGATTCGATATGGATACCGGCGCCGAACCGGCCGGGGCACCCACGACCGAGGATACGGCGCCTCCCTCCGAAGAACTCGTTACGGAACCATCCCCTGCGGCAGAGGCGGAGGACCCCCCTCTCGCGTCCGCAGCGGAGATCGATCCCACCATGATGGCGGTGGAGGATGCCCTGGCCGATGAATTCGAGGCCACGGCCGACGAAGGCCCCGCCATCGATGAGGCCGCACTTGAAGACCTCTTCCCGCCCTTCTCCGGAGAGGAAATTGACCCCACCCTGTTGGCGGCGGAAAATGAATTGGCCGAGGAGTTCGATGCCCTGGCACAGGAAAAAATCTCCGCCGGAGAGGATGCCACCCGGGAATCGGAAATCGAAGATGAGGCGGAATTGGAAGCTGTCGAGGTCGAGCTGGCTTCCATCCAGGCGGAGATCGCAGCCGATTTCGAGGACACACCCGACCATGATGAAGACGGGCTCGAACATCTGGCGGACGACCAGATCACAGCAGCCGAGCAGGATTTAGCCGCCATTCAGGATGAACTCGCCGCCGAGGACTTGGATCAGGAAGAAAACACCCCGGATGCGCAGGCGGCCCCAAAAGCAGAATCGGATTACGGGACCACCGCGATAGAGGCGGAACAATTCCTCGAAGAGATGGAATTCAGGGAAACGGGGACTGTCGAAGAAGAGCCTGCCGGTGACGCTGAAAGGGATACGGAGGCCCCCGCCGCCGAGGCCGGAGAGGTGCCCGAGGCCGCCGCCGGGCCGGAGAGCGAAGCGGCGGAATTTGCAGATGTAGCCGCGCCGGCCGATGTAGAGGGCGAACTGACTCCGGAGGATGAAAAATTCTGGGAACAGTTCGACTTGGAGGAGGATCCCGAGCACGCACCTTCTTCTCAATCGCCCGAGATATTTTCGGTGCCACATGACCACGATAATGAGCCGGCCGAGGCGGCCCCCGTTGCTCAGGGGTCCGCCAGCGAGAGTTCTCCCGGACCGGATGCCGCCCTCGAGGAAGAACTCACTGCACCGCTGGCCGCTGGAGTGATCCCCGAAACGGCCGATGCCCCCTCCTCTACCCAACCGGCACCGGGCGCGGTGGAGGGCATGGATATTGTCAATGAAAGCATCCAAAAGAGCCTGGAGCAGACCGTGGAAGCCATCGTCCCCGCCCTCCTCCGGCGAATCGAATCCCTCGTTGTCGAACAACTTCCGGATATGGTGGAAAAAATCGTTCTTCGAGAAATCGAAAAAATCAAACGCGGAGAATAATTTTTGTTAGACCCCCGCTACGATCCCAAAGCGGTGGAAAACCGCTGGTACGCCCATTGGCTCGAGAAAAACTACTTTCACGGGACCGCCGACGATAGCCGCAAGCCCTACTCGATCGTCATTCCCCCGCCAAACGTCACCGGCTCCCTCCACATGGGCCACGCCCTGAACAACACGCTCCAGGATATCCTTGTCCGCTGGAAAAGGATGCAGGGATACAACGTGTGCTGGATGCCCGGAATGGACCATGCCGGAATCGCCACCCAGAACGTGGTCGAGCGCCAGCTCGCCAGCGAAGGGAAGACCCGCGAGAGCCTCGGCCGGGAGAATTTCGTCAAGCGCGTCTGGGAGTGGAAAGAGGAAAGCGGCGGCACCATCATTCACCAACTCAAAAAGCTGGGCGCCTCCTGCGATTGGGAGCGGGAGCGCTTCACCATGGACGAGGGCCTCTCGCGCGCCGTCCGCGAAGAATTTGTCAGCCTCTACGAGGAGGGGCTGATTTACCGGGGCGACTATCTGGTCAATTGGTGCCCCCGCTGCGGAACCGCCGTCTCCGACCTCGAAGTGGAACACGAAGACCGCGACGGCCATCTGTGGGATTTCCACTACCCTCTTATGGAGGGGGGCGAAGGCCTCACCATCTCCACCACCCGGCCCGAGACCATGCTGGGCGACACCGCCGTGGCCGTCCACCCGGACGATGAGCGATACAAGCATCTCGTCGGCAAGATGCTCCGTCTTCCGCTCCTCGACCGAGAGATTCCGGTCATCGCCGACTCGTTCGTCGATCCCGAATTCGGATCGGGCGCGGTCAAGGTGACCCCCGCACACGACCCGAACGACTACGAGGCCGGCCTCCGGAACGATCTTCCCCAGATCAACATCCTCAACCCGGACGGCACCATCAACGCCAACGGGGGGCCCTATGAAGGCCTCGGCCGCTATGAAGCGCGCAAGGTGGTGGTGACCGACATGGAAAACCTGGGGCTCGTCCGCCAGATCAAGGCGCACTCCCATTCGGTGGGCGTCTGCTACCGGTGCGCCACCCCCATCGAACCCTACCTTTCGAAGCAGTGGTTCGTGCGGACCAAGCCGCTCGCCGAGGAAGCCATCCGCGCCGTTCAGGATGGGCGCATCCGCATCGTCCCCCAGCAATGGGAGGCCACCTATTTCGATTGGATGACCAATATCCGCGATTGGTGTATCAGCCGCCAGATATGGTGGGGCCACCAGATTCCCGCCTGGTACAACGACGAGACGGGAGAGGTCATCGTCTCGCGAGAAGACCCCGATGACCCGAACCTGCGCCGCGAGACGGATGTGCTCGACACCTGGTTCAGCTCGGCTCTCTGGCCGTTTTCGACATTCGGCTGGCCGGAGAAAAACAAGGACCTCGACTATTTCTACCCCACCTCGGTCCTTGTCACCGGCTTTGACATCATCTTGTTCTGGGTGGCGCGGATGATCATGACGGGCCTCAAATTCATGGGCGACGTCCCCTTCCGGGATGT
>DNYS01000098.1:0-135 GCA_003506735.1 Nitrospinota bacterium
CTTCTCCGCCGTGGCGTCGCCGTAGTTGGGCGCTACCTCTCCCATAATCTCATCCGGCGCGAGCCCAGCCGCCCGGAGGAGGGCGTTCACCTTCTCCCGCGTCGGCGGGACGACGGGAAGGCCGTCGGTCCATCC